>CAYMSH010000027.1:0-27152 GCA_964392945.1 uncultured Planctomycetaceae bacterium | reverse complement strand
AAGCTCGCGCCGCGCCCCCGATCCAAAGGCAAGTTGAACATTCCGGCATGCACGTTCGATCGGGGCAATGTGGTGATCTACGCCAGCCCGGACAAATACGCCAACGCCGGACCGATCATAGGCTCGGCCGACGGATCAACCGGGCGGACCACAGTCGAATATGACATCGATTTCCCCGTCGCCGGCGACTACACGCTGCACTTGCGATACGCCTCGCCCCAGGCCAGACCGCTGGAGGTCTTCCTGGACGGAAAGCACGCCGGCCGCACTTGCAACAGCGTCACGTTCCTGTCACCGCCGAGAGTTCGACCGGTAGTGACAACCGGCGAAAGCTGGGAGGCGGTCTGGTGCACCGACGATCTGGTGACAATGCAGGTTCCCAAGGGCAAGCACACGCTGAAACTCACTCGCGACGGCGCGTTTCCGAACCTCTCGGCGCTGCGGCTCGATTCAGCCAATGGGTTCGAAAAGGGCTACAAGCAGCCAGATCGACAAATGCGACATCTGGCCAAAGTACCGGTAAAGGACCGCAGTGTTTTCCTGCCGCCCGACGGCGTGAATATCGGCGCGTTGAAGCTGGCGATCGAAGACACGATCCATCTTTACGGCGCCAAGTACCCCGGCGGACAAGACTACCTCAAACGCCTGTCAGCCCTGGCGACGAAACCACGCACGCTTACGCTTGGCCTGCAGGGCAAGGGTTTCAAGGGCTCGCGAGTATGGGCCGGCGAAGAGAACCTTGCGCCCGAGGAGACTGGCAAGACCCAGCAGGCTCTGAAATCGCTTCGCAGCGATGCGCTCCTGGCCCATCCGCTGCTGAAGTTCGACAAGCTGCTGTTCATTAAGCGCCAACCATATACCGGACACATATACGAAGATCAGCACAATTCGAAGATGGGCGGCAGCCTCTGCATGCTCTCGCCGGTGCGGCCGGACGGTAAAGTCACCTCCCTGGTCCCGCAGCTCGACGGCGGACTGTTCGGGCGGTTCGACCTGTCCTACGACGCGACGAAAGTGGTCTTCTGCTACAAAAAGAAACCGCCAGAGAAGGATCCCAAAGCCAAAAAGTCCAAACACAGCGGGCACAACCCGTTCCGAATCTACGAGATCCGCCTGGATCCGAAGACCGGAACGACAGTCCCGGGGTCTCTAAGGCAGCTCACGTTCGACGGCGCCGACGAGTTCGCCGCGATCAAGAGGCATTTCGATATTCACGCCAACGGCGGCGGACGCGGCGTCGTGGGCCAGGGCTTCCACGACACCGATCCGGTCTACCTGCCCAATGGGAACATCGCGTTCATGTCGGCCCGTTCGCAGCGAAACGTATTCTGCTTCACCACGACGGTCAGCAGCCTGCACGTGATGGATGGCGATGGAAAGAACATACGCTGCATCTCCCAGGGCCCGCTGACGGAAATGGGCCCGTCTGTAATGGACGACGGGCGGATCGTCTACACGCGTTGGGAGTATCTCGACAAGGGCTTAGGCAACGGTCAGGCCCTCTGGTCGGTGCGACCCGACGGCAGCGGCGTGGACCACGTTTACAAGAACTCGACTATGCGCCCCTCGGGCATGATGCATCCTCGCAGCATCCCCAACAGCCGGCGGATCGTGACTGTGGCCAATCCGCATTGCGGCCGGCAGGGCGGCGCGGTGATACTCATCGACAATCGCACCACGCGCCGAACGACGGCTGCGATGACCTCGATCACGCCGGAGCTTGCGTACCCCTGCATGTACCATTCGATATGGCACATGGGTTACTTCCTTACGCCATACCCGTTTTCCGAGAAGTTCTTCCTAGTCTCGCACGTGCCCGGTTCGCGGTACAAGAAGGACAAGCCCAAATACGGCATCTACGCCCTGGACGCCTGGGGCAACCGGGCGATGCTCTACGGCGATCCGGAGATTTCATGCTTCCAGCCCACCCCGCTCCGACCGCGATCGAAACCGGTCAACGTCGCCCCGGTCGAGCTGGCGAAAGTCGGTAAGAAGACCGACATGACCTGCACGATGTTCGTCCAGGACGTATACGACGGCATGACGGGCATCGAAAAGGGCAGAGTAAAGTACATCCGCGTAATGGGCGTGCTCCCCTGGCCCTGGGACGAGCGAGGGATATTCCGGATCGGGCTGCCTGGCGCGGTCCATCGCAAGAAGGTCTACGGTGTGGTGAAGGTCCACGAAGACGGATCGGCTCACTTCAAGGTGCCGGCTATGCAGAACATACTGTTCCAGGCCCTCGATGAAAACTACATGCAACTCCAGCACATGCCGACGTTCATAAACATGCGTCCCGGCGAGAAGCGATCGTGTGTCGGATGCCACGAGCATCGCAAGCAGGCCCCGCGCGCCACGCGAAAGCGCCCGATGGCTACGGCCCATCCTATCCAGTCGATCACGCCGCAACCGGGAACCAAGGGCCCGTACATGGTCCACTACGCTACGGATATTCAGGCTACGCTCGACAAGCATTGCGTCAAATGCCACTCCGGCGACAAGCCCAAGGGGCGACTCAACCTGACCGGCGAGCCGACAAACGACTGGTGCAAATCGTACGAACAGATTGTCGGCAAGGGCCTGATCAGCGTAAGGAACTGCGGGTTCGGCCGATCGCAGTACGTCCCCCAGCCGCCGCTGAGCTACGGATCGCACCTCAGTAGAATAGTCGAGAAGATGAGCAAGGACCCGTGCAAGGGGAAACTCTCGCGCGAAGAGTTCATTCGCATGGTGACCTGGATGGACGCCAACGCCCCGTTCTACGTAACCTATCGCGGCACGCGCGACCTCAAAGACAAAGACGCCCCCGATTTCCGACCGCCGCCGTTGTATGGTAAGATGGTTATGGGTGATAAATAGCCCTTCGAATCGCCAAGAAAACTAACTCCGCTTCTGCGTTCTGTCAGGAGAGTTTCAATGAGAATCGAATCTTGCTCGCCGTCGATGTTTCGACGGTCTATGTTGCTGGTAATTCTCGTAGCGTGCGCCGCGGTGCTGGCGCCGGTTCGAGCTAATGCCGGATCGCTGGTCATTCCCGCCTGGGCGTATTCGCGCGGAAACGTACAGATCGACGCTGATCCGGGCAAATATGCCGACGCCGGACCGATCGTTGTCCCCGGCGCGGAAAAGCCCTGGGGATGGACTGTCGAATATGACGTCAACTTCCCGGTAAAAGGCGACTACACGCTGGAGATCTTGTACGCGGCCGCTGACGCCAGACCGGTCGAAGTCTTCTTCGGTTCGCGGAACCTGGGCAAGTGCTGCGAGGAAGTGACATTCGCCGCAGCAGGCGGCGAACTTACGTCCAACAGCAGCGGCGCCACGTGGGACGGGCTCAAGAATCAATGGCGCAGGCTCGTCAATCTGAAGATCGCAAAGAAGGGCGTCCATACCGTCAAGATCGCACGCAGCAAACCGCTTCCGCATTTTGTGACGCTGCGTTTGAATACCGCCGAGGCATTTCCGGATGACTGGAGTCCGCCAAAGTTCAAGGCGCGCGATATCGAAAGCGTTCCGGAGGCTTTTCGCAAGGCCCTGACGAACAGGAGCGGTTCAGACGTTGTAGCGTTGCGGGCTCCGGTTAAGCCCGCGGCCAGGCCCAGACCGGCTGGGCAATTCGAGATCGACGCCTGGACGTTCGATCGGGGAAACGCCAGAATCTTCGCCAGCCCGGAACTGTACGCCAACTTCGGCCCGCTGATCGGCAGCGAGTCGCACCAGGCCGACAGCGGATCGATCGAATACGAAATCGACTTCCCCGCTACCGCAGAGTATGCGATTTACGTAAAGTACGCCGCTGCGGCCGCCAGACCGCTGGACGTTTACGTTGACGGTAAGCCCCAGGCCAAGGCGTGTCGCGGCGTTACGTTCGGATCGGCTCCGTACGAGCACCCGATCATTTTCTCGTGGGAATCCAGCAGCGCCGCCAAGATTTGGGAGCCCATCACCGACAGACGCGGACAAGAAGTCAAGCTGTCGATCACCAGGGGCAAGCACACGCTGAAGTTCGCTCGCAAAGGCCCGCTTCCGCACCTGGTGAAATTCCGAATCGAGTCATCCAAACCGTTCGAGAAGGGCTGGAAGCTCGCCGCCCGCAAGGTCAAGAATCTTGACGCGGTGCCCGCCAGGCAGCGAACTGCGTTCCTGCCGGCAGACGCGGTCAACACCGGAGCCCTGAGGCTGGCGATCGCCGATACGATCAAGACCTACGGATCGCGGTATCCCGACGGGCCGCAATACCTCAAGCGATTGAGCGCACTGGAAGCCAAACCCGATTCCGACGAAGCGCTGGCCGCACTGCGTCGCGAGGCCATGACGTCGCATCCGGAGCTGAAGTTCGATAAGCTGCTGTTCCTGAAACGCACCTCCGGCGGATACGGGCACACCTACACCGATCAACACGCTACAGGCTCCGGCGGGAACATCTGCCTGCTGTCGCCTGTCGCTCCCGGCGGGAAGGTCACCCCCCTGATTCCCGAGCTCGAAGGCGGGCTGTTCGATCGGTTCGATTTGTCGTGGGACGCCACCAGAGTGGTCTTCGGATACAAGAAGAAGATAGACAAGAACCAGAAGGACAAGAGAGGCCAGGTCTTCCGCATCTACGAAATCCAGCTCAACCCGAAGACCGGCCTGATGAAGCCCGGCTCGCTGAGGCAGCTTACTTTCAGCGACGCGGCCGAGGCCGAGGCGATCAAGTGTCACGCCTGGCAGGGGCGCGGCGTCGATCGCGGTGTTGACGATATGGACCCGTGTTATCTGCCCGACGGTAAGATCGTGTTCGCCTCAACGCGCAGCCAGCGGAACGTCTTCTGCGCGGGGTCCACGGTTACTACGCTGTACGTTATGGACGCCGACGGGAAGAACGTTCGCTGCATATCGGCCAGCCCGATCAACGAAACGGCTCCTTCGATTCTCCACGACGGTCGCATCGCCTACACGCGATGGGAGTACGTAGACAAGGGCCTGGGCAACGGACAGGGCCTCTGGTCGATCCGCCCCGACGGCACGGGCAACGACCACGTGTTCAAGAACAACACCGTTCGACCCGCGGGCATGAGCAATGTCCGCAGCATTCCCGGAAGCCCGAAGCTCATCACCACCGGCGGAACGCACCACAACACGGCCGTCGGTCCGATCATCCTGCTGGACACCCGCCTGGGCAAGCGAGGAACCAAAGCCATGGACAGCCTGACTCCCGAGATCGGGTACCCCTGCATGGGACACCCGATACACAAGTTCGGCTTCTTCATGGACCCGTATCCATTCTCGGAGAAGTTCTTCCTGGCGGCCCACAAGACCGGCCCGAAACCGGCGAGCAAGACCGGCGCCAAGCCCAAGAAGAAACCTCGCGGATCCGAGTATGGGATATACGCGCTGGACGCATGGGGCAATCGTGCGGAGATCATTTCCGATCCGGAGCTGTCGTGCCTCGAGCCGATCCCGCTCCGTCCGCGACGCAAGCCGCTGCAACTGGCCCCTGTCGAACTGGCCGGCGTAAAGAAAGAGCAGACCGGCACACTGTTCCTGCAGGACATCTACCGCGGCATGACCGGCATCAAGCGCGGAAGAGTTAAATACCTGCGAGTTATGGGAGTTCTGGAGTACCCTTGGGGCGCACACGGAATGAACGTTGTCGGCATGAATGTCGATGTGCATCGCAAGAAGGTCTACGGCGTGGTGAATGTCCACGAAGACGGTTCGGCGTTGTTCAAAGTACCGGCCGAGGAAAACGTATTCTTCCACGCGCTGGACGAGAACTACATGGCCTTGCAGCAGATGCCCACGCTGATAAACCTCATGCCCGGCGAGAGCAGGTCGTGCATCGGATGTCACGAGTTGCGCAAGAACGCCCCGAACCTGAAGACCAGGCCCACGGCGATAAAGCACGCTCCGCAGAGCCTTAAGCCCCAACCCGGCGAGACCGGCCCGCGAATGGTCCACTACGCTTCAGACATTCAACCCATTCTCGACAAGCATTGCGTCGGCTGCCATGGCGAGAAGAATCCCAAAGGCAATCTCGTGCTGACAGGCGAACTGACGGGCATGTGGAATCGTTCCTACGAGAACATAATCGGCAAGGGGCTGATCAGCTACGCCGACTGCCGCTACGGGCGCGCCGGTTTCCGACCGGCCGCTCCGCTGACGCGCGGTTCGCATCGCAGCAGCCTCGTCGGGCGAATCCGAAAAGCCCCCTGCAAAGCCAAACTCACCCAGGCCGAGTTCGTCAGGATAGTAACCTGGATCGACGCCAACGCGCCATATTACGGAACCTATCGCGGCAAGAAGCAACTGAAGTACAAAGACGATCCGGAATTCCGACTCCCGCCGCTGGAAGGGAAAATCGCGTCCAGCGGGAAGTAGATAAGGCTATTTCACACCGATCTCCGGCGCCAGGACTACGCGGAATCCGAGGATGGCGTAGAAGTTCACGTCGGGGTGGAAGCTGGACCGGGCCGCCGATCGCAGGAACGGGCCTATGCTGGAAAAGCTGTCGGCCCGTGCGATTACTCCAGGCGGGGCGTGAGGAGCTGTGCCGTTGAAACACCCCCCGCGAGCGACGCGCTTCTTGCCGTCGGCTGGGCCGGCGGGATCCTTGGCGTCGCCTTTGGCGTACGGGGCGTACCAGTCGAGGCACCATTCGTAAACGTTTCCGTGCATGTCGTAGAGTCCCCAGGCGTTGGGCTTTTTTTGGCCTACGTCGATCGGCTTGCCCTCGCCTACGTTGGCGAAGCTCTTGAGGTACCTGGGGCTCTTGAGCTGCTTGGCGTTCTTTCCGTCGCAGTCAACGTTGTACGGACCGTTGGTCCCGGCGCGACAGGCGTATTCCCATTGAGCTTCAGTCGGCAGGCGGTAGACGTAGCCTTTCGGCAGGCGGCCGGCTTTGCGCTCGCGTTGGGTGATTTGCTTGCAGAACTCCATCGCCTTGCCCCACGTGACGCATTCCATCGGATGCTGGAGGTTCAGCTTTCCGCCTTCGTAAACGTAGCGGGCCTTCCTGGCTCGGTAGAAGAACGCCGCGCCGGCGTGGAGCGGGCCGCGGGAGTACTGCCAACTGTCGTGATCGAAATTCGGCAGCACTATGTCGTAGTACTGCTTCTGCGTGACTTCGTAGACGCCGATGTAGAACGGTTTGCTGATAGTGGTCTTGTGCTGGGTTTCGTCGGCACGACGGTCCGGTTCGCTCTTGGCGCTTCCCATCGTAAACGAACCGGCCGGGATGAGCTTCATCTTCATCCCAACGCTCGGAACGGTGTAATCCTTGTCGACCAGCAGCTTGACGCGCACAGACGGCGCCGCCCCGGTCCCGGAAGGCCCAAACGCCAACGACAGCGTCAATAGTCCCAACGTAAATACTCGCGATTTCATATGTCTATTCCTGTCGTTCGCCGTTAACTGTCCCTCGCACGCGATTGAGCCACTTACGCATCAGCGGGAGATCCTTGATCGAACCGTCGAGTTCCTTTTTCAGCCGCCATTCCCAATCGCACGTCGATCGCCATTGGGTCTTGTTCTGCAAATTCATGATCGACTTCAGCGAACCGAAATTCTCGTGGCAGATCTTCCCGCCGACGGTCCTCCCGATTCTCTTTTGCATGTACGACTTGTACGGATAGTTGTAATGCCTGCTGTAGGCGATCCAGCCCAGCGACGTAAGCCAGTCGTACTCGGGCTTCCTGGCGGCCGTGTTCTGTTTGACCGCGTTTTGAACAGCCACGCCGGCCCTTGTGACCTGCTGTCTCAATTCGACAGTTCGCTGATCGACGTAGGCCCTTGCATTGGGCCGCTGCGACCTGGCGCGAGTTCTCAAGGCGTTGATCTCGCGGGCCAGTTTCGCGATCGCCGGGTCCCGTTCGGCCAGCTTGCCAATACGCCGCCGCTGGTTGCGATCGTTCTTGTCGATTTTGTGTTTGGCTTCGAACTGTTTTATCGCTTCGCGGCGTTGCGTGTCTAGTTTGCGCACCTGGTCTTCGAGCTTGCGGTATTCGGCCTGTTTCCTGATCGTTTCGGGGAGCTTGTCGAACTCGGTTCGCAGCTCGCGCGTGCGCTGGCTGAGTTTCCCGTTGATCTCATCGCGTTTGCGGTTGGCGTCGGCGACGGCTTGCGAGTCGGCGCTTTGGATTTCTTTGAGCAGTTCGCTTCTGCGTTTGGCCATCGCTTCATAGAAGGCGTACTGTGGCTTGAGTTTGGCGTCTATTGCGGCCGAGCGTTTGGCGGCCGATCCTTCGTAGAGTTTGCTGCAGGTTTCGATGAACTCGCTGGTGATCTTCCGCGGGGCGTGGCGGCGCGGCGCTGGGGCCTTGGCGAAATCATCGAAGACCGCGTGGTAGACGCGCAGGTAGTCCAGCTTGCCCTTGAAGTGTCCCGTCGCATCTCTGCCGGCGGCGATGAAGTTGCGTTTTTCGGCTCCGGCGGGATACGCATCAGCAGGGCGGAAACTTGACGCCTTCCGTGCGACTTTTCGATTATCGATCCAGAGCGACGCCTTGTCGCCGTCAATTTCCACGCGGATCGAAACCCACTTGTTCGGCGAAACCGCTTTGTCGCCTGTCAGCGTTACAGCGGTCTTACCGCTTACCTTCGCGACTAACTCCGGCTTGCCGTGTCGCACAGTTTTCAACACAAAACAGTTATCGGGAGAACTGCCGAAATCAAAGAGCGTCTGAGCGCCGCTGCGTTCGAACTTGACGGCGATATCGATCGTGATCTGCCCCAGGTCGGCCAGGAGCGGCGAGGCTTCTGCGTATTGGGTCTTGCCGTCGAAAGCGAATCCTCGCCGATCGCCATCGATGAAGAATTCAGGCTTACCGCAGAGATGCCCGTTCAGGCTCAGCACGTAGAACATCCCGCGGATACCGTGGCTGTCCTTGTACCGGAACCAGTCTTCCAGCACTTGGGTTTCGGGGCGGTCCATGGAGTAGTTGGCCCAGAGTTTCTTACCGTCATTCTTTTCCTGGAACGGGCGCAGCGGAACTTCATTCGGCGTTACCTGTACGTCTTCGGAGATGATCGGATGGACCACTCGCGCGTGTCCGCCGATCTTCACGTCGCCTGCGACATACGCCTGGCCGCTGACCTTGGCGTGCCCCGAGACCACCGTTTTGGGTCCCTTGATCACAGCGTAATCTTCGATCGCCGCATTGTCGAGCACCTTGGCTCCGTAGAGCACCATCGCATCCGGCGCCACGTACGCCGTCGGCGCCACTGTGGACGAGGCGCTGACCCATCCGCCGCCGTTGGGATGTCGCGAGCCTTTTGTCCCGTCGAGCATCCAGTTTACGCAGTTGTCCAGGAACGCCAGGTGCGGTTTGAATCGGCGGAGGTAGCGGTAGTGTTTCGTGTCGATCTTGTCTTCGGCCAGGAAGCGTTTGGCCGCATCTTTGACCTTATCGATCTGGGCCCGAAGCGGGGCTACGGCCTTGTTCAGGATCGCAGCTTCGGCGCTGTCGCCGGGGTGCGGGATCACGCATACCCCGCCGTCGAACCTGCTCCGAAAGCCCCCGAGATACGACAGCCCGTAGTCGTCAACATCGCCGGGCATGTTGTGCGGCGTGCCCGGTTTGCAGCCGGAGAGTTTTACTTCGTACGGATAACGGTAGGCGTGGCGCCCGTATAGCATGGCTCCGATCCCGCCTCCTTCAGGGGTAGGCAGCGCTGTGGGAGTGGCGGCCACCGTCAGCCAGAACCGGCGATCTGTCGGCCCGATCGCGATCTTCATTACGCCCTTGTTCCAGAGCGGCGAGTAGCGAACTTTTCCATTGGCTCCGACGACCACGATACACGCCCGCCAGTCGCCGCGGGTGTCGGGGTCGTAGAATCCGCGGAAGTCTACGGAAATCTCGGATGCGCCCTTTTTCGACACGAGGCGAATTATGTTCGCCCCGAACATTTCCGGCGACTCGCCCCACGGTATTCGGTACAGACCGGTCTTGCGATCGACCGCCTCGAGCCAGTTGCGCTTGACCGAGATGTGATCGCGCCGCAGGTTCTCGCGTATTTCGCAGTCGAATTCGGCCTGGCGGGCCGCGAATTCGCCCATCATGTCGCCGACGCCGCGGACGCCGTTTTCAAAGAGCCCGCGCTGCCGGCCGACGCGAGCCAGTGTGTGGAAGACCGATTTCTCGCCGGCGCCTACCGGCGGGGTGATCGCCATGGCGTATCCCCAGTTGGGATCGTCGCCCATGATCCCGTAGAACAGGCACGTTCCGTATCCCTCGTGCATGCAGTTCCGCCAGGGCCTCTTTGCGTTCTGGTAGAACATCGGCGCTGCGGGATCGCATATGGCCTGGCATGCGTCCGAGACTGTCTCCCCGCCGCCTGCTCCGACTGGGGCGCTTATCGGCAGTCCGTGTCCCCATTCGTGGGCCAGGACGAGTCCCCAGGGCCCGCCGCCGGCGAATTTAATTCCGCACCCGCCGTATCCGCCGCCGGCGTAACCGCCGAGCCACTGGTGCCCGTCACGGTAGGTGCCGACTACTGTTACGACATACTTGTGCTGTTCGGTGCGGTCCCAGTACGGCATCAGCACGCCGGCGTATGCGTGGTAGGACCACATGTCCTCGCCGAACGCAACTGAACCTTCGCGATAGAGACGGGCCTTTTCCGGATAGTCGCGATCGACCCACGGGCTGTATTTCTCGTTCGGGGCGTGTTGCGAACCGGAGACCCAGACAATGTGTTCGCTCTCGACGCGCATGGTCCCGGGCTGGCCCGGTTTGGCGTTGTCGGGCCAGCGGCTTAACCTGTTTTCCACGAGCTGGAACTTGTCTTTCGGGCCGTTGGCGCGGAGGCGGGCCATCTCCTTGAGGTAGAGGGCCAGAATGTACTTTTCGTCGGCCTCGATGAACGTGCCTCGGGTGAAGCATCGCTTAGTCCCGTCTTCCAGCAGCAGCACGACGCCCGGGCAGTGATACTCGCCCGGTTCGAACGGATTGCCGTAACGATTACCTATCCCCCGGAAGGCGATCAGGCGGGCCTTGAATTTGCCAACTCGCTTCCAGTTCCAGCTCAGTCGCCTGGTCAGCGTCTCGATCCCGAGCATCAGGTGCTCGCCGACGGCGTCGGGATCCATCTTCCTGTCGCGCATGGTCCAGGTTCGCAGCGGCATGCCGTCTTTGACTTCGATGATATCGACGCCCTTGCGAGGCCACCAGTTAACGACGCGGCGTTGGTAGCCCGCGGCGGACGGCCCGCCGGCCTGGTTGACCTTATACAGATCGACGCCTGGCGCCCTGCCGGCTCCGGGGTATCGCGCCGGGGCGAAAAAGTCGTACCCGCCCGCGCTCGCCGAGGTCGCCGGGACCAGTAACATCAAGCATAACACGCATACCCGTTTGGCCATTAAAAGACTCCTGTGTAGGGACTAGGAAGTTATACGACAAAGGCCTACGAATATTCCAGAAAAGAGAAATTCTCACTGAAACACCGCGTTACGTGTAGAATGGTATTCTGTTGTTTCAGTGTCTTTTACGGAGATTTGCCATGAAGATCGGATCGCGTCTGGCTTTGATTCTACTGGCGATTCTGGGCCTTGCGATACAGGCCGACGCCGGATCGCTGACGATTCCCGCCTGGTCGTTCGCTCGCGGAAACGTTCGGATTGACGCCGATCCGGGCAAGCTCGCCGACGCCGGGCCGATCGTAGTCGGCGGCGAGAAGAAGCCCTGGGGCTGGACAGTCGAATACGACGTCGATATTCCCGTTGACGGCCAGTACACGATCCATATCCTCTATACCGCTACTGAGGCCCGTCCGGTTGAACTGTTCTTCGACGCCCGGAACGAGGCCAAGACGTGCACCGGCGTAACGTTTGCCCCGAAATCCGACAAACGCAGCGCCGCGTCAAGCGCTGCTCGATGGGAAACCGTTTCGACGAAACATAGCACTGTTGTCCTGAAGACCACTAAAGGCGTTAAGACGATAAAGATCACCCGTCGCGGCCCGATGCCGAACCTCGTTGCGTTGCGCCTGGATACCGATGAAGCGTTTCCCGACAGTTGGAGTCCGCCGAAGTTCAAGGTGCGCGACATCCAGAGCATCCCGGCGGAGTTTCGCAAGTCGCTGGCCGCATCGAGCAAGATTGACGTCGCGGCGATGCGAGCCCCCGCCGAGCTTCCGCCCAGGCGCAAACCCCGCCCGCCCGGATCGATTACGATCGACGCGTGCACGTTCGATCGCGGGAACGCCGAGATCTACTCGAACCCGGACCATTACGCCGACTTCGGCACGCTCGCCGGCGGCGGACCGGTCGGAGCCAAACAGGTGTTCGTCGAATACGATATCAGTGTTCCGGTCAGCGGCGAGTACTTGCTTAACGTTAAATACGCCGCGGCCAAGGCCCGCCCGGTCAACGTGTTCCTGGACAACAAGCCGTTGGGCAAATGCTGCTACGGCGTGACGTTCGGCTCGGCGCCGTTCGAGAATCCGATCCTGACCACGTGGTCCAGCAGATACGCGCTGTGGGCTCCGCCTCTGAAGGTGTCGATCCCCAAAGGCAGGCACACGCTGAAGTTCGCCCGGAGCGGACCGCTGCCGAACCTGGCCGAGCTGCGCCTCGACGCACCGGAAAAACTTCCGGCCGGATGGAGCCCGCCGCTGCGAACAGTCGACCTGACAAGGGTCGAGCCGCGCTATCGCAACGTGTTCCTGGCCCCGGGCGCGGTCAACACCGCCACGCTGCGTATGGCGATCGCCGACACCGCCGCGACTTACGGCGCTCGGTATCCCGGCGGCGCCGAGTGGCTCAAACAACTGTCGAAACTCGAAGGCGCTCAGGCCAAGGTCAACGCCGAAGGCGGTCCCGAAGAGCTGCAGCAAATGCACGATTCGCTTACTCTCATGCGCCGCGACGCAATGCTGAGCCATCCGGCGCTGAAGTTCGACGGTAAGAAACTGTTGTTCCTCAAGCGCCCCGACACAACTCACTACGGACATACCTACAACGACCAGGGCGCCAGGGAAATGGGCGGAGCCATCTGCGTCCTTTCGCCGATCGGGGCCGAAGGCAAAGTTACAAACCTCGTGCCGGAGCTTAAAGGCGGACTGTTCGATCGGTTCGACCTGTCGTTCGACGCCAGGCGGCTGATCTTCGCCTACAGGAAGAAGCCCGACGACGCCTTCCGACTGTACGAAATCAAGCTCGACCCCGCTGCGGGGAAAATGATCCCCGGCTCGCTGACCCAGCTTACTTTCACCAGCGCCGCCGAAGACGAGGGCAGGCGGTGCGACGTGGTGCGGAAAGGGGCCCGTTTCTTTGACGACATGGACCCGTGCTACCTGCCCAACGGCAAGATAATGTTCACCTCGACCCGCGCGATGCATAACGTTTTCTGCGCTGCGGGGTCAGGAGTTTCGACGCTGTACATCATGGACGCCGACGGCAAGAACGTTCGCCAGCTTTCCAAGAGCCCGGTCAATGAAACCTCTCCGACGATCCTCTCCGACGGACGCGTGCTCTACACGCGATGGGAGTACGTTGACAAGGGCCTGGGCAACGGGGCCGGCATCTGGGCGATTCGACCCGACGGAACCGGCGTCGAACACATATACAAGAACAACACGGTCTGGCCGGCAGGCATGAGCGGCTCGCGAGAGATTCCCGGTTCGAAGCGCATAGTGACAATCGGCGGCGGACATCACTACAACGCCGTCGGCTCGGTGGTTCTCGTAGACTCGCGCCGCAATCGTCGCACAACCGAGGCGATGAACTGCATCACCCCGGCCGTCGGATATCCGCACTCGATGGGATACCCCTCCAGCAGGCACGGGGTCTTCATGGACCCGTTCCCGTTCTCCGAGAAGTTCTTCCTGGTCTCCCACCAGCTCAGCAGGGCCTCACGCTACGGGCTCTATGTGCTGGACTCCTGGGGCAATCGAGCCAAGCTCTATAGTGACCCGAATTTCAACTGCTACCAGCCGGTCCCGCTGCTTTCCCGCATCAAGCCCGGACAGATCGCCGCCGTCGAGTCCAACAGCAAGAAGCCGCCAACGACTGGCACGGTCTTCATCCAGGATATCTACGAGGGTATGACCGGCATCGAGCGCGGCCGGGTGAAATACGTTCGCGTGATGGGCGCCCTGGCCTGGCCCTGGACTGACCCCAACGGCGGCATGGGCATGAATGTCGATGTCCATCGCAAGCGGGTCTACGGCGTGGTCAAGGTCCACCCCGACGGATCGGCGTACTTCAACGCGCCGGCGAAAAAGAACATCTTCTTCCAGGCGCTGGACAAAGACTACATGGCCCTGCAGCACATGCCCACGTTCATCAACCTCATGCCCGGGGAGCACCGATCCTGCATCGGCTGCCACGAGCTGCGAAGGAAGGCTCCGGCCCTCAAGACCAGGCCGACTGCGATAACCCAGAAGCCCCAGACCATCGCCGCCCAACCCGGCGACACAGGCGTTCGCATGGTCCACTACGTTACGGACGTGCAGCCGATCTGGAACAAAAAGTGCGTCTCCTGCCACAGCGGCGCCAAACCCAAAGGCCGCCTCGACCTGACCGACGCGCTGACCCAGCGATATAACCGATCTTACGAGAATATCATCGGCAAGGGACTGGTCAACTATCGCGATGGACGCTACGGCCAGGCTGGCTTCCCGGCCGTCCCGCCGCTGACACACGGCTCGCATCGCAGCAGCCTGGTCGGACAGATTCGCAAAGCCCCGTGCAAAGAGAATCTGACCCAGGCCGACTTCGTCAAGATCGTAACCTGGATCGACGCCAACGTACCGTACTACGGTACGCACAAAGGCTATCGCGACCCTAGAGACAAGGACCGCCCGGACTTCCGCATGGCGCCGATCGCGGCGAAGTAGACAACGGCAACGACTTTTTTCCACCACGGATGACACGGATGGCACGGATTTGGTTACGGCAACGGCGACGGCAAACAACAAACGGCATGTAACGGCGGATAATACGGATAACGGCAACGGCTAACGGCTAACGGCTGGTGGCTGGTGGCGGATACTGCGGACGGATGTAGGGATATTATGAGAATCAAACTTATAGTTACGATTGTGTGTGTGGGGTTTATTTGTGCCGGTGCGGCTGGGGAATATGATTTTTATTCCGCTACGCGGTATCCTGGCGCCAAGCTCAAACCGGGGTGGGTTGGGTGCAATGTCACTCTGTGGGTTAATGGCGAGCCGAAGGCTTACTAGGCGCGACTCGTTGACTGGTGGCCGCGGAAGGGTGTCGATGTTATCGATGTTAAGCCCGGGATGATCCTTCGCACCTGGACGCCGAAACGATCGCATGTGTCCGTTGGCGACAAGCCGTTCAAGGCGCACTTGATCGGCTTCCGCGGCATGGGCAACACCATGAGCAGCAAGTTCAACGGCGATGGCGGTCCGTGGGCCCCGGGCGTTGTGCTGCGGCTGGCCGACGGGCGGAAGCGATGCTTCGTTCGCGGCAGCTTCGACGGCGCCGACAAGAAGTTCATCATGGACCTGTACGTCAAAGAGATGGCCCGCATCCGAGCCGGGCTCGACAAGACCGTTTACGTCAAGTCGCCGTCCCTGGACGTAAGATGGCCCAACAACGCCAAGCCCGGCAAGCCCGGGACCATGCAGGTCGAGTCGCCGCATTTCATATGGGTATCCGGCAGCCAGGCCGGCAGCGAGGGCGACCCGTGGGTCAACGACAAGGCGCCCGACAAGGCCCAGTGGTACCGAGACGGCTCGATCAAGTGCGCCGAGTACTGGTGGGACCTGAACGAATACGCCGGCAACCTGATGGAGTACTGGGACCGCAAAGAGAAGTTCAAGCATGCGATCACCGTAGCCGGCACGAAGCGCGACGGGCACCAGTTTATCGGCGGTTACGCCGGCGGCGGATACGGGGCCTGTATTCTTAAAGGCGCCGGCGGCGGGCCCTGGGCTCCGGCCCTGTGGCACGAATGGGGTCACGGAAGCCTGCCCAACAGCATACGGATCGGCGGCGGCGAGGCCCAGGCCGACATGCACCAATGCATGGCCGACCCGAGCATGCTCAAGGGCAACCACCACATCAAGACGCCCTGGAGGCACGTGTTTAACGGCGACCTCGGATACGGATACACGATGTTCTACAACATCACCTGTGACGATCCGAACTGGGGATACGCTTATTTCACCTGCCTGCCGCACGGAGTCGATGAGTTCTGCATGCTGCAGAGCATGGCCCGTGTCGGACAGCAGCGCGGTCTGTTTGAAAACGGTATCCGCGGACTTGGCGACATGTTCGGCCAATACGGAGCCCGCCTGGCGACATTCGACTGCGAGCTTGAGAACCTGTTCGCCGGCCGATACCGGAGCCCGGCCCAGAGTCAGCTCGAACCGGTCAACGGCAAGGCCGGCGCTTACCGTATTCCGATGGAACAGGCGCCCGAGCCGTTCGGCGTTAACATCGTGAGCCTGACCGCTGCCAAAGGCGCCGCCGAGATCGCTGTCGATTTCACCGGTCGGCACGATCCGGATCTCTACAGCGACTGGCGCGCGTGCATAATCGCCGTTGGAGCCGACGGCGTGCGACGCTACAGCCCGATGTGGAACAAGGGCCTGATGAAGCTGAAAACTCGCCACGGCGACAAGGGCTATTGGTTGAGCGTCGCCGCGACGCCGACGGCGCTGTTCACCGACAGGCAGTTGGCCAGGAATCTCTACAGCGGCCGCCACGCTCCTCGCTACCCCTGGTCGATCAAGCTGATAGGCGCCGCCCCCGCGGCGCTGGCCCCGCGCATCGCCGATCCGATCAAACGCCTCGGCGAGGAAACGCTGCACAAATACTCCCTCTGGGCCAACTACGCGATGGACCGCGGCGAGAACACGCTGCTGGAGGATTGGTACCGATTCCCCAGCGGAGCCGACAGGCGATACGGAAAGCGGCTGGGTCTGAACCTCGACGGCTACCTGTATGCTCGCCCCGAATTCGTAATCGACGGCCAGCGACGCGGTCTTCGTTTCGACGGCCAAACGCAGTACGGTGAACTGGCCCCGCGCGGGGCGGATCTCAAGGCGATGACCGTTCAAGTCTCCGTCAAACCCGAAGGCGCCGGCTCGCAGACGATTCTCGATTTCGGCTCGAGCGCCGACAGTCGCCTGGTTCTGACAACCGCTCTGACGCTGAGGGCGCAAGTCGGCGGCAAGACGATTGTCTCGCTCGACGGCGCCAAACCGCTGGCCAAAGGCAAGTGGGCGACTGTTCGCGTCGAGATCGACGGAACTAAGACCGCGCTCTGGCTGAACGGGAAGAAGATCGCCGAGAAGGCTTCGACATTCCGCCCGCGAGATCTGTTCGCCGACGGCGGAGACAATCGCAACTTCATTGCGACCTCGCGCGACGGGTCGGGCCGTTTCAAGGGCGTGATCGACAGCGTTGTGATCCACCACACCGTTCACGAAGATTTCAGCAAGGTTCCGGCTCCGACTCGCGATGCGCCGAGGCGACCCACGCTGGAAGTGGTCAAAGCCCTGGCCGCCGCTCGCGGCGACAGCAGCGAGCTTAACCGCAAGATGTCCGAGATGAGCCGCAAACTAAACGAACCTTACGGCAAATACCAAACCGAGCAGGGAGCCCGGGCCAGGGAACTTGAAAAACGCTGGCCCCAACTGGCCGCGGCCGAGGCGAAATTAAAGGCGGTCGAAAAGAAGATGGCCGACAGCAAAAAGGATCTCGCAACCAAGTTCGACAAACAGCCGGACTCGCTGGAGGCCAGGGCCGAAATTGACGCGTTGCGAAAGCAGTCGTCAGAGATTCGTTCGAAGATCCATACGCTTCTGAGAGAACGCATCAAGACCGACAAGGAGCTGACGGCGCTGAACGCACAGCGCAAAGACGCCGAAGAAAAACGCCGCGCGCGGGACAGGAAACTCCGGGAGGAATTCGAAAAACGTCCCGACGTGATCGTCGAACGCAAGGCGATCAATGCACAGCGGAAGCTCAAGGATGAAACTGCCCGCAAGGCCGCCTCGGATCGCGATCGGGCGTTGAACAAGCGTTTCAGCGACTACCGCAACGGCGACGCCGAGTACGCTGCGCTGTCAAAGCTCCCGCGAGAGATTCACGACAAATACCGTAAACGCGAGCGGGCTTTGTCCGACGAGCTCAACAAGGCTAATCCCGAGCAGATCGCCGAGCAGCGGCGCCTGGACAAACTCGCCGGCGAGAAAGATCGCATGCTTCGCGGCAAGCGCGACGCCTACATGGCCAAGGGGACCGCCGCGATGGTCCTGCAGGTAGCCGCGGCGAAGACAGAACTGTCCAAGACGCACAAAAAGGCGATGCTGCGCTACTCGCCGGAGAAGCTCTGGATGGACAGCTTCGCCTACCAGGTCTATCGCGGTTACTACAACACCAACTACAGCCGCTACATCAGCGAGCACGTAAAGATCCAGCTCGGCGGCGCCACGCAGCGCGAGGATATCCCTCTGGCCGAGCGGCTGCAGAAATCAGAGGCCTCCGGCGGCGGCTGGAGCACTACTATCGACTGGGACTGGCGGATGAGGCAGGAAGTCTCCGGCGAGATCAAGGACCTGCCGCTGATGCAGAAGTGGATCAAACGAGCACGCGGACCGATCGTTACGAAGAGGCCCGCACCAGTTAAATAAAGGCAGGATCATGAAGACAAGGATCATCAATATAGTTTTGCTTTCGCTGCTGTGCGGGATATCTGTCGGCAAGGACGGCGATCGACCCAAGCTGCTGAGCGACAAGGATTACACCGTACCGAGCATCGAGATGAAGATGAAGCTCATCCCGGCCGGTTCGTTTACGATGGGCAGCCCGGCCGGCGAACTGTGCCGACGCAGCGACGAAGCGGCGCACAAAGTCACGATCTCCAAGCCGTTTTACATGGGCGCCTGCGAAGTGACCCAGCGCGAGTTCTACAAGCTGATGGTCCCGCCGGATTACGATTACGAAGCCTGGCGGTTCAAACGCGGTCCGATCCACGACGGCATGGCGTTCTGCTGGCGATATCCCAGAGGCGGCGGACTGATAAACGGAGCCGGCGCCACGGGCGGAGATCGAACCGACCTGAACCCGATGGAGTGCGTCACCTGGGCCCGTGCAAATGAATTCTGCAGCAAGCTGACCGAAATCGAACGCAAGGCCGGCCGGCTGCCCAAGGGCTACGTCTACCGCCTGCCGACAGAGGCCCAGTGGGAATACGCCTGCCGGGCGGGCGTGAAAACGCCGTACAACGTCGAGTGCGATCCCGGCGATCTGAACTCGATCAGGAAGTTCGCGCACGTCGCGACGTTCAGCTTCACATCGTTCGGAACGCGAAAAGTCGGTGAGCTCAAGCCCAACGCCTGGGGTCTGTATGACATGCACGGCAACGTCTACGAATGGTGCCTCGACTGGTACGGTCCGTACGACAAGTCGGCGAGCAAAGATCCGATCGGACCGGACAAGGGAACCGAAAAAGTCGTTCGCGGCGGATGCTTCTCCGGCGTGCACAAAGGCGACAAGAAACGCCACGACAGGAAGGACCTCGACCAGCAGGTCCACCCGTTCCTGCGATCGGCGGCGAGATACAGCATCCCGCCGGAAATCTCATCCTACGCTATACTCGGATTCCGAGTAGTGCTCGCGCCGGAAAGGCGATGATGGCAGGCGGCGATTAATCGCTCGATTCGCGGATCTTTCGCCATGTCAAACCGAAGCGTCCGAGGTACTTCCGCAGGCGATCGGCGTCGTTGGGGTTCTGCTTTGCTTTGCGTGACTCGGCGAACAGCGCGCGCCCCGCATCCGAGAGCGACTTGCACTTGTCGCACACTTCCAGAACGTCCGAGAGTTGAACGCGATCGAAACGATCCATCTTCGACACGGTTTCCGAGCCCAGCAGTTCGATCGGCCTGGCGTCGCGATCGCAGGCCTCGGCGCTGCGAAGCCAGGAATCCTTGAGCCGCTGGATCTCGCCGGCGACTATATCGACTGTGACCCTGCCGGCCGTCGCGAGCGTCGCCATGCGCACCACGGCTCCGTTCAGGTCCCGGAAATTTCCCAGCCACAGCCCTTCGGGGGAAGTGGCGAACCGCAGGAAACTCCGCCGGGCCTCCTTGTTGAACGTTATTCGCGTGCCGGTGGTTTCGGCCAGCTGGCTCAGTTCGTAGTCGAGATTCGGTTCGATGTCTTCAGGCCGCTGGGCCAGATCCGGCAGGTGGAATGTCCAGAGATTGATCCTGGCCAGCAGGTCCTCGCGGAAAGCGCCGTCGGCGACGGCCTGCTTGAGATCCTTGTTTGTCCCGCAGATAAGCTGGAATGAACTGGCGGTCTCCTTGTCGGTGCCTACCGGCAGGAAGAGGCCCTCCTCGACGGCCCGCAGCAGCATCGCCTGCTCGTCAAGTCCGAGTTCGCCGACTTCGTCCAGCAGCAGGGTTCCTCCGTCGGCCGCACGCAGCAGACCCGGGCGGTCCCGCAACGCGCCGGTGAATGCGCCTTTTACGTGTCCGAACATCGCCGACATCGCCGCATCTCCGCGAAGCGTCGCGCAGTTGACCTCGACGAACTCACCCGAAACCTGTCTGCGAGCTTTCTTAAGTTCGTAGACCCGGCGGGCCAGGCGCGACTTGCCGGCTCCGGTAGCGCCGGTAAGCAGCAGCGGGGCGTCGCTGCGGATCGCGACTTGCTCGATCTGTTCGATCAGGAGATTGAACCGCTTGTTGCGAGTCTCGATGCCCGACTTGAGGAACGACAGGTCGTCGCAACGCTCGGCTTGAAATCGCTGGGCGATCCGATCGTATCTCGACAGGTCCAGGTCGATGATCGTGTACCCGCCCGGGCCGCGCCGGTTCTTGCCGAACGGATTGGTCTGAAGCAGCTTGCCCGGAAAGTAGTTCGACTCGGTCAACAGGAACATGCAAATCTGGGCCACGTGCGTGCCTGTCGTGATGTGCAGCAGGTACTCCTCCTCTTCCGGATCGAACGCATAGCCCAGCAGAAAATCGTGCAGCGCCCCGTAGACCTCCTCGAAATCCCACGGGTCGTCGAAGTCCAGAATGTGCCTGCAGACCTCGGTCTCCGGAGAGATCGAGGAGATGTCATCGCAGACCTGGATCGCAAGACCGTCGCGCTTCTTGTCGTGAAGCAGCACGAGGCGATCGACGAGCAACTCCTCGTGCTGGAAGATCGAAACCGTTGGGCGCCACTTGTCCCAGCGATTCCGGGCCGGACCGGAGTCCAGCATGGTTCCAAGCAGACCAAATACAACTGTGTTTCCTTTAGGCATAGCCATAAAGATAGGCACTTATCCCATAAGATAAAACATTGTTTGTCGTCGCCAGTGGACGGTAATTGACGAGGGCATGCGCAAAAGACGTATAGACAACGATTTACGATTATTACATTTTTATTCAGCAAGTTTGGCACGCTTGCTGCTAATAGGAGGGCAAGGCATGAATGAGTTATTTCCAGCAGGGGCTGGAACTTGGCCTTGAAAGGATGGTGCGAGATGGCTAACAAGACTTTATTTCAATCGATAGTCGGCAAGCTGTTGCCCAAGACCAACGCTGTCAACGAGGCTGGCGGACAGGCCTACAGGCTTGACGATCGCCACGCACTGGCGCAACTGGCCGCCACTGGCTGCCTGAACTCCACGTTCTACGCTTCGGCCCAGGGGCAGTTGGACCAGGTGCTGGAGCTGGCTGGTAGAGTCGAGCCGGAGTTCGTCGCTCGAATGGCGTTGTATGCCCGAAAGCGCGCGTACATGAAGGACACCCCCGCGCTGCTGTGCGCCGTTCTGTCGGTTCGCAGTCCGGGATTGCTGGCCGAGGTTTTCGATCGAGTGATCGACAACCCGAAGATGCTGCGGAACTTTGTGCAGATCATGCGAAGCGGCGTGGTGGGTCGAAAGAGCCTCGGCTCGTTGCCCAAGCGGTTGATCCTGCAGTGGCTTTCGAACCGGACCGATCGACAAATATTCACCGGTTCGGTTGGTTCGTCTCCGTCGCTGGCCGACGTGATCAAGATGGTTCACCCCAAGCCGGGGAGCGCCTCGCGGGAAAGCCTGTACGGTTACCTGCTGGGTCGGGACCACAACGCAGAAGCGCTGCCCGAGGTAGTGCGTGCTTACGATCGGTTCAAGTGCTCTGACGATCGCGCTGCGATCGACGCCCCGGACGTTCCCTTCCAGATGCTGACCGGTCTGGAGCTGGGCAAGCGTCATTGGGTGGGCATCGCCGAGAACGCTTCGTGGCAGATGACTCGAATGAACCTGAACACCTTCCTGCGTCACGGCGTGCTGGACGATCCGAAGATGGTTCGTCTGATCGCAGAGCGGCTGGCCGATCCGGAGCTTATCGCAAAGGCTCGTGTCCTGCCGTACCAGTTGATGACCGCCTACATGTGCGCCTCAAGCGATCTGCCGACGGCGATCCGCGGGGCTCTGCAGGACGCGCTGGAGATCTCGCTGCGGAACGTGCCTGTGGTTGACGGCGAGGTTTATGTGCTCCCGGACGTTTCGGGGTCGATGCACTCGCCGGTAACCGGATACCGAAAGGGTTCGACCACCGTCGTGCGATGCATCGACGTTGCGGCTCTCGTGGCTGCGGCCATGCTGCGGACCAATCGCCTGACTCAGGTGGTTCCGTTCGAGTCCAAGATCGTGAAAGTCGCCCTGAAACCACGAGCTTCGGTGATGACTAACGCCCGGAAGCTGGCGAATCTGCCCCAGGGCGGAACGAACTGCGCCGCGCCGCTGCGACACTTGAACGCTCGCAAGGCCCGGGGCGATCTGGTGATCTACGTTTCGGACAACGAATCGTGGGTTGACTCGCCGTACTACGGCCGATGCGGCGGAAGCGCCACTGCGACTATGAAGGAATGGGCCGTGTTCAAGCGGCGTAATCCGCAGGCGAAGATGGTCTGCATCGACATCCAGCCTTACGACACCACCCAGGCTGCAGAGCGTGATGACATCATCAACGTTGCTGGTTTCAGCGACAAGGTGTTCGGCCTGATCGCAGACGTGGCCGCGGGTCGGTCGCAGGCGGGCTACTGGGTCGGTCAGATTGAAGATGTAAAATTGTAGGTCGAGAGCAGGCCAGACGGCGAAAAACCAAGCTGAATTGAAGCGCCGATTCTATCCGGGTCTCCCGATCTGATCAAAGAACATCAAACTGTAGGCCGCGCGGGGGGGCGGCTTACTTAACCGGCGGTTGCGGTCGAAAGGTCCCAATCGCCGTTGACCGGCGAATGTCGGTCCCAGACGAATGCAATTGGCGAATGCCGGCGTGAGTACATCGGTAATCCGGGTTCGAATCCCGGTCGCGAAAGCGGAATCTCACGCCACCACTTGTCGCCATTTTGAAAACTAAATGCATACCGGTCGGCGAATGCCGCCCAGACTACATGGTTAGAGCGCCCGCCTCGTGCGGGAGGTCGCGAGTTCAGATCTCGCTCTCGATTAGCGTCGAGATAGCTCAGTAAGACTGTCTGGCCAACGTTTGTCGCCGACCGGGGCGAAAAAACTGCGTCACGAATGCGGACGGAACTACAAGGTTAAGGTACCCGAGGTCGCGGGTTCGAATCCCGCCGGCTCCATTTAACGAATCTATTGGGGCTGTAGCTCAGCGGTAGAGCGCGCAAAACGTTTCGTCATAACTTGTCGTAACGCATAGGCGTCGGCGTCCGGTGAGAACCGGGCGTCGGCATTTGGCCGGCGGCGAATGCCGGAGTAACTACATTTGGCCGGATGCTGCGGGTTCGAGTCCCGCTTGCGAGCATGTTCGCAATAGCTCAATTGGTAGAGCACCGGAAATGTTTCTCCAGACCCTTGTCGCCGCGGGTCTTTTATTGGATGTACAAATGTCGAGCAGGCGGTACGATGGGGCCCGGGCGATCGGCCCGGGCCCCGAGCCCAGACCGGGCGAAAGGATTGAGACTCATGTTGACGATTGACGGATCATATGGAGAAGGCGGCGGGCAGATCCTGCGGTCTTCGCTCGCGTTGTCGATGGAGACGGAAAAACCGCTCCGAATAGAGAACATACGCGCCGGGCGGAAGAAGCCCGGTCTGCTCCGCCAGCACCTTACCGCGGTGAAAGCCGCGCTGGAAGTATGCAGCGGAAACGCCCAGGGCGCAGAGATGCGGTCCGGGGCCCTTACGTTCGAGCCGGGCCAGGTGCGCGGCGGGTGTTACCGGTTCGCCGTGGGCACCGCCGGCAGCGCGACGCTGGTCTTGCAGACCGTGCTGCCTGCGCTGATGACCGCCGACGAGCCGTCGCAGATTACTCTTCAAGGCGGAACGCACAACCCCTGGGCTCCGCCGGTGGATTTCCTCGCCAAGGCGCTGATTCCGCTTCTTAATCGCATGGGCCCCGAGATTTCCGTTACGCTCATCCGGCCGGGTTTCTACCCCGCCGGCGGAGGCGAGTTCCTCGTGACGATCGAGCCGGTCTCAAAACTCAAACGGCTGGAGATTATCGAACGCGGCCGGACCGTAGCGAGGCGGGCCGTGGCGATGATCGCAAGACTGCCTGAAGAGATCGCACGCAAGGAGTTGCGGAAGGTGCAGTCAAAGCTCGGCTGGTCGGATGACGAACTGCACGTTGATGTTCGCAGGGACTCGGCCGGGCCGGGCAACGTCGTGCTGCTGGAGATCGAGTCGGAGAACGTTACTGAACTGTTCACCGGTTTCGGCCAGGTCAACGTGCCTGCAAAAGCCGTCGCCAACCACGCGGTCCAGCAGGCCCAGAAGTACCTAGCAGCACAGGTTCCGATCGGTCCGTACCTGGCCGATCAACTGCTCGTGCCTATGGCTCTGGCCGGCGGGCGATTCGTCACTACAGGGCTTACTCGCCACGCGAAAACAAACATTGACCTGATCAAGCAGTTTCTGGACGTTGAGATTACTACCGAGAAAATCGGGCCGAAGGCCTGCCAAGTCCGGGTCGAACCGGATATGAAGAAGGACGCATAATTATGAAAGCAAGAGAACTAAGCAATCTTGGAATCCCCAAGGGGCCGGTGATGAAACTGGCCCAGAAGACCGTAGCTCGCGCCGCAAAGGCCGGTGTGCACAAGCAGCAGATGCGCCAGATCATCGGCGATCTAGTCGACTGTCCCGAAGATCACACCGAAGATGCGATCTGGGGCGAGCTGGCCTCGGCGCTTATCGAAAGAGTAGCGGCGCGCAAGACGTTCGAGCCGCGCGCAGAGCCAGCGCCCTGGCGACAGTGGGGCCGCGATCTGGACGACAACGCGATTGGGCAGCTCGAATCGGCCAGCCGTCTGCCGGTCGCCGTATGCGGCGCGCTCATGCCGGACGCGCACATGGGCTACGGTTTGCCGATCGGCGGAGTGCTGGCCACTGACAACGCCGTTATCCCGTTCGCAGTTGGAATGGACATTGCATGCCGCATGAAAATGAGCGTGCTGGACATGCCGGCCTCGGCGATCGAAGGACAAACCGATCGCCTGAAAGGCGCACTGAATCGCGAGACGTGTTTCGGAGTCGGCGGCGGATTCCGCTCGCGGCATCGACGCGAGCACGATGTGATGGACGAAGACTGGACCGTCTCGCCGATCACGCTCAAGCACAAGGACAAGGCCTGGCGCCAGCTGGCCTCCAGCGGAAGCGGGAACCACTTCGCGGAATTCGGCGTGCTTACGCTTGAAGCCGACGAACTGGGACTGCCCGCCGGTCAGTACCTGACTCTGCTGAGCCACAGCGGCTCGCGCGGCGTCGGCGGAATGATCGCACAGCACTACAGCAAACTTGCGATGGAGCTGCACCCCGAACTGCCTCGCGACTTGCTGCACCTGGCGTGGTTCGATCTCGACAGCGAACCCGGTAAGGAATACTGGGCCGCCATGGAGCTGATGGGCCGATACGCCGCGGCGAACCACGAACTGATTCACCGCTACGTCGTGCGGAACATCGGGGCCAAGGTCCTGGCGGATATCGAGAACCATCACAACTTCGCGTGGAAAGAGATCCACGACGGGCGTGAGGTCATCGTGCACCGCAAGGGCGCTACGCCGGCCGAAAAAGGCGTGCTGGGGCTTATTCCCGGTTCGATGGCCACCCCGTGTTACGTTGTGCGCGGAAAGGGCTGCGCCGAATCGCTGAACTCGGCGTCCCACGGAGCCGGGCGACGAATGAGCCGCAAGAAGGCCAAGGAGATGTTCACCTGGTCGGACGTGAAGAAGTTCCTCAAGGCCAATCGCGTGGAGCTGATCTCCGCCGGCCTGGACGAAGCGCCGATGGCGTACAAGGATATCGAAGAGGTCATGCGGGCGCAGCGCGATCTTGTCGATCCGATCGGCAGATTCGATCCGCGGCTGGTGAAGATGGCGCCCGGCGGCCAGCGCCCCGAAGATTGATTCGGCCCCCGCGCCGAGGCGCGATGAGAATCAGATGATGAACGAGAAAAAGAAAACGCGCATCAGCAAGTTCCTCTCGCTGGTGCTCCGGCATCGGCCCGAGACTATCGACGTTGAACCTGACCATTCCGGTTGGGTTCGCGTCGATGTCTTGCTGCGCGGATGCCGAGAAGTCGGGCGGGCCATGAGCTTCGAGCAGCTCCAAGAGGTAGTCGCTACGAACGACAAGAAGCGGTTCGAATTCAGCGCCGACGGCGCAATGATCCGCGCCAGCCAGGGCCACTCGATCAACGTGGACTTAGGCTACAGCGCCGCCGATCCGCCGGAGATTCTCTATCACGGGACGGCCGCGGGGAATATCAAGGCGATCAAAGCCCAGGGCCTGGTCAAACGCCAGCGCCATCACGTACACCTGTCGCCTGACGCCGAGACGGCCGAGAGTGTCGGACGGCGATACGGTAGACCGATTGTACTCAAGGTCCGCGCCGCTGACCTGGCGGCCGCCGGCGCGGAGTTCTTCCTGTCGACTAACGGAGTGTGGCTTACCGACTGCGTTGGCCCCGAGTATCTTCAGTTCCCTGAAGATTGACATCTCCCATGAGATGATTAAACCAGCTGTTTGTTCAGGTCCGCAGGGCCGACAGAGGCTTACTTGGGCCCGAAGGGCCGATAGGGCCTGCCGACAGGCAGGCCTTAGCCGGGTCCGTGAGGGCCCGGTATTTGACTCTCTTTAAAGAGCCCCAGCGGGGCGACAGAAACGCAGCCGCACGACTCTGTCGCCCCGTTAGATACCATGTAGCAAAACAAGCCAGTCTCGGACAGAATGAGCGAGAAGTTCAGC
>CAYMSH010000026.1:0-27324 GCA_964392945.1 uncultured Planctomycetaceae bacterium | reverse complement strand
GCTCTCTGCAACGCGGTGACTCCCGGCGTTATTTGAGGCTTCCTGGCTACGACTGTCTTGGCGCGTCTGGCCTGCTTGTCGGGCATGAGCACAAACGGATTGTTCTTCAACTGCTTCAGCGGCACCTGTCTGTCAGGGGCTCCGTTCATCATCTCGCGGGCCAACTGAACCGGACTTTTCTCCGGCTGAGAGGCCTTCTGCGGATCGTTGGAGATTGCCGTGGGGTTGATCTGGAACTGCTTGACCGCGTCGTTCACGATCGTCTCGCGTGCGGCGTCCATGGGATCTGCGGCCGCTGTTCCGGTATCCATCGACATGAAATAGACCACCGCCATTCCCGCGAGGAACAAAACAGCAAGGACCACATTGGCCCGTTTCTGGGCGTTTGCGGACTCCTGGGCCGACGATGCGCCCTGTGAGACGCCTATGGCCTGTACCGACGATGGTGTTTCGGGTGGGGCGGCCGGTTCATTGTCAGCAAGGAACTCGCCGGCCAGACCCGTTTGCTTCATATTTTGGCTGTCCATTGGGTTTGTCCTTTCTTGCGTTCAAAGAAGATCGAGAATTCGATCGTGGCCGACACCTGTCCGGTGTGCGTTTTTTCCGGCTTCTTGAGGGTCATCTGTCTGATTCGCATGATCCTCGATTGGCCTTCCATATCGAGCATGAATGAATACAGGCCGTTGAAGTCGCCCTCGATCTGGATCAGCACGGGCTGTTCGCCGTGAGGCCCGTCGATAGCCGTGAACTGCTTGCCCTTGCGGGGCGGGATCGTGCGAAGAGACGTCGGCGAAAGTTCGTTGGACTTGGCCAGGCGCCAGACTTCCCTGACAATCTGGTCGATCTCCTTCTCGTCGGGAAGGCGTGATCGGAAGATTGCGACGGCTTCTTTGCCTTCTGCGATCTGCTTTCTGAGATCTCCGATCGCACCAGTCAGCCGCTTCTTCTCGAACAGCTTGTCGAGCTTGGCTTGTTTGGCCTCGATCTTCAGCTTCAGTTCTTCCTGGCGACGCTGTCGCGGGGCGAACTCAAGGCTCCATGCCGCCAGCGGAATCGCCAGCAGAACGAGCCCAAATACAATTTCTCGTGAGCTTGGCTTCATTTTAGTGTTCCTGGAACAACAGCGGTGATCTTGGCTTCCGCGGGCCTCTCGGAGTTCTTCTCGAAGTTGAGCGATAGATCGCTCTGTTTGGCGAACCGCCACTGTTTGGCCATCGCCTTGGCGTCGATGTTCTTCTTCAGGCGGCATTTGAGCCTGAATTCACGCAGGTTTCGGAAGATCTCGTCGTCCTTTTTCTTGTCTTCCGCAGTCAGATAATTCTGGGTGTAGGACAGGTCCACCGCGTCGGTCAATCCGCTGTCAGTGAGATTCGCCAGGTAGCGAGCGACCTGGAAGTCCGTGTGCGCCAGACCGATAATCTCGACTGTCACGCTCGGCTGTATGCTCGGTTTCGGCTTCGGCGGAGGAGGGGCCTGGCCCTTTGTTGTGTTGACTGTCACCTTCTTGGTCGGAGCCTTGGGCTGATCGAAACGAGAGTCGAGCTTTACGTGCAGCAGTGAAACTCCGTCCGGCCGCGCGTTGGTGAGAATCGCCAGCACGATGCTCTTGGGGACCGGATCCTGGAGAGATTCAATTCGTTTGCGCTTGTCCAGGATCGTCTGCTTCTGGTTCCTGAGGGTCTGCATTTGGGAGATCGTCTGGGCCGCCTGGCTGTACGAGCGGTTCAGGTTGCTCATTATAGCCTGGGTCTCTCTGGCGTTGGATCGCGAGACCATAGACGCGCTGACGATGCCGACCATGACCACCGCAAACAGGATCACGCACATCACATTGGTGCGCCGTCCCTGCTTGCGTTGATAGTAATCTTGCGGAAGTAGGTTTATCAGACTCATGATGTTCTCTTAAGCCGCCGCTTCAATCGAAGCGCCCACGCTCAGCCCCATCGCCACAGCCCATTCCGGACAGCGGGGCAGGCCGGGCTTGGCCTGGTTAGAGTTTGTTTCCGTCGATTCCCTCGGCAGCGAAGCAAGGTTCACGTCCTTTATTCCCAGCAGCGGATTGCCGATCTGGCCCGACAATCCGAGCCGTACGGCCAGTTCATTGCAGGCGCCTTTGTTGTATGCGCCGCCGCCTGTGAAGACGATCCGATCAATGTTCCTGTTCTCGCCGACCGATTCGCAGTAGTCCAGGCATTGGGTCAGTTCCGTTGTGAGTTCGGCCAGGGGATCTTCCTGTTCCTGGTCGGGACTCTCGAAAACGACTCTGGCCTGCTGATCGGCTCCGACGCAGACTTCGACGCCCTGGTCCTCGTCGATTGCCGGCTCCATGGTTTGCTCGCAGTCCTGCAACGCATGATCCAGAGTCGCCGTCAGGTTCCTGGCGAACACCATGTTCGGCCCGCGGGACAGCACCACTTGTGTGCTCGTGGCCCCCAGATCTACAAACATGTACGTGTTGTCCATGTCGGCCGATCGCCGCAAGAGCCGCGAGAAGCATTCCAGCAACGCACAAGACTCAACGTTCAGCCCGACGATCTTGATCTTCGCGTCTTTGGCCATCTTCAGATACTCAGAGACGATATCACGCGAAACGCCGAACGCGATGACCTCTTCCTTGGACAGCCCGTCTTCGTATACTTCGTGTCCGGTCATGAGATGCTGGATCACGGTTTCCTGAACGTTGAGGGGCTGGCCGAAGAACATCTCGCCCTTGTCCTGCAGCTCCCATTCGATGGCTCTCTGGATGTCCTGCGGATTCTCCAGGCATTCTCGCGGCACGCTCAGCGGCTGGACGAAACAGTCCCGCGCCGGCAGGGCCAGAATGCACTTGCGGCCCTTGAAACGCTCGCGTGAGAGTATTGCCTGCACCTCGGCGAATCGCCTGCGCCGATCCGACTGATGCGACGACGGACCCGAACCGAGATTCTCTTCGAATCCGGGCGTTCTTGCATAGTCGATTGCGACAAGGCGGACATCCCGGGACCCACGTTCGACAAGGCGCACTTGCGCCATGGTAACGCTTGATGATCCCAGATCCACTCCAATAGGCAGGTATGGCGAGCCTGCCAAGTGTACCGCTCCTAACGACATAAGCCAAACTCCTTACGGTTCGGTCGGATCTCTCGATCCGAACGGGTATCCGAACGATCGCTCGGGCCGGATTGGCCCAAGGAAGCATACGATACCCTCCTTATTTCGGCGAATTTCAGGAGCGGATTCATCTATGCACAAAGTTCCTCGATGTAATTCACGCCAAAATGACATAAGTCGTACAAACAAGCGAAGAAACGACTCTTGATATTTTTTTCGAGCCCGATTCCCCCTCAATCCCGATGTCACATATGGTTCACACCTGTCACAACTGTTCAATAATCGTAAAAATCGGCCAGGCGATATAAGTTAACCGCGTATGGTAGAGGGGGTGTGGCCGTGGGTGTGGTGTGTAACATGCTGGGGATAAAGCGTTTAGGTGGTATGCGGGCTGTTTGGCGGGGCTGTTGGCGGTTCGGTTGGTTGGTTGTCATAGGGAGGTTCACAGGTAGGCCCGTTTCCAGGGGGGTGTGAACCGTGCGCCGAGCGTTTTCAGCCAGATCAGGAATCTTCGATTAACTCTGGCCGCTACTGTCTTGCGGCGGTATGATTCGCCCTTACGGATAGCTGGGATACGAGGGCAAAGGAATGACCACGCTGATGAGATTTGCTCCTGCAGTTTTACAGGCGACAATAGTGTTCGCCTTGTTTTGCACTTGCTCCGGATGCCGACGACAAAACGCCGTGCCCGCCGATCAGCCTGAGTTCAATCTGGAGGTCCAGAACACCAAAGCCGGCGGGGTCTGCCTGGTTGTGACCGATCGCGGGAAATGCGTTTTTCGCCATCACATAGACGGTTACTGGGAGTTCTCGAATGTCTGGGATGGGTCCGTGACCATGATCGATTTCGATCAGGACCGACAGCCCGAGTTTGTAACGTGTATTTCCGCCGGCGGCAATTCTTTTCATTCCTGTTAGGGCGGCGCCCGACACAACGGCCGCTGGGCGGTTTGGGCCGACGGTATTCTCTGCGGAATTGGCCGGGCCCCGTCATTCGCCGACACCAACGGCGATGGTAATCTGGACATTATCTCGCCCCCCAGCCGATGGCGGAGCAGACCGAGCACCCACCTGTTTTCCACGACAGCAGGGGGACAACCGACGTTCGCACTCGAAAAAAACCCCAGCGGCGAACCGCCGGAGCCATTGGCCAGGCCGACTGTCAAACCGGATACCCGCCTGTCACCCGAAAAGATACGAAACGTTTTCATCGCAGGCCGCAATGTTACTCAGTTCGTCAAGCCGCGGCACATCTACGCGGCGGAAGTTTCGCCCGACGATCGATACCTGATGGTCTGGCACATGCAGACGCCGCCGCGATCGGTCAGTATCTACGATTTGCGGTCCAAGCGTGCGGTCTCGACGTTTTCTCCCGGCTTCGGCGGGAGCTTGTCCTGGGCGGCGGGTAATTTGCTTTATCACCAGTGGGGCGCCGGGACCAACACCGCCATATTCGCCGTCTATTCCGTCGATGGGAAGAAGCAGTGGGGCGGTTCGAGCAGCGGCGCGACTCTTTGCGAGTCGGGACGATATGTCTTCTCGTTTCCAACGACCGGGGTCGCCATTGAAGAGATCAAGGCGTTGGATATCAGAAACGGTAGAACGCTTGCCGGTATTCGCCCCTCCGGCGTCTCGCGGGTGATGGATCACACATGGATCGATGGAAGAACTGTTGTGTTCCGCTACATCGATATCGACAGTGTGATCAAAGTGGTCGATATAACGGTTGACTCTGGCGATCCGCCCGCATCTCCGGCCCGGGCTACAGCGTCCAACCCCGCTCTGGAGCGAGTGTGGGAGACCGAGTTTGCCCGAGGCCTTCGCCGCAAATATCCCAACACGATCATCTATGTCGAGGGCGATGACGCTGACGGCGTGCATGTTTACCTGGGATTTGACGAAGGGCCCCACACTACTCGACACTCATCGCTCTGCGTACGGGGCGATGGAACGGTCTGGCGAGAGGTCACGCGCCCGGACCTGGAACTCGAATGGCGTCCGGTGAAATAGGAATAGTATCCGGAGAGCCCGGAGCGTATGATGCGAAACGAATTCAACTTGAAATTAAAGGTGGTGAACATGAAGTATGTAATGAGATTGTCGTTGGTTGTGATGTTGGTCGTCGCCTCAGGCGGATGTTCGAACTGGCGGTTCTGGGAGCGTTCGGTTCCTGTCGAGTTCAAAATTGGCGAGTCCAAACCGTCTGACGGACTCAGCGAACATACCGTGCCCGGTTCGGGGCGCTCGGTCTTCCTTCACCCCGAGGCCGCGCTGACCAACGCCGACATAACTTCGGCGACAGTGAAACCCGCATCCAAGGGGTATGGGGTCGAGGTTGTTTTCACCGAGGAAGGACGCCAGAAATTCGCCAGCCTGACTAAGAACAACGTCGAAAAGCATCTGGCGATTATCGTGGACGGGGAAATCGTATCGGCCCCGATAATCAAGACTCCGATCACCGGCGGCATGGCGCGGATCACGGGAGATTTCAGCGAAGCAGAAGCAAATCGCATCGCAGAAGGCATCACGCGAAAATAAACCCCCGCGCCGCGACGGCGGGCTACTTGCCGGTAATGTCGAGTTTGCTGAAGGCCGTTGTCGTGCGGAGGCCTGAGTAGCCTGCGTGGGTTATTGATTTCAGCTTCTCGTTCAGTTTCAGCGTCAGTTTCTCATCGCCGCAGGTCATCGTTACGGTCTGTTTCTTCAAATCGACTACTACTGTCATGGAAAACTCGCCGAGCGGGTCGCCTGTCATCGGTTTGCTGACATGCCGGCCGCCGAGCGGGCCTTCGGCGATCACGTACTTCCGCTGGCCGCCGAGATACAATCCGCATTTGATCAGCGACGCATCGTCAGTTCCGTCGCCGAACGCCAGGAAGCCGTTGCGGTAAATCCTCGGCGACGAACCCTTCATCAGCGATTTGAGCTTCACCTTGAACACCGCTTCGACGCCACGGGGTTTGTCGAGTTTCTTCAGCGCCAGACCCGCATCGCCGGTGCGCACAGCGTAACCGAGGTCGGACTTGTCCACTCCGGCGGAGGTTAGCACGTCGAAATCGCCGTCTTCGGAGCCTTTCTTAACCTTCGTTGCCGGTTGCTCTTTTACCGCGTTTTTTTTTTACCAGTTCTCTGCTTGTAGTTCGGGTTGGGCTTTGGGAACTTGGCTTTCACTTCTCTGAGCCACGCGTCGAGCAACTTTTTCATCTCGGCGGTGCGTTTGGGCTCTTTCTCCGACAGGTCGGTCTTCTCCGAGATGTCGTCGGCGAGATTGTACAGTTCGATCTTGTCGCCTTCGTAGAGTTTGATCAGTTTGTAGTCGCCGCACCTGATCGCCGAGGCGGGCCGTCCGCCTTGAGGGCTGTAGTGCGGATGGTGCCAGTAGATCGCCTTGCGGCCCAGTGTCTTCTTCTCGCCCCTCAGCAGCGATGCGAAACTCAGCCCGTCGATCTTGTGCGAGTTTTTTATGTTTACTCCGGCGATGTCCATGATCGTCGGGAGGAAATCAACGCTCGAGACCGGCTCGGCGCAGGTCGATCCGGCTTTGATCGCTTTGGGGTATCGCACGATCATCGGCTCGCGGATTCCGCCTTCGTATATGTGACCCTTGCCGGCCCGCAGCGGGAGCACCTTGGTGACCGAATTCAGGCCGCCGTTGTCGCTCATGAAGAACACCAGCGTGTTTCGCGTGAGTTTCAGTTCGTCGAGCTTGTCGAGAATCCGACCGACCCCTTCGTCGAGGCTCTGGATCATGCCGGCGTACGTCGCGTGATATCTGTTCCCGTCGGGCGATTTCTTGCCTTTGTACTTCTCGACGTACTCTTTCTTGGCCTGGATCGGCGTGTGGACCGAGTGGTACGACTGGTACAGGAAGAACGGGCGATTCTTGTTGGCCTCGATGAATTTGGCGCCCTCGATGCTGAGGCGATCGGTCAGGTAATCTCCCTTCTTCATGTCCTTCAGCGTCATGCGATTCGGCAGGAAGTACCCGCCGGCCGGCGTGCCGGTGTGATTGCCGCCGATATTCACGTCGAACCCCTGATTCTCCGGCCAGAAGCCTTTGGGGCCCAAGTGCCACTTGCCCACGGCGCCTGTAACGTAACCGGCGGATTTGAGCATCTCGGCGATCGTGATCTCCTCCAGCGGGAGGCGTTTTATGAAGTCCGGCATCAGCAGCTTGTATCGCGTGCCGTTTCTTATGCCCGGTATCCAGTCGGTCAGACCGAGTGTTGCGGGGTACTTGCCTGTCATTATGCTCGCCCGGGTCGGAGAGCAGACCGAACAGGCCGCATAAGCGTCAGTGAACCGCATTCCGCCGGCGGCCAGACGATCGATGTTCGGCGTCTCGTGGAAGGTGTGACCGTAGCAGCCGACATCCGACCAGCCAAGATCGTCAGCGAGAATGAACACGATATTCGGCTTGTCGCCTTTTTGAGCTTCGGCGGCCCTCAGGCAGTTGGGGATCGCCAATGCCGCCGCGCCCAGACCGATTCGTTTAACAAAACCTCTGCGATCAATGATACCGTTCATAGCACGCTCCTTGTCGAAGTGATTATGCCCGAACGGATGGCTCAGGCAAGGAGATTCGGATTTCTATTCGGGTGATCCATAAGCTAAACTATACGTCATGAAGCGAGTATCCCATCTGTTAGCGGTTGTCCTGATCGCCGCGGCCGTGCTGTCGATATGCCCAATTGTCGGTGCGAAGGAAATCGATAATCGAAAACCTGTCCGGGCCGGGGCGGCGACTGTCGATATCACGCCGGAAAAGCTCCCGGTGATCGTCAGCGGCGGGTTCCTCGAACGCAAAGCCGGCAAGGTCCGCGATCGCCTCTACGCTCGCTGCCTGGTGCTCGAGTGCGGCGGCGTGTTCGCGGCGATTGTCGTTGTCGATAATCTGATGATGCCTCGCTCGCTGCTGGACGCCGCGAAGGCCCAGGCCGCCAAGACCACTGGGATCAAACCCGAACGGATGATGATCTCGGCTACGCACACCCATTCGGCCCCGTCAGTGATGAACGCCCTGGGAACCGGCGTTGACGCCGCGTACGCAAAGTACTTGCCCGGGCGGATCGCAAAGGCCATCGAACAGGCCGCAGCAAATCTCGCAGGCGCGAAGATCGGCTGGGGCTCGGTGCAAGCCGACAAGCACACGTACTGCCGTCGCTGGATTCTCAGGTCAGATCGGATCGGGACCGACCCGTTCGGCAAGAAGACCGTACGCGCGATGATGCATCCGGGATACCGCAACGCCGCCTACGTGGGCCCGGCTGGGCCGGTGGACTCCCAACTGTCGCTACTGTCGGTCCAGTCGCTCAAGGGCCGACCGATCGCGCTGCTGGCGAACTATTCGATGCACTATTTCGGATATCCCGCGGTGTCGGCGGACTATTTCGGCCGGTTCGCCGCCGAGTTTGCACGTCTGGCCGGAGCCGATGGGGCGGATTCGAAATTCGTCGCCATGATGTCCCAGGGCACAAGCGGCGATCTGCACTGGATGGACTACAGCAACAAGCGGCGGAGAATCGACATCGCAAGCTACAGCCGCCAACTTGCGAAAATCGCGTTCGATGAATACCGGAAAATCGAGCACCGCAAGTCAGTGGTCATGTCGATGGCCGAAAAGAAACTGAAACTTCGCCGCCGCACGCCGGGCAAAGCTCGCCTTAAGTGGGCTGGCGCGATCGTAGCGAAAATGGGCGATCGTAAGCCCGCCAACAAGCCGGAGGTCTACGCCAGCCAGCAGATCTGGCTGCGCGACAATCAGACTGTCGAGATCAAGCTGCAGGCCCTGCGGATCGGGGAACTGGGGATCGTTGCGATTCCGTGCGAGATTTACGGCATTACCGGGCTGCAGATCAAGGCGACCAGTCCACTGGCGGCCACGTTCAATCTGGAGCTTGCCAACGGGGCCGAGGGTTATATTCCTCCGCCGGCTCAGCACGCCCTTGGCGGATACACCACCTGGCCGGCGAGTTCCGCCGGCTTGGAGATCGCCGCCGAGCCCAAGATTGTCGAGGCGGTGCTGGGGCTTCTGGAGGATGTCTCTGGCAAGCCCAGGCGGAAATACGTGGAATCCGACGATCCTTACGCAAGGGCTGTGCTGGCGTCCAAGCCGCTGGCTTACTGGCGCATGGGCCAGTTCGGCGGACCGAAGACGCTTGACGCCAGCCCAAACGGCAACAACGGAGCCATAGTCGGGCCGGCCGCTTTCTGGCTCAAGGGGCCCGCCTTGTCGAATTCCTGCGGCCGGAGTAAGACCAACCGGGCCGTCCAGTTCGCGGGCGGCAGGCTTTCAGCGGTCATAAAGGAGCTTGCCGACAGCTACTCGATCGAAATGTGGTTCTCTAATGGCATGCCTCCGGAGGTCCGACCCGTTGCAGGCTACCTGTTTTCCCGAGGAGTTGACCGAGCCGACGGAGCCCCGGGCGATCACCTCGGCATTGGCGGCACGCACGACCCCAAAGCCACAGGGCGCCTGATATTCTTCAACGGCGACAAGTTGGGCGACGTCCTGATCGGCAAGACCAGGCTTGCTGTCAACACGTTTAATCACGTAGTCCTCACTCGGCGGGGGAGCCATGTCGCGGTCTACCTCAACGGCGCCGCTGCGCCCGAGATTTCCGGAAAGATCCCGCCGGGTTGCCCGCCAGGCGTGCGGCAGTTGTTCATCGGCGGGCGAAACGACAACTTCGCCAACTTTGAAGGCCGGATCGACGAAGTGAGTGTCTATAACCGTCCGCTGAAGCCTGTCGAAGTCGCCGAACACTACCGCCGGGCGGCTTTGCTCTCGGTCAGCGTCAGCGGAGATGATGGAAAAAAATAGCGTCCGGCGGTATATTGGTTTTGACGCAGGGCCGGCGGGGCGTTGTAATGTGCTTGGACGTATTTTTTTGTAAGTTTGGCAGGGCGAAACGATGCTAGGACGAACGAGACGGACATCTCGGCTGGATGTGAGTTTGGCGCTGGCCTTTACCGGTATTGCATATCTGGTCTGGGCTCTTGTCTCCTGGACGGCTCGCAGCCTTATCCAGGACATGATCCAGGCCACCAGATCCATGGGCGAGGAAGTTCCCTCGATCACCAGCAACGTCAAGGTGTTCTTCGTTGACGCCGGTGTCGCCATAGACGTTGTCGGGCTGGCCTGGCTTACGGTCAGCCTGTTGCTGGCTGTTTTCGCCGGAAGGCAGAAGTTCAGCATATCGTGGGCCTGGGTCTCGGCGATCTGCCAGAGTTTCGTCGCCGCCTGGGGAGCTGTGCTCGTGGCGTGGGCGGCGTTCCTGCCGTTTGGTCCCGCTGTCGATGCGGCCCCGACGCCGGAAAGCACGACGATGGAGAAAGTCAGCGGGCTGTCCCTGCCGGTTGTTCTAGGGGTCGCTGTCGTTGTATGGAGTGCGCTTCTGCTGTGGCTGTTGTTTGAACGCTCTCGGTTCTTCAATCGCGGACCGACGGTTCGTGACAGCCTGAGAACCAACGTTTGATCGAAGCGGCCAGGCCGATGGACTCGTTAAAACTCGCGATGGGGCGCTCGGCCCGATCGACGCAATAAACCTATTGAAACGGATGTGCGAAGCAGATGTTGGCGAAACGAATTATACCGTGTTTAGATGTTGAGAACGGACGCGTCGTAAAAGGCGTGAACTTCCTGAACCTGCGCGACGCCGGCGATCCGGTGGCCGTGGCCAAACGATACGAGGATGAAGGCGCCGACGAACTGGTCTTCCTGGACATCACAGCCAGCCACGAGCAGCGCGACATTATCCTGGACATAGTCTCCCAGACCGCCGACCAGGTGTTCATGCCGCTTACCGTAGGCGGCGGCGTGCGAACGATCGACGACTTCCGCAACCTGCTGAACGCCGGGGCCGACAAGGTCTCGATCAACTCATCGGCGGTTAGCGATCCTGATTTCATCACAACGGCCTCCAGGCGATTCGGCGCACAGTGCGTAGTCGTGGCGATCGATCCCAAACGCATCCGAGACGAAAACGGCGAACGATGGGAGGTCCACGTCAACGGCGGGCGAATTCCCGTCGGGCTCGAAGCGGTCGCATGGGCTAAGGAAGTACAGGACCGCGGAGCCGGCGAAATACTCCTGACGGTCATGGACGCAGACGGAACGCTCGACGGGTACGACATAGAAATAACGCGTGCGGTCGCCGAGGCTGTCACTATTCCGGTTATCGCATCCGGCGGGGCGGGAAGCCCCGAGCACATATACCGCGTACTTACCGACGGCCGGGCCGATGCGGCGCTGGCCGCTTCGATATTCCACTTCGGAACGCATTCTGTCGGCGAAACGAAGCAGTATCTTGCCGAGCGAGACGTTCCGGTTCGGATCACAACGGGAGCATAGTAGATGAGCCAGGAGCCCCCCCAGGCGCCGAGACTTATGCGTTTCTTTGAGGCGATGGCTCGCGCCGGAGCCTCGGACCTGCATCTAAAGCCCGGCCTACCGGCCCACGTTCGTGTCGGCGGAAACGTTCGTTCCGGTCCCGGTAAGCCGCTGAGCAGCGAAGAAATCCTCTCGATGGTCGACGAGATGATGGATGACAAGCAGCGGGCCGAGTACGCCGAAATGGGCAGCGCAGACCTGGCTTACGAACTGCCGGGTTCGGATCGGTTCCGCATTAACGTGTTCCTGCAGCGAGGCAAGACAGCCGTCGCCGTTCGTCGCGTTACGCGGGAAATACCGGATTTCGACAGCCTGCATCTCCCTGAGGCCGTCAAGCAGATAGCCTCCCAGCGCCAGGGGCTGGTAATGTTGTCAGGCCCGACAGGCTGCGGCAAGAGCACCACGCTGGCGGCGATCCTGCAGCACATAAACAAGACCCGAGCCTGCCACATCGTGACGCTGGAAGATCCGATCGAGTACCTGTACGAAGGCGACAAGGCGCTGATCAGCCAGCGCGAGATAGGCATAGACACTCCCGATTTCCAGACCGCCCTGAAATACGTGTTCAGGGAGGATCCCGACGTCGTGCTGATCGGCGAACTCCGCGATATCGACACGTTTTCCGCGGCCCTTCAAGTAGCCGAAACCGGGCACCTGGTCCTCGGCACGGTTCACGCACCGCGTGCGGGCCAGACTGTCGGCAGATTGATGGACCTGTTCCCGGCCGACGCTCGCGATCGCATTCGCCAGATGATCGGATTCAACCTGCGAGCGGTTGTCTGCCAGAAGCTCCTGCCCAGCATCGCCGAAGGCGTCGACCGTGTTCCGGCCTGCGAGATCATGCTTGTGGACCATCACATACGCAAGCTGATCTGCGAGGGCAGGGACAGCGAACTGGAAGACGCGCTGAGATCGCACGAACTGGAAGGGATGCAGACATTCGCAAAGAGTATTTGCTCCCTGATCGACGCGGGATTAATCGAGCCGAACGCCGGCTACGAGGCCGCGCCCGACCCCGACGAACTGCAGATGATGCTTACGGGCATATCCGCAAGCCGAACCGGTCTGCGTGGATAGAAGATTTCTCGCCGACATACGCAAAAAAGATTAACTTTACCGCACCCGCGTGTTTGAGTAGAGTTTACGGAGCTTACGTGGCGCGTCGCTTGCGCCGGATCGAAGAGTTTTGACACTGGAGCATCAGATGACAGTCATCCTGGCAGGTCTGCCGCCCTTGGGCGGGTATGTCTCGCTGGTCAAGGTCGTATTCATGTTACTGCTTATCGCGCCGTGGCTGATGGTCCTGCCGTGGATACATCGCGATGTGGCCAGGGTGCGAGGTTCTCAAACCCAGTGGATGCTGACAGTCAGCCTCGCCGGCCTGGTCGGCCTGGCCGCTTGGCTGCTCTTGCCGCTGTACATCGCTGGCATGGCGGTCTACCTGGTCCTTGTCGTCGCCGTCGTTGCCGGATACGTCGTTTGGCGTGACGCTCGCGTCGGACCGGGGCAGAAGCTTGTCTCGGTAATTCGCGCTCGCGGCTTCATGATGAAGGGCAAAGGCGTCACCATCGACGTTGTCGAGCGAGTCAAGGTCTACGACGATCGCAACGTTCTCATTTCGCCTCCGGATCCGGAAACCGACTCCGTCGTCGTATGCGAAACTTATAACAAGGTCCAGAGCTTCCTGTCGTCGATGCTGATCAACAGGGCCAGCGAGGCCGACATTTCCCCCGGGTCCCAGCAGGCTGCGGTCGTGCGTTTCATAGTCGACGGCGTACTGAGCGTGCAGCCGGCGATGACGCTTGTCGATTCGGACATGCTGATCCAGGCGATCAAGCCTCTGGCCGGTCTCGACGCCGCCGAGCGCCGGCGACCCCAGGAAGGCGTGTTGTCGCTTGACTTCGCCGGCAAGCCGATCGAGATAGGCGTTACGACCACCGGCAGCACCGGCGGGCAGCGCATGCAGTTCCGCGCCATGCACGAGGCCCTGCGAACCAAGCTCGACGAACTGGGCATGACCGAAAAAATCCTCCGCAGCGCCAAGGCGATGTGCAGCCTCGATTCGGGTCTGATAATCGTTTCCGGCAGAATAGGAAGCGGTGTAACGAGTACGCTTTACTCGCTCATCCGATGCATGGACGCCTACACCAAGCGACTGGTGACTCTGGAAGCCAGGACCGCCGCGGATATGGAAAACGTAACCCAGACGGTATACGGCGAGGCCAAGAATCTTCCCGCGGCGCTGACCGCGGCGATCCGGCGCGATCCGGATGTTATCCTGGTCGACGCCTGCCCCGACTCCGAGACCGCCGGGCTCATCGCAGACGCCGCGGCCAGCAAGCTCGTTGTCCTTGGCCTGGGCGCCGTAGACACGTTCACGGCGATGGCGCTGTGGATTAAGGCCTGCGGAGACGCCGGCAAGGCGATGGCTCACTTGCGAGGGGTGTTCTGCCAGGCTCTCATACGGAACCTCTGCCCGGCATGCCGGCAGCCGTACCGCCCGGATCCGGAATTCCTGGCCAAGGCCAACATGGCCTCCAGCCAGATCGAGAGATTCTACCGCGCACCGGCGGCCGGTCGCGTCGATGAAGAAGGAAACCCGATAATCTGCCCGTCGTGCCAGGGAACCGGTTACATCGGCAGGGTCGGGGTGTTCGAACTTCTGCAAATGACTGACGAGATTCGCCAACTGGTCGTCGAACAGGCCCAATTGGCGCAGATAAAGGCCGCCTGTCGCAAGAACAGCATGCAGTACCTGCAGGAAAACGCGCTGGCCAAGGTCATCGACGGTATGACCAGCATCCAGGAAGTTATCCGCGTCACCCAGCAGGGAAAGAAGAAGAAGTAGGGGCGTCGCATGCCCCTGGTCGAGCGCAAAATTTCGCCCTTGTTCGTTAATGCGGCTTCTTACGCCGCACGGGAGATTTCAGAATGATTCTGATCGCAGTAGCGTGGTTGCTGGTGGCGGCCATTGCTTTTTGCCAGGCAATTTATGGTACGTTCAGCGCTTTGGTCATGGCTGTGCTTACGACGATCTGTGCGGTCTTCGCACTGGGCACCTACGAGTGGCTGGGTTCGGCTTTTCTGTACACGTCTCAGCCGGCGTACGCCGATGCGCTTTCGCTTACGCTCCATTTCGTACTCCCACTGCTGGCCCTTCGCATCGTATTCGACAAGGTGATCCCCGACAACGCCGCGATGGGGAACTACCAGATCGATCGGGCCGTCGGCGGTCTGGTCGGCGTATATGTCGGAACCGTGATGGTCGGCATCCTGGCTATCGTGCTGCAGATGCTTCCGTGGGGCTCCAGCGTATTGGGCTACAAGCCTTACGACAGCTCGTTCCAGCGAACCAGCAGGATCTACTGCGACGAATTCGCCCTGGGCGTGTTCAAGTCCGCCGCGGGTTTGGCCTCCGGCAACTCCTTTGATGAGGTTCACGACGATCTGCTGCTGGAGTTGTTCTGCGCTCGCAATACAGCCGGTTTGAACGGACGGGTCGATACCGACCCCAACGCCCTGGGTATCATGGAGTCCTGCAAGCCTGCTGAAGCCGCCTGGAAGAAAGTTGTCGGCTACGAGAAACTGCCCCAATACCCCAGCATCGCCGAAGGCGAGAAAACCGACGTGGTGATCATCAAGACCACAGTTACGAAATCCGCGGCCAGCACCAGGAAGGAAGACGGCTGGTATCGTTTGCCGGCCACTCATTTCCGCATCGTCACCGGCGCCGGCAGGAGTTACTATCCGCTGGGATATCTCAAGGACGACGGTAAGACCTGGACCCTGGTTCCGGTTTCTGCCGTAGATGGCAAGCTCAATATGGCCGGTCTGTGCGTTCAGCGGCAATTCAAGGGAGAATCGAACCAGGAGATTCCCTGGGTGTATCGTCTGGCCAGGATGCCCGACGAGACAGATACTCTCGAAGACGACGAGGGCCTGAACGCCGCCGAGATTAAAGACCGCAAGGCCGACAGGGAAGCGCTCTACGCGCCTGACTACATGGTCTTTCGGCGTACTTCCATGAAGGCGATACCCCCGGTCCTGTCGCCCGATCTGCCGAAAACGCCGAAGGAAGAAGCTGAGGCTGCGGCGATCGAAGCAGCGAAGCTGAAGAAGAAAAAGAAGACCTAGTCCTGGCCTCGATCTCGATATTCTTGCGGCATGTGCGGTCTCCAGAACAGGTAAGCCGCTTCCGGGCGGCGAAGGTGTCCGCCTTTTACCTTCTTCATCTGTGCGGTTGACACGCCGTTTTGCCGCAGCCATCTGAACGCTCGCCATCCGGCGTTTTTGGTGAACACGTCGTCTTTTCCCCAGAAAATCATTATCGGCAGCCGCTTGGCGCTGTCGCTCAAGTCGATGTTCTCGAATATCTTCAGGTCGCTGTTTCCCCCTCGCGAGACCAGCATGCTGAATCGCTTGGGATTTCTCAGCCCGATGTAATACATCGGGTAACCGCCGGCCGAGAAGCCCGACAGCATGACCGCTTTGGGGTCTGCGTTATGGGATTCGATCACTTCGTCGAGAATCGCCAGGACGTTATGCTCATCTTTCTTGAGCTGTTTGTCCCACGAGAGGACCGGGAGTATGCCTTCTGCGCTGCTGAGACTCGGGGCGATCAGAATGAACCCGTATTTCTCGGCGTAGTACTGCCACTCCTCGGCCTGTCGCATTGGACCGTCCCACCCGAACGAGCCGTGTAACGTGATCACCACAGGCCACTTATGCTTGGGCGTGTGATAGCTCGGCGTATAAATATAGTACTTTGTCCCGGTAACCAGATGGTGTTTCTTGACCGGTTGCACCGGCGTAGCAGGGGTGCTGGGGACCGGGCAGCCCGGAAGAATCCACGCCAGCAGGATAAGTATCGCGTATCGTTTCATGAAGGCTCCGTACAATCGCAGGACTAAGATGCGGCGCATTGTACCGCTCATTGTCGAATAGTTGCAAGAAAGAGACGCCCTTGTTTTGCCGATATAACGCCATACGCACGCTTTTACTCTATTCCAGAGAGGCTTACTGATGTTGAAAAACAGGATTTTATCTGCGGTTTGGGCTGTCGTGGCCATAGTGATGATCTGCGCAGGGCCCGTGCTCGGAGCCAGGCCTCACGTCGCGCTCAAGCCCGACCAGGTGCTTGTGGTTGCAAACGCCGACTCGAAGATATCGAGCAGCCTGGCCGCGTTCTACGCCTCGCAGAGGAATATCCCAAAACGCAATATCGTGCTGGTCAAGACTCCGCAGACCTATATGATTTCGCCGGAGGTCTACCAGAACGCAGTGAAGCGCCCGATCATCCAGGCGATGCTCGAGCGGCGGCTCGATTCCCACATCCGCTGCATATGCCTGATCTGGGGCGTTCCGGTTCGAATCTCCGAGGCCAGCGACGAAAAGGTCGAGAAACGCACGTCGCTTGGAGCGTTCCACAAGGCTCGGACCAAAGAGGCCCTGGCCCAAATGGCGGTCTACTACAAGCTGCTGGACCTGGTTGGCCAAGCGCCGGAAAAGCTTCCGCCGGTCCCGGGCAATCGGATAGAAAACGTCGCAGACCTGTTCGCCTCGCCTTTGCCGGCTCGGCCTGAGGCCACACCGCAGGCGGCGCTGCTGTTTCAACGCCTTCGAAAGAGCATCGTGCGAAAACAGGTCAAGGTCCGGTTCATGAGCGACAAGACCAAGAGAGCTCTAGCCGAGCGTCAATTGATGGCGCTGTACAGGGAGTTGTACGGTTTGCGCGGCCTGATCGGATATGTCAGGGATACGCGGGTGATCAATCCGCCGGACATGGCGGTTCTTGGCGGCATGTTGAAGCGGAGCGAAGAGGCGCTGCGGCCCCTGCGCAAGCCGGGGGTGGCCAAGACCATCGCCTGGGCCAAGAGCAAAACGGATTTGCTGAGGCTCTCCGGCGGGCTGCGGCTTGTCGCCGGGCTCCAGGTCGATAGCGACGTATCGACGGCAAAAGCGGCGGCCAGACGCAACAAGACCAACAGGATGATCTTCAAGACCACCGCGTCTCTCGACAGCGAACTGGCTATGAGCCTGCGAGGCGATTACAAGCTCCAGGGCGCCATGAACAATCCGCTCTACTGGAAGTCCCGCGTTCGGTCCGCGGTCTCGGGCCGCAAACCCGCGTGCCTGATGACCGGGCGGATAGACGGTCCGTCGGCCGCACTGGCCAGGAAAATGATCGTGGACTCCATCGCGGTTGAAAAGGCCGGGCTCAAAGGCGTGTTCTATATCGATTCGGGCCTTCCGCTTCGTTTCGCTTCGGCGTCCAACACGTCGGGGTACCGGGCTTACGACAATCGCCTGCTCCGCTTGAATGAATTTGTTTCTCGGCGAACGAATATCAAGACGGTCTTGGACACTTCCAGCAAGCTCTTCGCCCCGGGCAAGTGCCCCGATGCGGCGCTGTACGCCGGCTGGTACAGCCTACGCAGATACGTTCCCGCATTCACGTGGAATCGCGGCGCAGTGGGTTGGCATACCGCCAGTTTCGAGGCCGCCGATCTGAGGAACCCCAAGTCCCGGCAATGGTGCCCGCAAATGCTGATTAACGGCGTCGCCGGCACTGCCGGGGCTGTCGATGAACCGTTTCTGACGGCGTTTCCGCCTCCGGATGAGTTTTACCCGCTGCTGCTGACCGGCAAGTATTCGATCGCCGAATGCTATTGGCGCACATGTCCTAAGGTCAGTTGGCAGATGACCTTGATCGCCGATCCGCTCTACAATCCCTTCAAGAACAACCCGCAAGCCGCGCTGTCGGCCCTGCCGGCAGGTCTGGCGCCGGGATAACTGGAATACGTAGTGGATAAACTCGCTGTGTTCCTGTTACAATATGCGCGTTAATCGATCGTTGAGGATTGCTGATGCGACAGCCATTCCCATATTGCTCGATTGGAAAAGGAATATCTCAGCATGGCTACTGTTTCTCAGAAGTGTCAATACGCGTTGCGTGCAGTGCTTGAACTGGCCAGACGATTCGGAAGCGGACCCACGTCAGTGGCCGCCATAGCCCAGGCCCAGGCCATTCCCCAACGCTTTCTGGAATTGATCATAGGCGAACTTCGCCAGGCCGGAGTCGTCGCCTCCAAGCGAGGCGCTCGCGGCGGTTACGTTCTTATGCACGAACCGGCAACGCTGAGCGTCTCAGACGTGATGAAGGCCGTTGACAGCGACTACGAACCAGTTGACTGCGAACCGTGCGGCGGGAACAGGAACTGTCCCCTGGCCGGACATTGCAGCTTCGTCAATCTCTGGCGTCGCGCGGGATCCGCTATTCATGCAGTCTACAACGAGACTACGTTCCAGAATCTCCTGGAAGAGCAGTCCGGTCTCGAGGGCATGACGGTAGCCGACTACTGCATCTGATATGTGTGATGTGCATATGAAGCTCGATCGGCTCGATACGAATCCCCTGTTGACCCCCGGCGACTTGCAGCCCACAAGCCCAGGGCTTGAGGTCCTCTGTACGCTCAATCCCGGAGCGATCAAGTTCAATAACGAGATACTGCTACTTGTCAGGGTCGGCCAGCGCCCCACGCCGACAGAAGGATACGTGAGCTATCTCCAGTACGCCCCGGAAACCCAATCCCACGAGATCAAACGCATATCCGTTAACGATCCGAACCTCGAAATAAGGGACGGGCGCGGCTACTACTACCGCGACAAGATGGTCCTCTCGAGCCTCTCGCACCTGCATATCGCCAGGAGCCGAGACGGATTCAACTTCAAGTTCGATCCCCAGCCGGCGATCACTCCGACGACACGGTACGAAGCCTTCGGCTGCGAGGATGCTCGGATTACGTTCATTAACGATCGATACTACATCACGTACACCGCGGTAAGCTCACATGGCGTGACCGTGATGATGGCCGAAACCCGGGACTTCGTTACTTTCACCAAATGCGGCCTGGTCTTCCCGCCGTACCAGAAAGACGTTGTGATATTCCCGCGGAAGATCGGCGATCGATACGTCTGTAGACATCGACCCTACAGCAGCGAATTCAACGATCCGTGCATTTGGACCGCCACCTCGCCGGACCTGCTGGCCTGGGGATCACACGAGATGACCCTGGCGCCAATCCCGGATTCATGGGCCTCCCAACGCGTCGGATGCGGCGGGACGCCGATAGAAACGCCCCAGGGCTGGCTGGAGATATTCCACGGAGCCGATCTCGAAGGCCGCTACTGCCTGGGGGCCATGCTTAGTGATCTGGAAAAGCCGCACGTTGTGTTGTCGCATTCGAGCCGACCGGTATTTGAGCCTGAAGCCCAGTACGAACTTCACGGGGTGTTCAGCAGTTGTGTATTCACCAACGGGCTGATCGTCGATGACGACGGGACGCTCCGGGTTTATTACGGGGCGGCTGACAGGGTTTGCGCCGCGGCGGTCTCCAGCGTGGACCGTATGGTGGCGGCCGCGAAGCAATAGCGGTATATTATGCTGCCCGATCGAACTTGGCGGGTTTGATAATTGATAACTGAAAAACGCCCGCGACGAAGAATTTAGCCAATGTCAAAAATACGCGTATGCCAGATAGTCAGCGATCTTAAGCCTTCAGGGCCCGGACGTCGGGTCTGCGAAGTTGCTACGCGCCTGGATCGTGACAGATTCGACGTCTCGGTAATCGCGATCCAGGGCGGCGCGCTGGCCGAATCGCTACAGCAGGCTTCCGTGGAGGTCAAGGCCCTGGATATCAGCAGTCCGCTGGGATTGACGCGACTGGGGCGATTGGCGGGGTTAATTCGAGACTGCCACGCCGATCTGGTCCACACTCACGGCTTTGTCGCCGACCTGGTGGGGCGTCCGGCGGCCAGGCTGGCCGCGGTGCGGAGTCTGGTCCATACCGTACACGATTCTGAAGGACGATTCAGACCCTGGCAGTTCGCATACGCCAGATTTCTCAGCGGATACTGCGACAGGGTCATCTGCGTATCGCCGTCGGTAAAAGAACACCACAGCGCACGCAGCGGACTCCCCCTCGAGAAATACAGCGTTATTCCCAGCGGGATCGACGTTGAGGCCTACAGCCACGATCCTGAGGCCAGGCAGCAACTCCGTACAGAGTGGGGCGTTGAGGACTCCCGCCCGCTGGTCGTCTACATCGGACGAATCGACAAGGGCGAAGGGATCGAGACGCTTCTGTCGGCCTTCAGCCATCTGGCCGCACGCGGGACAGCCGTGGATCTCGTTATCGCGGGCGAAGGATCGGGGCGACGGATAGTCGAAAACTTCATCAAGCACGGAGAAGGCGGTTCGCGATGTCGATTGCTCGGCTTTGTCGATGACGTCAGGCCGGTGCTCAACGCGGTTGACATCTTCACGACTGCTGACAATTTCGAAGGTCACCCGATGAGTCCTACCGAAGCAATGGCCGCCGGTCTGCCGGTAGTGGCTACGAAAGCTTCAGGGCTCAGGGATATCGTTATAGACGGGGTCACCGGATTGCTGGCCGCCAGCCGAGACGTGTTCGGACTGGCCGAGAGGATCGAACGACTCGGCTCGGATCCCGAACTGTGCAAGCTGCTGGGAGAATGCGGCCGCAAGCGGGTCGAAGCGCAGTATCCTGTCTCGGCAATGATCCAGGCTATCGAAACACTCTACGACGATGTCGTATCCGAAGCCGATTCCCACACGCCGGAACGAATCGACACCGACTGGGACCTGTAGACGGCGCGCCGTTGCCGTCGTCTGGGCCTCTGTGTCGAAATCCGGGCGAGCCCAGCATCGGCCCGCTCATGCACAGTAGCCGGCATTACGGCATTCACGTTTTTTCAAATCATTAAGTCCCTGTTTTTCCCAGTAAAAGTACACCATCTTGAGCCGTTCTGTATTTTTGTTTCATGAAAAATACGCAAGTTCGCCGATAACCCGAAATAACCCCCGGTGCGGGGTGGGCGACGGATTGCCGCGCCGTACCGGACTGCCGCAAGCGTCGCGCTAGTTTGCCTGGCGCCGGATGTCCTGTCAGTGCCGGCTAGAGCGCGGCAATAAAAACAGAAAAAGTGACTCGAATAGAACCAGGCCCGAGGCCCCAATATATTGGGCTCGGCCGGTTGGTGACGACGAGAAGTGGTACAGAGATCATACAGTGAATAGAGACAACAAAAAAATTTCGGAGCACGCTCCCTTTTTTAGTTGCTCATTCCCTGTTATTGGCGTACGATCCCTGTCAGACGATAGATATCCCACAGAGGTTGTGGTGAGTCCCAAATGAAAGCATTGATCGGGAATTTCGACGCGAGACTGGACGCCAAGCGGCGTATCGCTGTGGCATCCGGGATTCGCGAGCAGATATCCGCCGCTGACGGCGAGAACTTCGTGCTGGTCCCGGACCCCGAGCCGAAGCCCGGTCGCGAAAAATATCTCTGGTTGTTCCCTGACGTATATTTTCGTCGCCTTGCTTCGAGCATGAAGCGATCGGGTTTGACTAGTGAGCAGCAGGATGGTCTGGACCGATGGTTGGCGATAGCACAGGTTGTCAAGCCCGACGGACAAGGGCGTCTGGTCATACCGGAACGCTCGATCAGGTACGCCGTTGTTGCTTCGGAGATCAAACTCTCGTGCAACGGCAACCACATCGAGATCTGGCCCCGCGACAAGTGGGAGGCCCAGTACGACGACCTCGAGGCGACTTTGCCGAGAAACGTGTTGGATATGGCCAGCGACTTGCTGGCGGACGAGTAGAGCTTAAGTCTCCCCCGGCGGCGTATCGCCGGGTTGGAGAAGTCGGATTGACGGTCAGTACAAACGGCGGCGCATGGGCATGGAAGTCCGGGATCGATCGCGCAAGCCTTAAGGATCTGACCCGGATGAGAAAGGATTCTCAAAGATGTTCATTACTCAGAAATCTAAGAGCGAATCGCCGAGGCATGGAAGTCACGGATCGAGTCTCTCGCAGTTGCGTCACGAGTTGGCCTGTCCGGAGAATATGACGGACGATTCCCGGCAGCGCCTGCTGGAATTGGACAGGCGGCTGACGCGGCTGGCGTCTCTGGGTGGTGAGCATCTCCGGGTTGGTTTTTCAGATGCGGCGACAGCTGCGCTTGACGGCTTTGAGGCGGTCGCATGAACAGGATTATTTAAAGGTGGCCCGGTGATGGATCGCCAAATGGGTCACGTGCCCGTAATGCTGCAGGAAGTGCTTGAAGTACTGGCCCTTCCCGCCAGCGGCAGGGCGACGTCGATTGTGGATTGCACAGTTGGGCTTGGCGGGCACGCAGAGGCTATGCTGCGTGCCAACCCGGGCGAAGGTTGCCTGACAGGCATGGATGCCGACGCAGACAACCTTCGCCTGGCCAAACTGCGCCTCGAACCGTTCGCACAGCGGGTAAGGCTCTTCGAAGCGAACTTCGCAGACATACGCGACGTGCTTGACGAGGTTGGAATAGATCGAGTCGATGCAGTGTTGGCCGATCTTGGCGTAGCGTCAACGCAGTTGGACGACCCCGAAAGGGGTTTTAGCTTCTCGGCCGACGGCCCGTTGGACATGCGGATGAACCAGTCCGCCGGTCGCAGCGCCGCCGACCTGATCAACGAGATTGACGAACAGCAGTTGGCCGATTTGATATTTGAATATGGGCAAGAGCGATACTCTCGTCGTGTCGCACGGGCTATAGTCCGGGCCAGGGTTTCAAAGCCGATCCTTGGCACCCAGGCGCTGGCCGATATCGTGCGGCGGGCTATTCCGCGAAACTCATCTCGCCGGGCAAGAGGCACCGATCCGGCCACGAGGACCTTTCAGGCCCTGCGGATCGCGGTCAACGACGAGTTGGGATCTCTGGACAAGCTGTTGGAAGTATTGCCTGACGTGCTCAATGTCGGCGGACGAGCCTGCATCATCAGCTTCCATTCGCTGGAAGACAGGAAGGTCAAGCGGGCGTTCCGGCAGTGGGCCTCGACGGGACAGGCCAGGGTGCTGACCAAGAAACCGATGACAGCCTCACTGGCCGAGCAGGCGGCGAATATACGCAGCCGATCGGCGAAACTAAGATGCGTCGAGCGGGTCGAATGACCGCGGGCCTCGGCGCGGCGAACAATAACGGGTCGGGATGGAGCCTGATATAATGACACGAGAAACACGAATAGGTTTGGTTGTGGGGCTGATGTTCATCGTTCTCTTCGGTGTTGTTCTGTCCGAACTCGGGCCCACGCAGCAGGCGCCGGCCGATGAGGGCGATCAGATAGCCAGTGACTTTTACGTTGGGGCCCCGGTAACGCCGGAGCCGCAGCGACAGCGTACGCAAGATCCGGGTATAGCTCTCGTGGCGCGGCCTCGGACCACAGCTCAAGGTCTGAGGACCGCCCGGGGCGCTCAAACGCCGCCGATTAGCCGACCTCAGCCCAGATCCGCAACGCCGCGCAGTTCGACTCCCGCACCCCGATTGGCCCCTCGGCGCCGAGCCGATGCACCGCTGCCGGGACCGGTTGTTGACGCCGGGACCACTAGGCGGCCAGCTGATCGCAGGGAGATGACGCTTGAAGAGTTCGCCCGTTCGCGCGGCGTCGGAGCCGCTCCGGCGGGGAATTCGCGAACGTATGTGACGCGCCGCGGCGACAATCTCACCGCTATTGCGCGCAAGTTCTATCGCTCGGCGAGCCGCAAAGCCGTTATGAAGATCTTCAACGCCAACCGAAAAGTACTGTCGAGTCCCGATTCGGTTCATGTCGGCGTGAAGCTCGTAATTCCAAATTAACCTCCAAGACAAGCAGAAGGGCTCTCGTATGCGACTGTGTTTCGTAATAGCGTGCTTTGCGAGTATTGGAGTAGCGGTGGTCCACCTGCGCAAATCAGAGTCCATCGCCAGGCACCAACTGCTGCAACTCGAGAAGCGGCACAAGCCCATGCGCCGCACTTTCTGGCAGCAGGAAGACGAACTGGGGCATCTTACCGGTCCGAAAGAGGTCACCCGGCGAGCGGAGAGAATGAACATTCAACCCGAGCCGGATCCCGTGCGTCTGGCCGGTCCGACAGACCGAACCCCACCGCGCAATAATCGCAGGGCTACTAACTGATGGAAAAGCAAACCGGTTCAAAGTGGAGACAGAATGCTGTTTTCGGCGGAATGATCCTCATTCTGCTGCTGCTTGGGCTGCGCCTGTGGCGAATGCGGGTCGTCTACGCCGAAAGAGCCGTGAAAATGGCCAATCGCCAGCAACGCCACATACTCCGGATCCCGGCCAGGATCGGCAACATATATGGAGTCGCCCACAATCGTGCGGTCCTTCTGGCCACCAGCAGGCAGGCTCCGGCGTGTTTTGTTGACCCGTCATTGCTGGAGGAGTACGACATAGCAGATGTCTCGATGGAGCTCGGCGACGTTCTCGGCGTTGAACCGATGGCGGTCCAGGAAGCTCTAATCACGCGCCGCAACAAACAATACGCGCCGATAAAGGAAGACCCTTACCGGGAGATCACCCCGGGGCAACTGGCCGCTGTAAAGGAAATGAAGAACCGGGCGGTCGGAATCGAATACCAGTGGGTGCGCGGATATCCCTGCGGATCGCTGGGCGGCAGCGTTTTGGGCTTCAGGATGCGTGATGGAAAACCCGGCGGCGGTCTGGAACTGTCGTTGAACAAGCATCTGACGGCCCAGGACGGAAAACGCGAGGTGATCGTTGACGCCGCGCGCCGTGCGGTGAAACTCCAGCCGGGCAAGAGCGTGCGGCCGAAGGACGGCAACCACGTGTTCCTCTGTCTTGACGCGGTTATCCAGGACTACCTGGCCCAGGCCCTTGTCGATACCGTAGCCAAGCACGGGGGACCAAAGACATGGGCCGCCGGCGTAGTAATCGAACCGAGCTCAGGACGCGTGCTGGCGATGGCGTCGGTCCCGACTTTCGATCCCAATACTTCTAACCGTCCCGGATCCGTTGCAACTAATCGGGCGATCATCATGCCGTTTGAGCCCGGAAGTGTGGTCAAGCCGCTGTTCGCCGCCGCGGCGGTCAGCGAAGGGCTGGTCAACTGGGACACGATGATCTTCTGCGAGAACGGGTGCTATCGCCCTTATCGAGGCGGAAAGATCACCGATCACGGAAAAAGCTACGGTATGAAGAGCGTTACTGACGGCATTGTGCTGTCGATCAATACGCTCATGGCCAAGCTCGGCGGGAAGATGGGCAACAGGAAGCTCCACGCCTGGGTCACGAAGTTCGGATTCGGACACAAGACCAACATTGAACTGCCCGGCGAAGACCCCGGTCTGATTCGAAAACTCAGCAAATGGGACACCTACAGTACGCCGCGAGTTCCGTTCGGGCAGGAAATGGCCGTCACCTCGCTGCAACTGGCGATGGCGTTCGGAGCCGTGGCCAATGACGGACTGCTGCTGAAGCCTCGCCTGATCGATCGGATAGTCGATCCGCAGGGCAACGTGGTGCATGTTGAGCACCGCAAAGTGGTTCGTCCGATCTTCAGCCCGCAGGTCTCCAGGCAATGCCGCCGGGTGATGCAGCAGGCTGTTGAGCGTGGGACCGGCAAGCGATGCAAGATGGCCAAATGGACGAGTTTTGGTAAGACCGGAACGGCGCAGATCGCCGGACCCGGAGGAATGGGATACGCCAACGGGGCGTATACCGGCAGCTTCGTGGGCGGAGCGCCTGTTGAAAAGCCCAGGCTGCTGTGCGTTATATCAGTTTACTGGCCGCAGCGTTCGAAGGGTTACTACGGCGGAACAGTCGCTGCTCCGTACGTCAAGCAGGTGCTCGAGAAATCGTTAACGTATTTGAAAGTACCCCCTGACAAGGGTGTCGGGATCGCGTCGGCAACTCGACGATGATCACCGGCGCCCCGAAAGGGACGAAACCCAGCGTCGGCCCGGGCTCTCGCCGTGCTTGTTGCACGGTGATCCCGGGCGACCTGTATAAACCAGACGGATACCCAGAGCCCATGCAGTTCGATGAATTGTTGACATCAGCAGGTTTGCACGCAAAGGGTCCTGTCGCCCAGGTTGAAGTCTCTGCAGTGGTCTACGACTCAAGGCTCGCCGGACCCGGTGCGTGTTTTGTGGCCGTTCGGGGCTCCGAACATGATGGTCACGACTTCATCGCCGCGGCCGTTCAGGCCCGATGCGCCGCGGTAGTTCCAGACGCCGCGCCCCACGCGGTTGTTGACGATACGCACGCGGCGCTGGGGCGCCTGGCCCAGGCCGTCGCGGGAAATCCTGCGGCTAGGCTCGTCAACGTGGGCATTACCGGGACTAACGGGAAAACAACTGTAGCTCACCTGATATACAATATCCTTCAAACCGCCGGGCGTGCAACGGCGTTGCTGGGGACTGTCGGCTACGAGACCGGGCGGCGATCTGTGGAGTCAAACGCGACGACTCCCGACCCGGTGACTCTCGCCGAGACGATGGACGAAATGGTCCGCGCCGGGCGAACTGACCTGGTCATGGAAGTATCCAGCCACGCGCTGGACCAGGATCGGACCGCAGGAGTAGACTTCCGCGCCGCGGTGTTCACGAACATAAGCGGCGATCACCTGGACTATCACAAGACGATCGAAAACTACGCGGCAGCCAAGCAGCGACTGTTTGAATCGCTCGCTCCCGGCGCGACGGCCGTGATAAACCGTGACGATGAATTCGCCGATCAGATGGCCGACGCCGCACGCCGGGCCGGAGCCGATGTCGTGTTCTACGGGTTAAGCGATTCCTGCGATTATCGCGGCGAAATAGTGAGCCTCGACGATTCGGGAGCCCGGTTCGATGTCGTCACCGCCGACGGCCGGCGAATCGAGATTCGCAGCCCGATGATCGGAATGCACAACGTGTTGAACAGCTTGTCGGCGATTGCGGCGTGCGAGGCGTTGGGAGTTGACGCCGGCCGGATCGCTTCG
>CAYMSH010000025.1:0-27348 GCA_964392945.1 uncultured Planctomycetaceae bacterium | reverse complement strand
TGGGCAAACCGCCGACATGCGGTATGATATGGTCGATGACTCGGCGGATAATACATGCTGACATGGACGAGTTCTTCGCGGCCGTGGAGAAACTCGACAACCCCTCCCTGCGTGGCAAGCCGCTGCTGGTCGGCGGCGATCCGACGGGGCGAGGTGTCGTGTCAACCGCCAGCTACGAGGCCCGGGCGTTTGGATGCCATTCGGCTATGCCTATGGCCCAAGCCGTTCGACTCTGCCCCAAGGCGATAGTGATTCCCGTTCGCGGCGGGCGATATCACGCCGTTAGCGAAGAGATATTCGAGATCATGTGCGAGTTCACCCCGCTGATCGAGCGGCTGAGTGTTGATGAAGCGTTTCTTGACGTCACCGGCTGCGAGCGATTGCTCGGCCCGGCCGCCGAAGTCGCGCGAGATATCAAAACGCGGATCAAATCGCGTACGGGTCTGACAGTCAGCGTCGGCCTGGCGCCGAACAAGTTCCTGGCCAAACTCGCCAGCGATCTGGAAAAACCCGACGGGCTGACGATCATCGCCCCGGACAGAATCCACGAGATTCTCGACCCGCTTGGCATACGCAAACTATGGGGCGTCGGACTGGCGGCCGCCAAGCGACTGGAAAGATTGAACATCCGCACGGTAGGTCAGTTGCGGAAAGCCTCGCCGGATATGATCCGCAATCGCCTCGGCGACGTCGGCGAGCACTTGCAGCGACTGGCCGCCGGCCTGGACGACCGCGAGGTGACCCCGGACTCAGGAGCCAAGAGCATCGGCCAGGAGCAGACCTTCCGTCTCGACATCGGCGACATGACCGAACTGGCCCGAATACTGCTGGGACAGACCCAGCAAGTCGCGCGCCGCCTCAGGCGAGCGAATTTGAAGGCCCGCACGGTCACGCTCAAACTGCGATACGCCGACTTCACGACTCTGACCCGCTCGATTACTTCTGACGAGCCGACTGACGTTACCGAGCTGCTCTGGCGCCAGGCGCGAGGCCTGCTGGACAAGTGGTCTTCGACGCACCATCAACCGCTGCGCCTGCTGGGTGTGACGGCCTCGCAGCTTACCGGACCGGCCGGCGTACAGGGCTCTCTGTTCGCCGACCCGTCTAACGACAAGCAGAAACGCATAGACCAGGCCCTGGACGAAATAGCCGATCGCTTCGGCGACAGCGCAATCAATCGCGGCGGCCCGAAGTAGGTCCGTGTCGCCGAAGCGTGCGACATGTGATAAATGCAGGGGTTATGTTCCATTTCTTGATTAACTCGGCGTGCGGTTGGGCCGAAGGAAAGCCTATACGGTCAGTCGGATATGCCGCTCGGCAGGAGTGATCCGCATGGCCGGTGAAAAAGGAGCGGCGCCATTATGAGGCAAGCCGGAGTTCTTATTGTATTGGCGGTATTGGCGGTATTGGCGGGCGTTGCGTCTGTCGCGGGCGGGGATATCGATAATAACGACCAGTTCGCATCGCGATCGATCTACGATGCGACAGGGCTCGACTCGATGACAGTCACCGGCGGCATCATCGGCGGTTCGGGCGCCCTGCGCCCCGACACCACGCTCGGCGTGTTTGATGAATTCGGCGCCGAACTGGCCGAGGACGACGACTCGAGCATTCTCGGCGACGGAATGGCCAGCGGTCTGTACCGAATGCCGATCAACGCTGACGGCAGCATCAGGCTCGGCGTAAGCGGTTACGAAGACTTCGACTTCGACGGGCAAATCGATCGCTCCGGCGGCAAGCCGCACAAACAGTCAGGCCAGTACGATCTGTATATAGACATTCGCGACGCCGCGGGCGATTTGACCGGCGAGAAGTTCTTCTTCGAGTCGACTTTGGCTACCGGGATTGTTGACCGATTCGCGCCCGACACTTCGTTGCTGTCGCCGCAGGCCGCGTCGTTCGACGTCTACATCGACAACGTGTCGCCATTTGTTCCCGGCCTGGATCCGGTCGATTTCATTTCGTTCACCGGTCTGGTACCGGGCGATCAATTTCAAGCGGAGATCATTTCCGGCGATTTCGACACCGTGCTCGGATGGTTTGACGCATCCGGCGATCTGATCGACTTCGACGACGACATAAACCGAGACTCACTGCTGTCGAGGCTCTTTGGAGTAGTGCCTGATGGCGGCGAACTGATCTTCGCGATATCCGGCTTCCCTGACGCAGGCGAGGACCGCCTTCCGTTCGACGGGCGGCACGGCGAAATCGGCGGCTACGAACTCGAACTGACCATGAACCCCGAGCCGGCGACGCTGATGCTGCTGGCTCTCGGGTTGCCGGCGTTGCTCAAACGCCGCAAATCGGCATAGCGCATCTCATTTTCCGATGCAGTAGAGGTTCTGCTTTCCGCGGATGAAGAGTTTTCCGTCCGATATCGCCGGCGATGCGCGGCAGGGTTCGCCCAAGACGTTCTTTGTTATCAGGCGGAACTTCGGGGCGGCTTCTATGATGTGCATTATCCCGTCATCGTCGAGGAAGTAGAGCTTTCCATTTGCCGAGACCGGGCTGGCGCTGTGATGCCGACCGAGTTTCTTAGTCCACATGACCTTGCCGGTTTTGGCGGCCAGGCAGCTCAGGCTTCCCTTGTCGCCGACGACGAAGAAGTACTTCCCCGCGGCGATCGGAGACGGCACGTAGCTGGTCTCCTTCTTCCTGTGCCACAGCACCTTTCCCTTCGGGCTGATGCCCAGGGTGTGCAGCGTCGGGAATCCGCCGGTAATGCAGAATACGTCGTCGGCGAAGACCATCGATGCGACGAACTGATCGGTAGGGCCCTTTATTATCCAGTTTCGCTTGCCGGTTTTCGGATCGTACGACGCGGTGCACCTCGAACCTGACAGGACCATCTGGTCTTTCCCGCCGGCCTTGATGACCACTGGCGGCACATACGATCGCACCCGGTTGGGCCTGTCGATCCGCCATCGCTCTCTGCCCGTGGCTTTCTCCAGCGCCACGATGTACGCAGTGTCGGAGCCCTTTGCGTCCTGGTCGCCGTTTACGATCACCAGATCGTCATACAGCAGCAGCGAGGCGCAGTATCCGTGCTTGGCGGTGAATCGCCCCGGCTCGGTTCGCCAGATTTCCTTGCCGTCGAAATCGTAACAGGCCACGAACATCTTCTGGACGTTCAGGAACGTGACCCAGACGTGTTTCCCGTCGGCGGCCGGTGTGCTCGAAGCACGCGAGTTCAGGTAGTTGATCTTTTCCGGCGGGGCTTTCAGCACGCTCTTGGTCCATAGGACCTTGCCGGTCTTTGTGTCGATCGACAGCAGCAGGCGAGCGTTGCCCTTGCCGGCTGTCGTGACGAAAACTCGCCCGTTTGAAACCACAGGCGACGAATGACCCTTGCCCGGGATCGGCGTTTTCCAGGCGATGTTCTCGCTGGCGGACCACTTTGTCGGCACGTTGGTTTCACTGCTGATCCCGTCGCCGGCGGCGCCTCGCCATGAAGGCCAGTCGGCTCCGGCGCAAATCGTCGCCAGCAGGACGGTTGTCAGGATTATCGATGTTATTGTCTTCATTGCCGTTTCTCCACGGACCGGCTGACTATCAGCGGGTCCGACACAAAAGTATTGTAAGCTCTGGGGTTATCGTAACAAGCCTATTGTCGCCTCGCGGCGGCGGTCTGCATCAGTTTGGTTTTATACTGGATTGACACATTCGAAAACTGTATGATGTTTTGCTGAAGGATGCTCGTTGGGAGGAGCCTGTTCTCAGGCGTTCTTTTTCTCATCGTCTCATAGTTTCACCGTCCCACCAGGAAATGGTTTTCTTATGGAATTACCTCGTCGCGCAAGCGGTGACGAATTGCTCAAGGCCGGCGAGCTGGCCGCAATTCGTGCGCGCCTGCGGAGTGTCGCAAAACATCACGATCTTACTACCGTGATCGCCTGTGCTTTCGATCATCGCACGCGGATGCTCCCGTTCATTTACGCCGACATGCGAATAGTACCCGCCGGTGTGCGGGCTATCGGCTCGGCGATGGCGGCGGCCGGATTCGAAAAAACGCGAATAGTCCTGCAGCAGTGGAACCGCAACTTCAGCCCGTCGCAGATGCGTCTTGACGGGAAGGTCCCCGACATTTTCATGATCTCCAGCACGCAGCTCCATTCGGCCCGGTGCAAGGAGATGATTCGGGACGCCTGCCGAATCGACCCGGCCAATCGACCGCTGATAATTGTCGGCGGGCCGCTGGTGATCTACGAACCGTGGGAGGCGTTCAGCGCCGATCCGGAGGATCCTTGGTCCGCAGACGTCGCGGTCACCGGCGAAGAATACATCCTGATGCACCTGCTGGAGACCGTGCTTGCGATTCGCGGGCGCGGCGAGTCTATGCGATCGGCGTTCGGCCGGGCGCGCGACAGCGGATTGCTCGACGATATAGCCGGGCTGGTCTATCCGCATGGCCCGCGCGACGGCATACCCGACGAACTGGTCGATACCGGCACCCAGCAGCTCCTCGGCGATCTTGACGAGTTGCCCGATCCGGTGCTTGGCTATCGCCTGCTCGAACCGCCCGGGAAAGCCGCAACGCTGGCGTCGCGGGCGCTGGAGGCCGGGAAGATTGGGAAATACGGTCCGATCGGCTCGCTTGTTCTGACCGCCGGCTGTAAGTTCACGTGTCCTTACTGTCCGATCCCGGCGTACAATCAGCGCCAGTATCGCGCCAAGAGCGGTGATCGGATCGCCGATGAATTCCAGAGGCTCAACAGTGAGTTCGGGATTCGTTTCTTCTTCGGAGCCGACGATAATTTCTTCAACGACAAGGCTCGCACGCTCGGCATCGCGGAGACGCTTGCTCGAAGGCTGCACGACAATTCGCTGTCAGGCGGCAAGGTCCTGTGGGCTACCGAGGCCACGATTCACGACACGCTGGCGATGAAGGAACACCTGCCGCTGATCCGGCGTGCGGGATTGCTGGCGTTGTGGATGGGTGTCGAGGACATGTCCGGCACGCTGGTAAAGAAGGGCCAGACCGCCGACAGGACGCTCGAGGCGTTCGCGATCCTGCGGGCCAACGGCATTTTCCCGACGCCGATGATGATGCACCACGACTCGCAAACACTCTACACTCGCAACGATCAGAGCGGGCTGCTGAACCAGGTGCGCATGCTCCGCAAGGCCGGCGCGCTTTCCATGCAGGTGCTGATGCTCTCGCCTGCGCCGGGATCGCAACTTTACGTCGGGACCTACTCTTCCGGGCTGGCGTACAAGAGCGTTAACGGAACGTCAGTCACCCCGCACATTGGCGACGGGAACTACGTTATCGCATCGCGGGCGGCAAAGCCGTGGCGCAAGCAGTTCAATATCATCGTCGCGTACCTGTACTTCTACAACCCGTTGAATTTCCTGATTGCGCTGTTCAGCTCCAAGAGCAATATCCCCCTGGCCACGGCTCCGGGCGCGACTGATCGCGGCGGGCCGGTCCGGCGGACCCTGCGCAAATTCGGCGTTCATTTCGCCGATGCGGGTATGCAGCTGTTCGGCATGTGGGGCCTGTCGCACACCATACGCCGGACATTCGGGTGGGCCTTGCGGCTGATGCGCGGCCGGGTAAAACGCCACACATCCGTTCCGGCCAGCAGAATCCCGATGCGAGGAGTAGACAGTCCCCACGCCAGTCACGCCATGCCGGGCACGCCGACGCCGCCGGGGCGAAATGTCGCCTAGTGGCGCTCCGGGACCACTCGCGCGCCGGAGCCCCGTCTGTCTTGCTTCAGTTTCCTGATCATCTCGGCCAGCTCGTATATCTTCTCCGAGCAGTGCACCGTTACTTTTCTGTTAGTGATGTGATCTTCAATACTCACCAGGAACGGATAGCGATACTCGCCGATGTCGGCGGGGTCTCCGCTGACTTTCAGAGTAAGCGTGGGGCTTCCCGACTCCGAGAACTCCAGTTCCGTCCAGTTGTCTCCGGTCAACGGCCCCATGTCTGGTTGGAGGCCACCGAAGTCCACGGCGTCGGCCATCTGTTTCATGAACGGCGAGCCCATAACGGGATATACCGAAGGCCCTCCTTTGGGAGCATCCGGGCGCATGATCACAATCACGACACGATCGGCCGCCAGCACCCGCTCTTTGACATCGTGGGAGATCAGCCTGTTGATATACCAGGGCCAGACCACAAAGACGCCGAACAACACGATCGCTGCGGCCACGACGATGCACAGAATCGTCACTGTGAACCTCGAGCGCTTCGGCGCAACCTCTTGGCGATCCGATTCCATAGACACCCCTTTATCTGCGGCGGATATTAATGTTCGAACGAGATCGTCTTGACTTCCACGCCTTCGATTTGCTTCAGGTCGGCTTCGAACTGTGTGATCCGATCGGCCGCCGGGGCGATGTCCAGAAGCAGCAGCCCGCTCAATCCGCCGGCGTCAACTTCGTGCAGTCCCAGGCGAGTCTTGATCAGATCGCCGTATTTTGTCAGAACGCCCTGGATCTCGACGGCCTCTTTGAGTCTGTCGGTGATGTGAACCGCTACGATCGTGTGAGTGTCGTCGGCCATTGTTGTGTCCTTGCTTGGTAACTGAGCTCTCGCCCGCGACACTCGCAGGCTCCAGCGTCAATTCTACCTCGCCCTGATGAACCGTCAAGATATTATCGCTCTGCGGCGATACCTTTTTGGCGTTGATTTATTACTGTGGTGTCGGTAGGCTCGTGCGACGACGCCGGACCTTAAAAACGATGATATATCTAATAGCCATATTCGTTTATCTACTCGTCCTGACGGGCATTTCAGTCTACAAGTCCCGACAGGTGAAAACCCAGTCGGACTTTGCGCTTGCCGGGCGATCGCTTTCGCCGTGGGTGATGGTCTGTACGATGCTGGCGGTCTGGATCGGCACCGGCTCGATCGTCGGCTCGGCCGGGCAGGCCTATCGCGACGGAATAGGGGCCCTGATCCTGCCGGCCGGCACGTTTGTCGGTATGATCCTCCTGGCGTTCATCGCCGGAAAGGCGCGCAGGTTCGAGGCGTACACCGTTCCGGAGATCATCGGCGCGCGATTCAATCGCACCGCGCGACTGCTGGCGGTTATCGCGTTGATCCTGGCGTACATGGTTATCGTAAGCTACCAGTTCAACGCTGGCGGAATGGTGCTGGAAGTCATTGTCGGGAAGAAAGCCGACGTTGCGATAAAGGCCGATAGCGTCCTGACGGCACACCAGATCAAAAAGGGCTACGTGGTCTTCACTCCCGCTGAAGACTGGAACGGGGTGACTACTGTCGGCCTGGCCGCTCGGGTCGGTGACGGCTGGTCCAGCGACGTGAAGAAGTTTACGATCGAGGTCTGCCCGGCAGGCGATGTCGCCGACAGGGCCAAGGCCGCAGGCAAAGCCGAAGATCACATTGTCGTAAAGTCCGGCGGCATGGCGAAAATCAAGCTCAGCGAAGGCGGGGCGCACCGGGTCGCTACGCTGCCTCAAGGCGGAAAGCTGGTCCTGTCGGAGCCGAAACTCACCGCGGCTAATGCGACGATAATCGCCGCGGCGTTTGTTATCGCCTACACGATGCTGGCCGGGCTGATGAGCCTGGCGGTCACTGACGTGGTTACCGGCATTATCATCACGGTTTCAATGTTCGTGGCGTTTCCGGTCCTGCTCTGGCAGGCCGGCGGCTTTTCCGGGATGGAGGCCTCGTTCGCCGAAATGGGCGATCGGGCCAGTAACATGGAGTTCTGGGGGACCTATTCCGGCCCGCAGCTTATCAATTACCTGCTGCCGGTGTTCCTGTTGATCATGGGCGACGCCAACCAGTACCAGCGGATCTTCGCCAGCAAGAGCGCAAAGGGCGCCCGGACCGCGGTGATCATGCTGATCTTCATCGCCATGGCGATCGAGCTGTTGATAATCGCCTGCGCGTGGGTGTCGTCCAGCATGATACCCGACCCGGAAAACGGGCGGTACGTGCTGATATACGCCGCCAGGCATTTCATGCCGCTGGCACTCGGCGTGATCTTCATGGTCACAGTCGTCGGCATAATCATATCGACGGCCGACTCGTTCCTGCTGGTCCCGGCCACAACGTTCATAAAGGACGTCTACCTGAACCATATCAACCCCAAGGCCAGCGAGAAGCGGATCGTTTTCATCAGCCGCATGATGGTCCTGGGGTTCGGGATAGTCGCCTGGCTGATATCGCTGGCGTTCGCCGAGTCCACTACCGTTTTCCAGAAGGCCCTCTACGCCTACACGATCTACGGCGCGGCGATAACTCCGTGTCTCGTGGCGGCTCTGTTCTGGAAACGGGCCACGAGCTGGGGCGCCGTATCGTCGATAGTATCCGGAACGGCTGTGACGTTGATCTGGGGAGAAGTCGACGCCGTTAAAGCTGCTCTGCCGGATTACCTGTCGGAACTTGAGGCGGTCCTGCCGGCGATAACCGTTTCGGTTCTTGCGCTGGTCTTCGTGAGCCTGCTTACTCCGAAACAACTGGAACAGAAAACTGTCGCCGAGGGTTAAGACATGTTCGACGCTGAAGTGTACATCGAAAGAAGACGCTTGCTGGCCGAGCAGATTAACACCGGCCTGGTTCTCTTCCTGGGCAATAACGAAAGCCCGATGAACTATCCCGACAACATCTATCCGTTCCGCCAGGACGGTTCGTTTCTCTACTACTTTGGGCTGGATTACCCGTCACTGGCCGCGATTATCGACGTAGACGACGGTTCGGTTTGTCTGTTCGGCGACGATCTTACCGTAGACGACATAGTATGGACCGGACCGCTCCCGACAGTGGCTGACAGGGCTCGGACCGTCGGCATTGACCAGACCGCGCCGCTGGGTCAGCTCCACGAGTCTCTCCGCGCCGCGTCGGCCGCCGGCAGGGCGGTTCGATTCCTGCCGCAGTATCGGGGCGACAATATTCTCGCGATTCAGCGGATGCTCGCGATTTGCCCGTCGGAAATAGCGTCCAGGACCTCCGAAACGCTGACCCGCGCCGTGGTCGCCCAGAGGTCCGTCAAGAGCCCCGGAGAGATCGCCGAGATCGAAGCGTCAGTCAACCTTACCGGCGCGATGCACGTTCTGGCGATGGGCATGACGCGTGCGGGTCTGTACGAGCGGGAAGTCGCCGGGGCGATGGAAGGCCTGGTCCTGTCGGCCGGCGGCAGGCTGGCGTTCCCGACGATCTTCTCGATCCACGGCGAAACGCTGCACAATCATTATCACGGGAACCGGATGAGCGACGGCGACATTGTCGTCTGCGACGCCGGAGCCCAGACCGCAAGCGGATACGCCGGCGACATCACCCGGACGATCCCGGTGGGCGTTTATTTTTATTCGGGTAAGAGGGATATCTACACGATCGTTCTGGACGCGCAGGAAGCGGCGATCGCCGCGTGCGCCCCGGGAGTCGAGTTCCGCGACGTGCACCGGCTGGCGAGCACGATGCTCGTAAGCGGTTTGAAGGAACTCGGGCTGGTCAAGGGCGATCCGGAAGATGCGGTTGCAGCCGGCGTCCACACGCTCTTCTTCCAGTGCGGACTGGGCCACATGATGGGCCTGGACGTACACGATATGGAAGGGCTCGGCGAGCAGTACGTAGGCTACAGCGACGAGATTCAGCGGAACCCCGAGTTCGGCTGGAAGTCGCTGCGGCTGGCCAAGGCGCTCGCCCCGGGCTTCGTGATAACCGTTGAGCCGGGGATATATTTCATTCCGGAATTGATGGACCGCTGGCGGGCGGACAATAAGTGTGCCGAATTCATCGACTACGACGCTGTCGAGCAGTACCGCGATTTCGGGGGCGTTCGCGTCGAGGACGACATCCTGATCACCGAAGAGGCCTATCGCGTTCTCGGCGATCCGATTCCCAAGACGATCGACCAGGTCGAGGCGCTGGCTTCGAGTTGATCCGTGTTCACGCAAACACCACTGACGCGTAGCCGACGGTGACATCGTTGAGCTGGTTGGGTGCGATCTGTCGCATCACTTCGTGGGAGTTTGTGTACTCCAATGTGCAGCCTGCAGTTGCGCCGAGTTCTCTGCACGCGGCGAGGGTAGCGGCGATCGCCCCGGCGCCGCAGGCGTTTCTATGAGCCCTGGCCTGGTCGATCACCTGTTCAGCGTCGAGCGCTTCGACGAGATCCAGCATATTGCGATCGTTCCGGACCGAGTAGTCCAGCCCTTCCTGGCCGTATCCGCCGGGTGAGCCGAATTGCGGTCCGCCGTGATGGGTCAGGTCCGTCGAGCCCGCGATTACCCATCGGTAGTCAAGTTGGGCCAGTGCTTTCGTCAGCGCGTGTCCTGTTTCCAGGGCCAGTTCCGTTGGCGGTACGGCTATCGGCAGTATCATCGCCTCGGGGCAAAGTGCTTGCAGTATCGGTATTTGCACCTCGATCGAGTGTTCGTGATCGTGTGCGGCGCGATTGGCACGGAAAGGCGGTCCGTAGTCCAGCAGCGCTTCGGCGGCGCGGGTGTCGATCCGGGCCTGTCCCAGCGGGGTTGTCCAGGAGCCCGAATCGTATACTTCACCCTGGCGTACGCTTCCGACATGGTCCGCCCCGAAGAATACCACAGTTTTGGGTTCTTCCGTCGCCGCCAGCGTCTTGAGCGTCATCGCCGTCAGTCTTCCAGAGAATATCCATCCGGCGTGCGGGACCAGCCCGGCGCGGATATCTCCGTCCGGTCGGCCGCTGATATCGGCCGATTCCAGCAGGTGGTTTGCCTGTCGCAGGCATTTCTCGGGCTGGTCTGGGTAGAATCTTCCAGACGCCGCAGGTTGTCGCGTATCGGTCATCGCGGTTCCAATCGTGGAAAAGTGTTGGCTGATTCGTTGTTTTATTGTACCATATGACCCCCATAACTCCAGACCAAGGAGCCGTGTTAATGAGCCAGGACGACCAGGACAAAAAGATTGACGCCCTTGCGGCGATGGCTGGCGGGCAAGATATAGCGCGTGACGGCTTCAATGCCGTCGAGCACATTCCGGATCCCGACGAGGATCATCCCAGCAAGGCCGCTGAGGCGCTTGCCGCACAGACAGGCCAGAACGCTCCGTCAGCTCTTTCTGACGTTCCGGCCGCCGCCCCCACAGCACCGCAGGCAATCGCTCCGTCGGCTTCGAGGACCAGTGGCGCCCGAAAGTCACGCGCTGCTGCAATGCAGAAGTATCAGGCTCGCGCGAACGCACAGCAGTTCAAGCGAATGATGGTCCCGATTTTGCTGATCACCGGTCTCTTGCTGCTGTTCCTGGGCGCTGTTGTCCTGTACCTGATGAGAGATGTTCCCGATACCGGGACAGGCAGTTTCCTCCACAATCCCAAGATTCGACGGATCATGGTGATAACCTCTTTCGTGCTCGGTCCCATTCTCATGGGCGGAGCCTGGATGTTCCGCTCCGACGTCAAGCGCAGCGAAGCCGCGGCGAGAATCGCAAACGCAAGAGACGACGAGGCGTAACCCGGCCGCCAATAAAATAAACCATTCAACTTACAAGAGTCCCAGTCGCGGCCTTTCGGAACGCCGAAGGCGGCGATGCGGCATTGACACTCGGTATCCATGGATAGTATTCAAGACATTCTGGAAGATTTGCGCCAGGGCGAGATGATTGTCCTGATAGACGACGAATCCCGCGAAAACGAAGGCGATCTGGTCTGCGCCGCTGAGAAGGTCACCCCGGAGATCATCAACTTCATGTCCAAGCACGGACGCGGTCTGATCTGCCTGCCGATGACCAACCAGCGCGCCGACGAACTCGACCTGCCGCTGCAGACATCCCGCAATACTACTCCGTTCGGAACGGCGTTCACAGTGCAGATAGACGCGGCCACTGGAATATCGACCGGGATATCGGCCGCCGATCAGGCCCGAACCATCCAAGTCGCCGCCGCCGACGAGACCACTCCCGACGACCTGGTCCGCCCGGGACACATGCACCCGCTGCGCGCCGTAGACGGCGGGGTGCTCCTGCGATCGGGACAAACCGAAGGCGCCGTCGATCTGATGCGTCTGGCCGGGATGAAGCCGATGGGCGTCATCTGCGAGATCATGAACGATGACGGCACAATGGCCCGCCGCGACGATCTTGTTGAATTCTGCAAGCTCCACAAGTTAAAGCAGTGCGTTGTAGCCGACATTACCCGCGAGCGACTGCAGACTGACAAGCTGATCAAACGCGAAGTCGAGATCGACATCCAACTGGAGGCCGGAGCCTTCAAACTGATCGCCTACAGCTCGATAGTGGACCCCGAACCGCATATTGCACTCTGCATGGGCGGCGTCGGAGAGTACGGGCCGGATGGAAAGCCGATCGTCCACGACGAGCCGGTCCTGATTCGCGTACACAGCGAGTGCTTCACCGGAGACGTGCTGAACTCGCTGCGTTGCGATTGCGGCCCGCAACTGCAGACCGCACTGGAAAGGGTCGCCGCAGCAGGCAAGGGCGCCGTGGTCTACGTTCGCCAGGAAGGGCGGGGAATCGGGCTGGTCAACAAGCTGCGAGCCTACAAGCTGCAGATCGAAAAGGGCATGGACACCGTTGAGGCCAACACGCACTTGGGCTTCGAGGCCGACAGGCGAGACTACGGGATCGGACACCAGATCCTTCGCGATCTGGGCCTGTCGCGTTTGAAAGTCATGACCAACAATCCGCGGAAGATCATCGGCCTGACGGCTTACGGGCTGGAAATTGTAGAGCGGGTCCCGCTGCAGATACCCGCACACGACGGAAACCGTCACTACCTGACGACCAAAAGAGACAAGATGGGGCACAAGCTCGACGATCTGTAAGCCCAGGACTGGAATGGCCTCTAGCCGTTCGGTGCGGCTACTCCACTAATCCCGGCTGAACCACTGGCGCCAGTCTTCTGGCAGGCCGTATTGTTCGATATGTTCGCTCTGGATCCTGGTGCACTGGCAGGCGGCTGAGATATCGGCCGCCGACGCCGCTACGTTGGCTACGATCTGGCCAAGCGATCCTACTACTCCGGCCAGTCGCTCGGTTCGGCTTTGAGGCCCCATCGATTCGAACAGCGCTCCGCCCAGCGGCGGCTGCCTCGATCCGGCCTCGGCGTAGTCCATCACGTAGCACATCGCCGCGTAGCACATCTGCAGCTCCCTGGCTAGGAACATCTCCGGGGCGAACGTGTGTGTGACTATCTCGGCGCCCTGGGAGGCCAGTGCGCGTACCTCGGCGGGAGTCTCCATCCGCGGACCTTCAGTGATCGCCGCTACTCCCGCGCCGTGATAGATCAGCCGCATGTCGTGGAGCACGGCTCCGACGGTTCGATGCAGCGCCGGGCAAAACACCGGGAATTGCCTGAGGAAGCCCAGCGGTGAGTTTTCGAAGAACGTGACCTTGCGCAAATATGTGCGATCGATCACGTCGTTCAGGATTACGATATCGCCGACGGCCATCGTGTGTGTGATCGCCGCGCCGGAGCCCCAGGCCAGGACTGTCTGAACGCCGAGTTCCTTCAGTGCGTAGATATTGGCCCTGTGATTGACGCGGAACGGGGCGGTTTTGGCCATTCCTGTGCCGTACCTGGCCAGCAGGTAGTATTGTGCGTCTTCGGCCTCGGCGCAGAACAGATCTCCGCTCGGCCCGAACGGGGTGTTCTGTGGGCCCATGAGTTCACCGCGGATAATTCCCGCTTGCCACTGACGATGTATTTCGCCACCGGTTATACAGGCTGTAGTGATGGGCATATGGCGGCCTCTCGCGGCTGGTGATCAGTGACAACGGTCTGTCAAACGTCGTAGCGCCTGGTCCCGGTTTCCAGGTCGATTGAACTGAACTGGCCCGGGACGAGGCGAATCTTGTTCAGCGGTCCTGAGAACCTGGTCTGGATTTCCTTTTGCAGGCCCGCGGCCAGCAGTGTCTGGAGCTGGTACCTGTGCGATGAAGAGTCGACCAGGACGGTAAGCACTCCGCGGTTGAAGCTGTCCAGTGCGGTGTGTTCGCGGATTGTGGCCGGGAGGATCTCGTCCCAGATCGCCGCAAGCTTGCCTACCTGCCGGACCTTCTTGCCCAGCTTGTGCTTCATCAGGAGAGCCATCGGCTCGGCTAGATGAGATGTGCGATCGTGAGGTTGCCGTTGCAACCAGAGCGTTCGCAGTTGCGAGTCATCCATGACCTGATCTTTCAAAAAATGCTGAATCTCTTATTTGCCGCGCCGTCGTCATCGACGCAGAACGGAAGCCTATCATTTGCATCGCCCAAGTAAAAGAAATTGCTTAAAAAAAACGTAAGAAAAAAAGCATCCTTTTTCGCCTGTGCGTCCCGGCGGCGTCACTGGCTCCGGGCTTTGATCGTCCAGAGACTAATCCAGACTGACCGGCATAATTACATACAGGAAATCGGAGCCGGTTTTTATGACCGCCGGCTTGTTAGACGCATTCATTTCAAACGATATTTCATCGGCGTCGATAATACGCATCGCATCGACCAGGAACGCGGGATTGAAGCCTATGGCCATTTCCTCGCCGTCGTATTTGGCCTGGCAGGTCACTTCGGCTTCTCCGGCTTCCGGAGCCCGGCTTGACAGCGTTATCTTGTCGTTCTCGAAAGATATCCGCACGCCGCGCGACTCTTCGTTAGTCAGCAGCGCCGCCTGTCGAACGCGATGCTGGAATTCCTGGGATTGTATCGTCGCACGGTTCGTTGTTTCAGTGGGTATTACGTCGGAGTATTTCGGGAAATTGCCCTGGACCAGTGAGCTTACCAGCACGACATTCGCCGTTCGAACGAGAATCTGGTTCTCGTCGATTTTCACTTCGAGGCTCTGGGCTCCTTCTCCGGCCAGTCGCTGGATGAGGCCCATGAGCTTTGCCGGGACGACGGCCGAGATGTCCTTGGATGCGGCCTTGTCCAGCGAACCCTTGACCATGGCGAGTCGATGACCGTCTGTGGCGACCATCTGGAGGTTCTTGCCTGAGGCCTCCCACAACACCCCGGAGATCGCGTAGTGGCTGTGAGCTTTGGCCGTGGCGAACAGGGTCTTGCCGATCATCGATGATATCTGATCAGTCCCGATAGCGAAGTCCGCATCGTCGTCGAATTCCGCTATTGCGGGATATTCGCCGGGATCGTAGCCGAAAATCTTGAAGTGACTGCCCGCGGCTTTTATGTGGCAGGTGTCGTTGTCGGTTTCGATCGTGATCGACTCTTCGTTGCATTCGCGAACGATTCCGCCGAGCCTGTCGGCCGGCAGGAGCGCCTCGCCGGGCTCTTCGATCTGGACCGCGGTGACCTGGCGGCGTGCTCCGGCTTCGAGGTCAGTGGCAAGGAGCGTGAGGGCGCCTTCGGCGGCCACGAGCTTAATGCACTGCAAAATAGGCTTCGGCGTGCGTGTGGCTACGATGCCTCCGGCTAGATTCAATGCTTCCTGCAGAGCGGCGGTCTGGGCGATTACTTTCATGGCAAGTGTTCCCTGATCATGTCTTATTTGTTGTAGTCTAGGCCCAAGTTTTTACCCCGCCCCGGCCGCGGATGCAAGCGCAAATGCCCGTCTGGGCGCATGGATTCGCCCTAATTGACAAGAAAACCGCTTCTAGGCGTCTGTGTCTACGTGTATGACCCGTTCGCTGAATTGTCGGCCGGTCAGTCTGGCCAGTCCGGCGCGGATGTCTATGACCAGGCTGAGCATCAGCGGCACTACAAGCAGCGTGAAGATCGTCGAGATGCTCAGACCGCCGACAACAACTCCGCCTAAACCGCGGTAAATCTCGCTTCCGGAGCCCGGGGCTATCACCAGCGGCAGCATTCCGCATACGCTGGTGGCCGTGGTCATCAGGATCGGGCGGATTCGCGTGCGGACGGACTCGGCGATGGCTTGTCTCGGCTCGAGCGGCTGGCGGACGGAGCCCTCGGCCTCTCCCACGCCGCGCATGAAGTTCAGCGCCTGATGGACCAGCAGGATCGCGTTGTTAACCACTATTCCGATAAGGATGATGAAGCCCAGCATCGTCAGCGTGTCGAGCTGCTGGCCCGGATGGGCCGCTCTGACAAGCGTCAGGCCGAGGAATCCGCCGACCATGGCCATCGGTACCGAAAACAGGATCACCAGCGGGTAGACGAAACTCTCGAACAGGGCCGCCATCAGCAGGAACGTGATCAGCAGGGCCAGGAAGAAGCGGCTGAAGCCCACGCTCATCAGCGATTCGGCGTTCCAGCCGCTCCACTTGCCCAGGAGGGCCTGTTGGGTTTGGGTCAGGCGATCTGCGTTTCCGGCGAAGCGGACTGAGACGTCTGCGGTGATGTCGCCGGATTGGCGGGCCTGATCGACCAGACCCTCGATTTCGTCGCGAGCCTCCTCAAGGGCCATCGTCTGGGGCGGATTAACCGTGAACGAGATCGCACGCTGCTGCTCGACCCGCTTGATGGACTTTGACGCGTCGGCTCGCTTGATAGTCACCAGCTCGCTCAGCGGCAGGTGAATGGCGCCGCCGTCCTTGTCGGGTATCGCCAGCGGTGCGTTGGCCAGGTCCTCGGGACTCAGCAGGATTCGAGGATCGCGGATCAGCACTATGTCGATCGTGTCGCCTTCGAAGTTGAAATCTCCCACGACGCTGCCGTCGATCAGCGCCCGGACCCCGATAGCCAGCGTCTGCACGTTTAGTCCCAGCTCCTTGGCCCGGATCTGGTCGATTATCACCCGCCTTTCGGGCCCCGAAAGCTCGAAGCTCTGCGGGTCGGTCCGGATCGAGAACGGGCTGAACCGCTTGAACAGTCTTCGCTGCAGCGCCTCGGCGCTGGCGCGGAGGTTCTCCATGCTGTTTCCGACGAGTTCTACTTCAACCGAGTCGCCGCCGGCGAAGCGGCCGAAGATTGAGGGCTGCATCGCAAATCCGTAGCAGCCGGGATGCTGACGCATCATGTCCTTCAATACCGGGATCAGCTCGCGAGGTTTCTGCGGATCGAGGCTGCGAGCGAACATGAACACCCGTCCTCGCGAGACGATCATGATCATCTCTTCGATCGCTCCGACCTGTTTTACCGGCTTGCCCTTGGAGTCGAATATCGGCTTGATCGCTGTGGCCTCGGCGCTGTTCTTGGCCTCCCAGTAGGGCTTTAGCTGCTGTTCGATGCGATTGCCCAGCAGGACGTTCTGCTCGTAAGAGTAGCTCGGCGGGGTGAACATCATGCCCATGACGAAGTTGCGGTTTCCGTTGGGCAGGTAACTGGCCGGCGGAGTCATCCACCTGGCCCCGATCACGCTGATAGTCGTGATCAACGCGATGATCACCAGTCGCACCCAGACGCCGGAAACGCTGCGGAACGTCAGCATGTGGATCAGTCGCGAGTACTTCCTCCCCAGCCAACCGCCGGCCGACGCCAGGCCGAACAGCCCGTGCATCCAGGCCCACAGCACGCCGTGTTTGCGCGCCTTTGGCTTCAGCCATGCGGCCGCCGCGGCGGGGATTACCGTGATCGAGACTACCAGCGAAAAGCCCACTGCGGCGCACACCGCCAGTGCGATGTCGTAGAATAACTGGCCGGCTTCTTCACGGACCGTAAGAACCGGTGCGAAGACCGCGATAGTCGTAAGCGTGGACGACAGGATGGCGCCCCAGACCTCTTTGGTCCCGCGATACGCCGCGGTCAGGGGATCTTCGCCCATGTGAATATGGCGATCGATATTCTCCAGCACTACGATCGCGTTATCGACAACCATGCCGACGGCGAAACTCAGACCCGCCAGCGAGACCACGTTGAGGTTCCGCCCGGCCAGGTGCATCACGACGAACGTCCCGACTACGGAGATCGGGATCGCCAGGGCTACGATCATTGTCGGTCTGACGCTCCGCAGGAACAGCAGCAGAATCGTCGCGGCCAGCATGCCGCCGATCATCATGTTGTCAGTGACCAGCCCGATCGCATCGTTGATGTACTCGGTCTCGTCGTAGATCTGGTGCATGCGGATCTTGTATCGATCGTGCTTGAACTGGGCCGAGAGTCCGTCGGGCTTGTTCAGTTCGGCGATCCGCTTGCGGAACTCGTGCATGATCTCCACGACGTTGGCCCCGGTTTCGCGCCGCAGCAGCAGGCCCATGGTCTTTGAGCCCTTGGACCTGTCGAAGTGGGTGTTCTTTTCGAGCTTGAGCGTTACTCGCGCGATGTCTTCTATGCGGACCGGGGCTCCGTCGTCGTAGCTGATCACGGTCTTGCGGATGCGCTCCAGCGCGTCGTACTGACCGATCACGCGGTATCGCACGTCGATACGCCCGTCGGCCAGGTCGCCGCCGGATTCATTGATGTTGTCCAGCCTCAGAGCCGTGCGAATCTGCTCCCAGGTCAGCCCGCGCCTGGCGACGGCGTACGGATCTACCTGGATATGCACTTCGTGCTCTCGCCCGCCCTTGAGATCGACTTCAGAGACCCCGGGTATTCGTTCGAGATACGGTTTGATGTGCCGATCGAAGTAGTCGTAGAACTCCGCTACGTCGTATTGCGGGTAGGCCGACTGCACGAAACAGACGGCGATCACGCTTTCCTCGGCGCTGCTGGAGGCCTTGATGATCGGGCGTTCCACGTTGTCGGGGTAGTCCGGCACCTCGTCGAGCTTGTTGGAGACCTCCTGCATCGCGCGGTCCATCGAGACGTTGATGTCGAACTCCATCTCGACTCTCGCCACGCCGACTTCCGCCGTCGAGGTCATCTTCGACAGGCCCGGGATCGTCTTGAGTTGCTCTTCCTGCTCCTGGAGGATCGATCGCTCGATCTCTTCGGGGCTTCGGCCCGGCCAGACTGTCGTGACCCGAACCAGAGGGCGGTCCACGTCAGGGGTCATCTGCACGGGAATCGCAGTGACCGCAAGCACGCCGAACAGCAGCACCAGGATCACCCCGACAGTGACCTTGACGGGATTCTCGATCGCGAAACTTATAATGTTCATTTTGTTTCGTCCCGCTTAGTCGTCGTCGCCGGCTGAGTCGTCGCCGGTTTTGTCGCCGTTTCGCCGAGCCATTTGGCGTCGGCCAGCTTGGGGTCCATGCGGCGTATGGCCTGGCCCGGCCGTAATCGCTCGGCGCCTTCCAGGACGACCTGTGCGCCGTCGACCAGGAGGTTTCGGCCCGACAGCTCAATCGGCTGGACCGCGTAAAGATCGCCGGTTCGCGTGAGGACTTCAACGGCCACCGGCAACGCGGTCATGGGCTCGTCTTTAGTGGCGATCCAGACCGTCGCGCCGTCGGACTTGATCAGCACCGCGTCGCGGGAGACTGTGATTTGCTTTTCTGATATCCCGGCCGGGAAGATCGCCGTCGTGCTCATGCCGACCATCAGCAGTCCGTTTTCGTCTGAGAGTTCGACCCGCACCGGATACGTTCTCGACGCCGTGGCGCCGTACGGCGTGATCGACGCGAGCTTGCCGGGAAATGTTCGGCCCAGTGCGTCTACGCTGACGTTGATCGGCATGCCGAGCTTCAGCCCGCTGATCAGCGATTCGGGAACGCTCATTTCGGCGTAGATTTGACCGCGGCTCACGATATCGACAACCGGCGAGCCGGCGCTTAGCCATTGCCCGGCGTCAACGTGGCGATGGATCACCCAGCCGGAAAACGGCGCGGTGATGTCCAGACGCTTCCACTTTTCAGTCAGGTCCTCCAGCGCGGCCGAGGCTTCCTTCAGTTCGGCGACTTTCTGCTCGTGGGCCGCCAACTGGTCAGTGTACTCACGTTCAGTGGTGACGTTGGTCTTGCGGAACTTCTCAAGGCGATCGAGATTCGTCTTTTCCTTGCGCAGTTGGGCTTCGATTATCTCGATATGCGCCTGTTGCTTGAGTTTGGCCAGCCGCAGCCAGGTCTTGTCGATGCTGGCCAGCACGGTCTTTCCGGCCTCGACCGACGAACCTTCCTCGACGTTGACAGCCAGGACCTTGCCCTCTACTTCGCTGCCGATCGTGGTCCGGTGAATTTCGTGCAGTCTGCCGACCAGCGGCTTTGAGGGGCGAACCGGCTGCAGCACCGCCAGCCCCAGACGAACGGGCGCCGCCGGCGGACCGGCGGGTTTCGCGGCGGCTCCTGCTGCGGGTTGTCCAGGCGCCCGCCAGTTGGGGTCCGACACGCGATCGGTCCAATAGTTGTGTACGCTCCAGGCCCCGACTCCTGCGCCGCACAGTAGGAACGTAAACGCCACGGCCACGATCACGACACGATTCTGCTGCTTATATTCGTATTCGGTCATCCCGAAACTCCTGCCAAATCCCCAAAACCGGCAAAAACGACAAACATACTCGCCGGAGCCCGCGGCGTCAACGGATCAATAGGCAATGATTAATGCCGAGTGCGGAATGATGAAACCTGTCTGCCGACAGGCATGCCGGCCGCGGCGCGGCGCCGATCATGGTTTCTCAGGCGGTTTGCTCTGTTCGCCCCTCGAGCCAAGGACCACGCTCTTGTTCATTGGCGTCTTGTCGCGAATCAGGTTGACCTGCACCATGTCGCCAATTTTGCAGGTTCGCATGATCTGAATCAGGTCTTTAATGGATTTCACGGGCTGGCCGTCGACTTCCGTGATGATGTCGCCGACTCGTATGTCGGCTTTCTCGGCGCCGGAATCTTTCGACACCGTCATGATCCGCAGACCGTCGTCCTGCCTCTGGCCGGTCACCCCGATCATCGGCGTGTTGGCGTTGGCCATCATCATGACCAGCAGACCGATCATCGACATGATGTTGAACCCCGAGTGTACGAAGATCGGCGCCAGCAGCGTCTTTCGCCACTGGTAGATCACAGCCAGGCATACTCCCAGGACGAATATGATGACAGTGGGCGCCGGCTCGTAGGAGTGCACCACCGCAAAAATCACCGCTGAAATGAGAATCGCCATCGTAACGCCGAGACGCGTTCGAAAGGCGTTGAACAGGTAGCCGCGGAAGAATATCTCCTCGACCAGGGGGGCGATTATTGTCGCCGCGATCGTCAGCACTATAAACAGCGTGTAGTTGTTGGATCGCGAGATGTTTTGCATGACTTCCGGCGTGAAGGATAAATCCGGGACCAGGCGACTTAAGATATGGACCGCTATATTGAGCGCGATGATCACGCCGATGGTAAGAGGGATCGCCAGTGCGGCCTCTATGAAGAACTTTCGCACTCCGATTTTCGGCCGGCCGGTCCGCCGCCTGCGACCAAGGAACGGATAGCATATTTGGAATCCCTGTAAGACCACTATGCCCAAAACCAGCAAGATCCACGGCGGGATTATCTTCAGTGCTTCTCGCGGCAGGAGGTTCAGCGACCAGATCACGGCCAGGGCCAGTATGCCGAAGATCAGGTGGCCATTGGACCATCTGGCCTTGTGGAAGAACGATTGCTCGCCCGGGGCGTTCGGCTCCTGGCGCTCAGGCTGAACCGGCGGCATCGGCGGCGGATCGCCTGGAGTTATCAATTCAACTGGAATATCTTCGTTCATAACCGCCTTCTGCTGTCAGGAATTAATGCAGCGTAATAGACCCCGCAGGTATCTTCAACCCCAAACATCCGGACTGCTCGGCGCAAACCCCGCAGCGAGCATTGCCGTTGGGTCTTGTTCCGGGCCTACTCCAGATGGCCTTGGTTGATCTGTTCGAGCGCCCAGCGTGCGAAGACTTCCTGCGGGTCGGGGACCATGACCTCAGGCGGGAAGGGTCTTCCCGGTCCGAACGCGATTCCCAGGTTCTCCATTGTTGATTCCAGGTAGAAATTCAAATAGGGGGTGACCCAGTCGCCATCCTCTTTTTCCGGCGTCCATACGCCGATCACCATCGTATCCGGGTCGAGTTGCGACAGTGTTCTGGTCAGGCCCGTGCAGCCGGCGCTCAGCGTATGGGTGTCGCAGTAGTCCACCGCCTCGCGCGCGTTCATCCTGACTGTGCTGATCTGTTGGAGGACCCATCTCCGGTAGAGGGATGTGTAATCAGGATTGCGGTCCCGGCTCTCGCCGATATGCAACTGCTGGTCCGGATTCCTGCCCTGCTGGTCCAACGGGGTCTCCTTCGATACGCTCGCCAATTCGCTGCCAGTTTGGCATTGTCGATCATTGATAAGATCGCGGCAAGGGGAAAACGACGCGATTTGAGTAGATTGGGATTATTCCCGAATATCATAAGATCGTAGTGCGTGGTTGCTTATGAGGGGTCAAGTGGGTTTTTGTGTTTTATGGGTCAAATAAAGCCGCTTTTTGCTTGGAGATATCGGTGTTTGTGGTATAATGCTCGGCGCAGAGAGGCGTGCTTCGGCACGTATGTAGTAGGGTCTCTGCGTTCGACCTGTCATAGACACTGAGCCTGTCAAAGTGAGCCGGTCGATCAAAATATGAGGGCAGGACTGTTTCAGTTCGCGCGTTTTCTTTCCTGCACCGAGCCGCATCGACCAACTTTGTGTTGGACGGTCTTGACGTGTACTTTTCGGGAAGGGCACAGCGGTGAAAAACACGATTCAAATTACGTGTGCGGCGGGGGCTTCAGTTGTGCAGCGGGCCAGCAGCCCCGGCATCCGGGCAGTGCGCCGTCGCATATTCGATATCAATTCACTTGCTACCTGTAGGAGCTAGTATTATGCGATTATCAAAATACGTGTGCATATGTTTTCTTGCGGCGTTTCTTGTCAATTCCGCAGATCTGAGAGGGGCCGGCGAAGTTACGGCCACTCTCGATGTCGACGCCTGGATCGACGCCGGAACGCGGCTTCGGGTTTATCCCAACAGCACTGGCACGGGAACGGACATAGTGTGGCACAAGAACTCCAACTGCGGCGCGCCGGGGCGATGGGGCGGCAACGCCTATGATACCGGACTGGCCAGCAGCCTCGGCGGATCAGCCAGTTGGATGCCGGCCTACATAGGGACAGGGCCTTCGCCATGGGGCGAGGCTGTTTCGTATCCATGCACGGATCTGCCGCCGGCGTCAAACTTCTATGACCCGACGGGCCAGTACAACGACATCGTACAGGTGGGATGGCAAGGGGGCAGCCGTCGCAGCGGATCCGGTGTCTATATTGAACAGCAACCTAAACCGTCGAATGGTTTCTACATGAGGGCCGTTTTTTACGACTCGGGCGCCGGAGCCAGTTGGATCATGCCCCGGTTCACCTATCCGGCCAAAGCTGTGCTCGACTATGAATGGATAGCAGGATCGGATGACTTCAATACCTGGCAGAACTGGAGTTCGCACAGGGTTCCCGGTGCAAACCATACCGCCGTATTCAACAGCGGCCAGTCGGCCTATGATGTCAACATGGGCGGCGCCACGGTCGGTGGGATCAGAGTTCACGACCGGCTTGTGACTTTGGGGCCTTCAATGACTGTCAATGACTCGATTGAGGTGCAGCCTATGAGCAATCTGCTGCTTGTCGACGTCAATGATGCTCCATCCAAGGTGACCGTCCGGGCGGGGGCTGGTCTTTCATTAAGAAACAGCGCACTCATCGTTGACGAGTTGAACGTCAGTGGTTTTCACTCGGTTCTACACGTCAAGGAAGGCTATATGTCTGTTGCCGGTGAAGCGTCGATGCACCACGCCAAGCTCTTTCTCTCTGCCGGGTCCTTGCACTTCCAGAACAATTCGACATTGTCCGGAACGATCAGCGAAATCTATATAGGCGACGACGCCACATCCTATTCTCCCGGAGACAGTGTCAGTGTGATTACTTACGGCGCCAACGTTCAACGTTCCAGCCTGACAAGTCGGAGCGTAGAGATAGACTACCAGATTTCCGGCGACGGTTACTGGGAGGCTCGCAGCTTGTTTACAAACGGTTACATAACCGCCGTCGCCGACCCGGGGCCGCAGAATGATTCCGATTCGATCGCAAGTAACAAACTGCAAGTCAGCCTGCTGGGCGGAGCACAAACAGATTCGGGCGCTGATGTGTCGTTTACCGAAGTGACGCTCGACGGCGACTTGAGCGTTGAGCAAACATGGGTCGAGCTGGGCCAGTACGACGGTCTGCCGTTCGATTCGATCGACTTCTTTGCCGGCGGAACCGTCCTGCAACTGTGGGAACTCGGGTTCGACGGCCAGTTTAACGGCTCGGCCGACGTTACGCTGAACTTCCACGAGGAGTTTCTCACTCCGGGGCTCGACATGCAGGACTTGTCGATCTACCACTACGAAAACGGCGCCTGGACCGCGTTGGATGGGATTATCGACGAACTGAACTGCACCATCCAGTTCCAGACCGAAAGTTTCTCACCGTTCGCCCTGGGAACTGAGGTCCCGGAACCATGCAGCCTGATACTGCTTGGCGCCGGTGCGGCCGGTCTGCTGGGGAGATCGAGAAGAAGGCGATCGCCTCGCTAACGCAGCGCCCCTGACCTGATTGACCCTCAGTCGGGCCGATGCATGGATGCATGTGTCGGTCAATGCGATACTTGCGCTTCCGGTAGTCTGAGTTTCCCCGCTATTGGCCCTTCATTCGGGGCTTTTCGGATAGGGTCTGTATGCGTATTTTACGCCGGAAGTTTCTGGTATTTGGCGTTACCTTTTCCCTTCGCCGGCCACATAACAGTTGGGTGCACTATGTCCGCATTGTCGGGGCTCCCGCCGACGGCTTTTTGTGCGTTGGCCCCGGATATCGGCTTACCTGCCAGCCAGGCGAAAGGAAGTGCCGTATGAAACTTACCACGCTAGTTCTACTGTCAGTCGCGGTTTCACTGCTCGTTGTGTGTATTGGCGACGGAGCCGTGGCCGACGATGACACCCGAGCCTTCGTCGTAGAGGTCATCAGAGATGCGAGAACCGACAGCGAGCGGTTCACCAGGCTCGTTGATGCGGTCGCTCTGGCCGCCGATAACAGGCAATTGAGAATCGCACTGCTCGAAAAGGCCGTTGGCTACGGAACCAAGAGCCTCAGGACGCTGGAGGACTGCACAAGCGTCAACAACGCTCTGGCGATGCTGATCGAAGAAGACGCCGAGAGGAAGCCCCTGTGGATGGCCCGCCAGGCCGTCGTGCTCCGCCGGATTTGTGTTCTAACCGAGCCCCAGCCCGAGAAGACCAAGGCCGCCTGGGAGCTCGTGGACCTCCTGATCGACTCGGGCAATAACTACGCCTCTCAGGGCGAATGGATAAACGCGATCGCCGCATACAGAGAGGCTAAGTCGGCGGCTGTCGTCTTCAAACTGCCCAACGCCGCCAGGCTCGGCGGTTTTGTAAGCAGTGCTACGTATCTATATGGCGTCTCAAAGCGGATCGACGCATCTGTCAAGGCGATGAAGGACTCTCCCGACGACGCCAAGGCCCGCACCAGTCTTGTCACCGCCACGCTGATGGCGATGGACGACCCGGCCGCAGCGGCTGGTTATCTGAACGACGATCTCGATGAACGCTTGCAGACGTTCGTGCCGTTGGCGGCGAAAGACGCTGCAGACGTGCCGGCCGCCGGCCGCAGGGATCTGGCCGACTGGTACTACAAGGAGCTGGCCTCAAGCGCCATCCCGATCGTGAAACTCAGGATGCTCAGGCGCGCCGAGGAGTACTACTCTCGACTGCTCGATGACCAGGAAGCTTCCGATGTCAGCACGGTCGCTGCAAAACTCGCCATGACGCAGATCAAATACAAGATCGCCAGGCTCTTGTTCGTAGATCCGACGGAATGCTCCCGTTGCGGCGGCGCCGCGGAGGCTGCTTGCGGCGACTGCGTGGTCAAGGGAAAACCCAGCGGGCTGAATCCGTGCGACTCATGCGACGCCACGGGCCTGGGCACGTGCCGCACGTGTGATGGACACTGGGGCGCCAAGTGCTCTCGCTGCAACGGCACAGGCAAGTCGCATCGGGGCTCCGATCACAGTCGCAAAGGCCGCGGCCCCAAGAAACCCTCTGTATGTTATTCCTGCAAGGGAACCGGCGTGACGCACGGCCGGGCGTCGGGCAAATCCGGCCGCAGCGGACCGTGCCCGACTTGCGGGAAACGCAGGATAGTCAGCGAAAGAGGCAAGGGTCTGTGCCGTCGCTGCAAAGGCGTCGGCGGGACCTCGAAATGCCGCACATGCCTTGGGACGAAAATAGTCCCCTGCGGACATTGCCGGGACGCTCCATCTCCCGCTGCCGAAGAAGTCGCCAGCCGCAAAGAGCGCAAGCGATTGTCGCCAAAGGCCCTGAAGAAGGAGCGGGATTTAAATTAAGTTGTGCCCCTGGCGGCCGGGTGGTTAGAATTCTGCTGTGCGGAGGATATCTGGAACGGGGTTCCTGGCCGGCACACGGTATTTCGGGCTGATTCAACCATGCTGAAATTCATACTTAATGCATTCTTCGCCGTTATGGGCGCCGGTCCCTGCCTGCTGTTTGCGGTGCTGTTCTTCCGGGTATGGCAAACGCCGATGGCGATCGATGATGGCGGCTGGGTCAAACTCGGCGTCGGCATAATGGTCCTGGAGTTTATACTCGTTCACTCAGGCGGCGTGTTCGGGGCTCTTGCCGAGAGGAAGGATGATGACGGCATGCCAAGGGGGCTTCGCGGGCGGGTATTGATGATGCTGGCTCTGGTCTGCTTCTACACGGTGTTCGCCGTGACGTTCTCTGTCGTGTTCGACAACTGGAGCCTTTTCTGGATATTCTGCTGGGTCACCGTCTCTCGCCTGTTGACGATGATCCTGGACGCCAGATACGGCTCGCGCATAATGACTGCTCGTACGAAGATAAGCGCGCTTCTGTACCTGTGCTGCATGTTCCTTTCGTGCGTGGTCCGGATCCCTCGCGGCGGTCTTACGCGCGAGGTGCTCGACGCGGTCTACCCCACGCGAGGAGACGGCATATGGGAGACCGACCCGCAGCAGGCGCTCCTGGCCGGGATGGTCTACTTCGGTCTGCTCGGACTCTGGGAACTAACCGCTCCGTTCCTGGCTCGCAGGAAGAAACGCCTTTCGGCGACTTGACAAAGGCTCGCGCGGCGGCGCCGTGCAGCAAGTGTCCTGATCTATCGCCTTCGTCGTCTCAAGACGGCCAGGGCGCTCAGGGCCAGCAGCGACATCGTCGCCGGTTCGGGGAGCTGCATCAGAAACAGGCGCTCGTAGGCGTCCAGCCCGCCGGCTCCGTCGGGGTCGAACGAGCCGAGGCCGACTATCCAACCGGTGTCGCTGATGCTTCGCGCGTCCTCCAGCATCCATCCGCTGGCCGGGTCGATCAATGTGTTGAGGTCCACCGCCAGATTGTCAGCGCCCCAGTACACAGCACGGAAGCCCAGCGAGCCGCCGCCAGCGTCGTACTTTTTGGCCTGCCCCACGATGATACCGTCGGTATTGATTCTGTTGGCCCAGGCGGAGGTCACACCCGAGCCGTTGTCGCCAATGTGCCCCAGTTCGGTCGCAACCGTACCAGAAGCGTCCCAGCGAACAGCTCGGCGCCCATTGGCGACACCACCGCCATAGTAATTAACGGCGAACCCGACCGCCCATCCGGCGGTGTTGAAGTAGGAGGCTTG
>CAYMSH010000024.1:2736-27415 GCA_964392945.1 uncultured Planctomycetaceae bacterium | reverse complement strand
GTTCCGCATGGAAGGCGGATTCATGCTCCGGCTTGATACCAGCGGCATGGACATTTACGCCACGGCCGAACTGTCTGTCGGGCTCGGACCCAGTCAAATAACGTTCGGTGAGGCCACCGGCGTGATCATGATCAAGAGCGGTCTTGACGGCGCCTCGATCCCCGGCGTGGCCGGATACCTGCGGATCAGCAGTTCGGCCGGTATCGGTCTGCCCGATCTGGGAGATCTGTTCTCGGCCAGCGGTTCGATCACCGTGATGTTCAATACGACGCTGCAGGATCAGGTCTTTGAGATTCCCGATTCGTTCAAGCACCTGCTGCAGGAGGGCGATCCGACGTCGATCGAGGTGTTTGCCGCCGCTCCGGGCCTTGATGGGCAACGCGATCTTCGAGCCAGTCCGGAGATATACTTCCAGGCGACAGTCCAGGCCGAACTAAAACTGTTCGACGCGATTACGCTTACGGGATTCATTCAGATTGAGGCCAGTACGCCGCTTAGCGACGGTACGGCGAGATTCAGCATCGTCGGGGCGGTCAGTACTGAAATAGAGTTCCTCGGTTCGATGTCGGGTATGATCAATCTGACTATGTTCGTCGGGGTCAGGACCGGCGTAGTCGGGCGCGTGCAGTTGTCGCTCGACGTAAACGGAATACCCGGCGTGACGCTCGAGGGCGATTTCCTGCTGGATATCAATGCGATCGTGGACTTCGGCGGCGATCAGCTGTTCAACCCCGAGACGATCGACACATTTGTCATCGGTCCGGACGGCAAGTTCCTGCGGAACCCAGACGGCAGCCTCATGATCGGGACCGACACCATCGATCCCGGATTGAAACTGCTGATGTCGGGCAAGCTGCTGATCGGAAGCGCCGTGGAGATTGCCGGCTCGTTCGAATTCGTGATTAACAAGGATGGTCTCGAAGTCAACTTCGACGCTGTCATGCGGCTCGATCCGTTCGGCAAGCTCGAAGCTCGCGGCGGGTTGCGAATAGACTCTCGCGGTTTGGTGCTCGGAGCTTCCTTGACGCTGAGGTCCGAATTCGGGCGCGAGATCGGTCTGTCGTTCGACGGCAGCGCGTACCTTGGGCTGAACACAACCAACGGTGAGGCGACTATCAACGGACTTACCGTGGCCAAGGGGCTGCGCATACGCATTGAAGGCAGCGTAAACTTCCTGGGCTTCGCCCAGGGCAGCGGATTTGTGGACTTCGAGATCACCGACCAGGCCACTACGCTGCAGTTCGGCCTGCAGTTCTCGCTGGGACTCGAGGCCCTGACGTTTGAGGCTTACGGCGGAGCGTCTGTGATCTATGGCGATGATCCGGGGCTTGTACTGAAGCTGCACGTGGCGGTAAGCGCCGATATCGCCGTGTTCTCGATCGACGCAAGCGGCACGCTGGAGATTAATACGACCAACACGGTGCGTCTTGGCGTGGCCGCAAATTCGTTCCGCCTTGAATTGGACGGCAAAGTTGAGGTCCTCAAGGTCCTGAAATTCGAGGCGGGATTCAAGATCATCGTGCGCAACGGCGGATGGCGGTTCGACTACAACGCCGAGATCGATTTCTTCGGCATAGCCACGATGGACAGCCACGGGTTCCTGGACTCCGACGGCAACTTCGACATTAGCGTCAACGGAAGCATTACTATCGGATCCAGTTCGTTCGGGCTGAGCGGCAGCGCGGGCTTCCGCGTGTGGTGCAACGTCACGAAGGATACTTCCGGCAATGCTATGTACGACTTCGGTCTAAGCATTAACGCCAGCCTGTCGGCCAAGCTGTTCGGGATTACGCTGGCCGGGGTGAAATTCGACGCATCGTTCACCGCCAAGGGCGCCGGCAGGGTCAAGATTGAACTGGAAGTGACTGTCGAGTTTAAGATCTTCTTCTTCAATAAGAAGAAGACCGCGACGTTCACCGTGGGCTATCTCGAGTTGCCCAAGCCCGTATATCTCGGCGGCCAGGCCGTTGGGACGACGTCGGTCAGCGGAAACTCGGTATACCAGTCGTGGGATCCCGACGCATCGGCGAATAATCGAACGCTCTGGCTGAACACCGGAAGCCGGGGCAATCACCGCAATCTGGGCGTCGGAGAGGCCAACGAGAGCTACAAGATCGAACAGATCGGTTCAGACGCCGACGGTAAGACCATCAAGGTCACCGCGATGGGCCGAACCAACATCTATCACAATGTTCGCGAAATCCGCGGAGATTTCGGCGGCGGATTGGACCAGATCGTAATAGACAAGAGCGTGCAGATACCCGTGGTCCTCAATATGGGCGACGGTGACGACGTCGTGGTCTACAACGGTTCTGTTCTCGGAAGCGAGATCAACGGCGGCGAGGGCGACGACTATCTTGAATCGGCCAGCACTTTGCCAATCACGATCAACGGCAACGGCGGCGACGATTACATTGTTATCTCCGGCGCCCAGGCGGGCGTGGCGACGATCGACGGCGGCGCCGGCAGCGACAAGATCTTCGGCGGTCCGGCCGATGACTACATCGACGGCGGCTCTGGCGATGACGAGATAACCGGCGGCGGCGGCGTTGATGAGATTGTCGGCGGTTCCGGCGGCGATCTGGTCAATCTCGACTTCAACGGTTTCACGTCGACGGCGAACCTGACTGGCGACACTGGCGATGACAGCGATTTCCTTGTCATCACCGGAAGCAGCCAAGACGATACGATCCACGTTGAGCCCGGCGATCTTGCCGGCGTGATACGCGTGCGGGTCACGACGTCGGCCGGCGAAGATATCGGATCGATCACGGGCTCCGACGCCGACAGCCTGGTGCTCTTCACCGGATTCGGCGCAGATTACATCACGCTGCACGAAATCGAAGGCGCCGGCGTGCAGGACGTCACTGTGAACTTCGGCAAGCAGGTGACGATAACCGGAACCACGGAGATCACTGAGACATTCGATCACGACGACGATCCCGCTACCCCGGACCAGACCAACAATATAACCGTTTCATCGGTCAGGACGGTTGACGACGGTGCGGCCGACACTCTTGAAATACTCGTCGCGCCCGGACGAGACGACGAGTTCGTCATGACGCCCGACGAACCGGACATCCAGACTCAAGAGTACCGCAAAGTACGCATTTCCCGTCGCGTAAGCGGCGTGCCGACTGCTGCGTACGACATTATTATCGGCGAGTCGGTCCGCAGCGAGAAAGACAAGGTCATCATCCAGGCCGCCGACGGAAACGATCGCGTAGACGCCGGGGCCCTGGGCGCCTCGGAGACAATTCTGATCGAGGGCCAGGACGGCGCCGACGACACTGAGATGATCATAAGAGCCGTCGATCTGGTCGCCCTGGAAATCATCGGCGACGTCGGCGACGACACGCTGATCGGCTCTCCGTTCAACGATATGATAGACAGCGGGCCGGGAAGCGACACCGTTACCGGCGGTCCGGGTCTCGATACGTTCTTCGACTCCAGCGGCGATGACGACTACGACATACTCATCGAGACCCAGAACGAAGACATGGCGCTGTTCGACAGCACCCTGATCGTCGGCACGATCGTAGCCGACGGCGGCGGCCCGCTGGCGACTTCGGCGCCCGACGACATGGCCCAACTCGTGCAGGATATCAAACTGGACGATCCGGACTTCACGTTCCCCCACAGCGGAGACTACTTCGCCGCCGACGCCATAGTTGAAGACATCAAGGGGATCTTCGAAGAGGCGATTCTCTCCGGCGGCGAAGGCCAGAACGTGCTGGTTGTAGGCGATCGCGACGGTGTGGTCCATGTAGGCGCCGGCAATCGCTTCGTAGACAGTTGGACCGGCATTGTCACCCTCGACAATCAGGGCAACTCGGAGAACACGCTCAGCGAGTACTACATCCTTAACGTTACCGGCGACAACGAAGGCCGCATGAACATCCGCGACACCGGAGCCGGCGAAGGCTTCGATCAACTGCTGGTCATAGGCACCAACGGGCCGGACCGAATTACCCTGGACGCACAGGGCAGCGGACCGATGCGAACCGGATTTGTTTACATCGGCTCGGCTCCGATCGACGGCGTGGACATCCGCGACAGGATCAGCTACCGCGGCGTCGAACGTGTGGAGGTCGACACCTTCGGCGGCTCGGACAGCATTCTGGCCAACGACACAGTGGCCGTTACGATCGTCAATATGGGCGGCGGCGACGACGAGATCACAATCGGAACCGTTCCGCTTATCCCGGACACCGCCAATCGCAACCTCGAGTATCCCGACGGCGTCCCGGTAGCCGACACCGAGAATATGACTAACGGCAATTCGGCCACGCTGTTCGTGCTCGGCGGCGGGCAGAACGACAGGTTTGAGGTCAACCATAACCGCGCCAAGCTGTTCCTGCACGGTGGTGAGGGCAACGACAGGTTCCTGCTGAAGACCTTCCTGGTCCTCCGCGAGAACACCGACAACCAGGACGAGGTTACGAACCTGTCAAGCGTGTTCGGCGGGACCGGCACGAACCGCTACGACTACCTGCAGAACGCACCGGTCTTCATCAACGGCGGACCTGGAATCGATACGATCGTGGTTATCGGCACGCCGATCGGCGACGTGTTTGTCGTCACCGACACGCTGATCGCCGGGGCCGGGCGGATCACAACGTTCACCAATATCGAATCGATCGAGGTCGACGGAGGCGGCGGGGCCGACGAGATCTACGTACTGAGCACCAGCGATGAGTTCAGCACTACGCTCGTGGGCGGTTCCGGCGACGATACGATCCATATTGGCGGCAATCCTCCGCCGCTGATCTTCGACCCGCCGGCGTACACCTACACGCCGCCTGCGATAACCGTGGAACTGCCTCCCGAGGTCGTCTACGACGAAGTCACGCTGTACGAGGGCGACTACGTATTTGAAGTCAAACTGAGCTTCTGGGATTCGATCGTCAACTCGTTCTTCGGATCGGGGACCAAGAGCCAGGGTCTGGCGCTGACTACGCTGATGAGCCGCACGACTGCATGGCTGGACAACGAGCACCGCCGGACCGCCAACTTCCGAAACGGAAAAGTAACGGTCAACGGTCAATCGCTGGCCACACTCACCCCGGGCGCCCTGGGCGGAGACATATTTGTCCGCGAGAAAGTGCAGTTCGGTTTCTTCGGCATCAGCCTCAGCACGAAGATACGCGTCTATGTCAGGAACCTTAAAGTAACTTACGAATCCGGACGCCTCGTCGTAGACGAGAAGCTTGTCCAGCCGCCTCCGGTGGTTGTCGATCCGCCTCCGTTTGTGTTCCTGGAGCCCGAATCGTTCGATATTTCGCAGATCAGAGGACGCCTGACGATCAAGGGCGGCGACGAAGTCGAGACAGACGGCGATCGCGTGATCGTGCATAACCAGACCGGCGTAAGCGATCCGGGACTGGTGATCAACCGAATCGCGCCGCGCATGATTCAATACGGCGAGGCCAACGGAATCCAACTGTTCAAGCAGGATGTTGATGTTGACTCCAACCTGGCGATTCAAGATATCTTCCTGACGCTCGAAGGCGTCGGCCTGCCCACGGGCGTGGGAATCGACACCGTGCCGTTCTACGGCGTGGAGTTCCAGGGCGTCGAGGAAGTTCAGCTTCGCCTCGCCGACGGTGACGATCACCTGACGATCGCCCATAACGAATACCGCGGCGTGAAGCGTGAGGGCCAGGTCCTCTCGGAAGATGGCCTGCCCGCCGACGTTACGGCCGGTCAGTTCGATCCCGACGAAGAACTGCCGATGACGATCATCACCGGCGGCGGCGATGACACTATCGACCTGAAGCAGTTCCGCGGCGACATGATGATCCTCGGCGGCGACGGTTCGGACACCGTTAACGTAGCCGACGGCGGCAGCCTCAGCGGAATCCACGGAAGGCTCATGTTCGACGGCGACGCGCACATATTCGAAGGCGTGCACCGTGTGAATGCTTCGGAGTTCACCCAGGACCTGCTGCAGAACCTGCCGCTTGTCTTCATCAATACAGGCGCCGACTTCGCGGAGAATCCGCAACGCACCTTCACGGACGCCGACGGAAAGATATTCACTTACTGGGACGCCCAGCTAGAGCCGATCGTCGAGGGCGAAGATGACGTAGGACCCGTCGTGGCCGGTCCGCTTCAGGTCCGCGCCGTGGTTCTCTATACCGATAACGTGCAACTCAGAGGCGTGCACGAAGCAGGCGTTCAGAAGACCGATCTGGACGGCCACCCGCTCTGGTTCGGGCTCGACGGAAACGAAACTATAGACGACGCCACAGGCCTGCACGTGATCGAGCGGGTGCTCAACCTGAGTGTGCCTGGGGCCAAGCTGGTCTGGCTCGACGCTGACGGAAACCGAGTGTTCGCCAACACCGCCGTGCCGTCGATTGTCGATCCGCTTGGCGCACAGGCCGGATCGCTGGTATACGTTGACAGCGAAGGCAGGCTCACGTTTACTGACACCGGCCGGGAGGCATGGGCCTATCTCAAGGGCGACATCATTGAAGATTTCGTCCAGGAAAAAGGCATCCAGGAACGCGGAGTCCAGAAGGTCGATGACGACAGCAACGACCTGTGGTACGACGATTCGGGCGGTGAGACGACTGATTCGACGATAACCGGGCTGCCTGTTATCATCGCGCCGCCCGCTGGCGACGCCGGACTGCCGATCTACCTTGACGGCAACTACAACAAGCTTCTGGACGTGACCGAGCGCAAGTCGTTCGTGACGAACTTCGACGATCCCGCAGCCCAGGCGCTGTTCATAGATTCCCGCGGATTCAAAGTCGCCGCCGATAATCGGCCGTCAATTCTCGTACTCAACGGCGCCGGCGATGACTTCATTCTCTATGAAGACGACGGCGGGGCTGCGGAGTTCGGCGACATTAACGTGCAGGTTAGCATTGACGGCAACACCTGGCACACCCTGGCGCCGCACGTGAATTCCACGAGTGTCCCCGGCGACTGGAGACACGGAAACAGCGCCCTGCAGCGAGGCTACAATATCGGCGATGCAGGATTGGACTTCGCCCGCTTCATCCGGGTTGTCGGCAAGGCCAATGTCGGCGGGTCCGGAGGATTCGATCTCGACGCCGTGGGAATCATCCACACAGGCGCCGAAGATATTCTGTTCCCGACGCTCGTTACGCGGAACACCACTGGCGGCAATGACGCGCTCGTGGTGGCTGCAGGCGCTCCGGACGACATCTACATCGAAATCGAGGCCAATGAAACGCTGGCCTGGGCGATCATCGATCCGGCCGACGGCGTATCGTTCGATTACCCGTCGCTCATTCCCGTTAATCGCTCGGCGCTGCAGGACTATACGGTCTCCAGGGACTACTACCAGACATTCGCCGGCGACGACGAATTGAGCATAGACAACGGGGCGGCGAGCGACGATCTGGTCGGCGTGATGGATATTGTTGAACTGGCGGCCGACAAAATTGGCACCGGCGGAAGCCTCGAATACTACGCCGGAACAGTTACGAAGAACTTCACGATAACCGCAGCTTCACCAAGCACTCTTCCGCTGATTGGAGCGACTCCCGTTATCAGCGCCGATCGACTGAGTGTGACGGCGATCGTGACCGCCGGAACCGTGACTACGGCTACGAAGCTCTACCTGGGAACGGACTTCACTGTAGACGTCGCCGGCAACACGATCACGCTGCTCAAGGCGTTGGCCGATCCTACGACACTCGTAGTCAACTACGCCGTCGAGGCCGAGGTGTATCTTGGCGGCGAACAGGTTTACGATGTCGAAATCGGCGCCGACGATGACGGAAACAAGACCTATCTGCTGGTCCCGGCGGTCTACGCTGAAGGCGACCCGATGTACGACGTGGCTACCGGGATGCCTGTTGTCGACCCGTACGGCGAGCAACTGTCCCACAAGGCCGGCGATCCGCGACTGCACTTCCGCGGCGAGCCCGTGCTGCACTACGCCGGCGATATCCAACTGTTCCTCGGCGGCCATGCCAATCCCGATCGCATCCCGCTGGGCGAGCCGATCCTGGACGAAGACGGAACCCCGGTTCTCAACGGCGACGGTACGCTGTTTGTCGCCGATCCCGATCGGGCCGACATCCACAACCGCAGGGAACTGGTCTTCGAACCTGAACTGTTCCGCACGGCGGAAGTTCCGTTCGCTGATATGGCTGTCGATCTGGGCAAGAACTTCGGCGTCGATGACTACCTGGTCTCGGTCACGGTAACCAGCGACACCGGAATCTTCCGCCTGCCTGCCGATCAGGTCACCTTGGTCCGCGGCGCCGGCGGGGCGAGCGATTCGATCCAGATTTCGCTACTGGGCCTCTATGACGTCGGCCCGACGCCAGGCAGGGCTATCGCGAGCATCGGCGATGTGGTCTTCGAGGTCGCGATGGCCGTCCAGTCGTTCCATTCGGCCGGAGACGTCAAACTGTACTTCGGCGACGAAGCGATCGTGGCTGACCAGCCGGTGACCGACTCGAACAACAATATCGTGACAATGATCGTTCCCTCGCCGGATGTCGGCGGCAAGCCCCAGCCGGACGTTACCGTAATCGTGACATACACGGATGATGAAAACGATCCGGGCATCGAAGACGGAACCAGGGTGCTGATCGAGACCGGCGAGACGCATCGCCGAGGCGGGATCGTCTATATTCCGGCTCCCGGCGGCGGATTCAAGCCCGACGAATACCTCGGCGGCGAGATCGAATTACGCCTGGGCAACGAACCGAGACGCTACTTCGGCGGCGAAACTGCGTTCTATGCGGCAAACGACGCTATCCAGGAGTTCCAATCGTTCGGCCGGATAAACGGGCTGGACATGGAAACCGACCTTATCCTGGCGAATCTCGACGGCGTTGAGATAACCCTCGGTTCGGGCCACGACACATTCACTATTGTTGACGCCGAGGGCGGCGCGACGATCAACTCCGGAGAAGGTGACGATCGAATCGCAGTGCGGAGAATCGGCGGAGATTCGGCGATCAACGCAGGCGGCGGAAACGACGTGATTGGAATCGGCGACAAGGCCGGGTTCTACTCCACGCGGCCGGGCGAGTTCCTTAACATCTTCGGAGACACAGACGGGATCGACGCGGTCCTGGCCGTAGATGGCGGCGACGGCGACGACGTGATGAATGTCGATGACGACGCCGAGACTGACAACGAGACCGGCGTGCTGACCGCCAGCGAACTCCGCGGAACGGGAATGGGCGGAAAGGTCACTTACCGTCAACTGGAGACAGTGAATATCGTTCTCGGCTCCGGAGACGAGACGTTCAATATTGAATCGACCAGCGCTACAACGAATATCGATACCGCTGACGGAGGCGACCTGGTGCGGATCGGCAGCGACACCAGTTCGCTTGACCCGATTCCCAACTCCACGCTGAACGGTATTTCCGCCGGCCTGCTTACGATCAACGCCGGTACCGGCCAGGACACGCTGAGAGCCTACGACAGCGGCGATACTAACGCCAATACCGGCAAGCTCACTGTCAATTCGCTCACTGGTCTGGGCATGACAGTCGGCGTCAGCTACGATGGATTTGAGGCCACGGACGTCTGGCTCAGCGCCGGCGAGGACAAGTTCTTCGTCGAGAGCACGATCACCGGGCCAATTACGATCAACGGCGGCCGTTCCGACGACGAGATCAATCTCGATAACGTTTACGGTCCTATGACTGTCGAGGGCGGCTGGGGCGACGATACTATCCGCGTGAACTTCGACGCCAACGACCAGCAGACCAATCGCAGCGGTGTCGGCGCGTCGCTGTCGCTGCGAGGCCAGCGGGGCGGCGATACGTACCGGATTGCTCTGGCCGGCGAGAACTCAACGACGATCGACGTGCTTGATCAGTCGCCGCTGGACGACCTGGCGGTCGATCGCCTTATTGTCATGGGCACCGACGATGCGAACCTGTTCCTGCTGCGAGCCAATCGTGACGCCAACCTCGCCATGGTCGCCGCCTTCGAGGTAGACGACGATCTGGAGCCCGTGGACGGCGGATTCTTCGAGCGTATCAATTACGACGGCGACATTAACGGAAGGTTGGATATCTACGGCCGCGGCGGCAACGACACCTTCGTGCTTGACGACAACATGTCGCCGACGGCGATCTTCGGAGACTCCGGCGACGATACGTTCCAGATCGGACAGGTCTTCGCCTCGCCTCGTGACGAAATGAACCCCAACAACGGGCTGCATTCCAACGATTTCTTCGAGACCACGCTGACCACCCGCGGGTATCTGAGCAACGGAATCAGCGAAAACACCACGTTGTTCGGCGGCATCGGCAACGACAGCTTCACAGTCTACCGCAACAAGGCCGAACTGTTCCTCTTCGGCGAGGAGGACGACGACTCCTTCCGCATTCGAGCGTTCGTGAAAGTCGATCCGAGAGATCCCAAAGCGCCGTACACCAATATTAACGGCGGTCAAGGCGCCGACTTCATCTCGTTTACCGTAAACGCACCAGTCAGGGTCGAAGGAGGAGACGGATTCGACACCATAACCGTTATCGGCACCGAATACGGCGACGACTTCGTGATAACTGACGACGGCGTATTCGGCGGTGGGCTGTTTGTGACCTACGGCGGCGTCGAGAGGGTTATCGTTGACGCACAGGAAGGCAACGACAGGTTCTACATCGCCTCGACAAGCGAGGAAGTCAGCCTTGAACTCGTCGGCGGGCGCGGCAGCGACACATTCAACGTCGCAGGCGGAAATGACGGCCAGGCGATCACCGTTGTAAGCAACAGCCTCGAAGGCCACAGCGGACTGATCGAACACACCATCAGCAGCGCCGACGGCGAATTCAACGCTGTCTTCGTGCAGGATATCTCAGCCTCGGTAGCCGACAACAACGAGGCCGGAGCCGTCGTCAATCTGGTCAAGACCGTCGGAGACGACATCGAGCTGTTCGACGGAAGCCTGCTGCTGTTCGAGGACCTGGACGAAAACGATCCCAGAAAGACCCTGATCCTGGCGCAGTACTCGATCGTCCTGACCCGTGCGCCGGAAGAGAATATTCGCAGCACCGCTACGGCCGTTCCCATGAGCGAACGCGACCAGCAGGCCGGCGGGCGGGGCATCGCACTGAACGGCAGCGAGGCCGGTGCTCCGCTGATGTTCGACAGGACCAACTGGTTCATCCCGCAGATTATCACCGTAAGCGCCCTGAGCGACGATTTGGCCGAGGGACGCAGATCAATCAATATCCAGCACAAGGTGACCCAGGGCGCGATATCCGGCGACGGCGGCGAATACGACGGGCTGATCATCCCGGGCGTGGTTGTCGACGTGATCGATGACGATGCGGCCGAGGTCGTGATCCTGCAGACCGATCAGCAGACACTTGTGGCTGAGAATCCCGACGACGCCGATCCGGGCGATATGGCCGAACCGCAGTTCGACACCTACTCTATCGTTCTGAGCAGGCAGCCCCTGGGCGACGTTACCGTCAAGGCCTCCAGCGATTCGCAGATCATACTTGAGCGATCTCTAGGCCTCGAAGTCGACAGCAGCGAAGACGATGGCGAGGTCCTGGCGTTCTTCGACGATACGAACTGGAATACGCCGCAGACCATTAAGGTTGTCGCCAACGGCGACGATGACAACGAATCTGTGCACTACTCGCGGATCGCACACAACCTGGTCCTCCTGGACGCCGACAGCTTGAGGGACTTCTTCGGGCTTGGCTTCCCGGATGCGGCTTTGGGCCTTTCCGCCGCGGTCAATGGCGACGTGTCACAGAGCTTCGAGGCCAGTATTATCGACGAGACGACGATAACAATCGCCAACCGGGTGGCGTTTACTGTCGATGTTACGGCTCCGGAGGGGCTGGATGATATTGTCGTAACCGGCACGCATGCGTTTGAGGGTTCGGTCACCGTCACGCCTGACGCTCCGGCCGACGTTCCCGCCGGCGACAAATGGACGCTGATTCTGAACGACACCGAGTTTGTCTACACCGCCGAGGCCGATCACACCCCGGCGCACGTTGTTGTCGGGCTGGCCACGCAGGTCAACTCCTACAGCATCGTGCTGCAGGGCCTGCCCCAGGATGAATCAGAATGGACTCTGACCCTCGGCGGAGTCGAGTACCTCTACGAACACCAGAGCACTCAAGGCGTTACAGACACCCTGGCGCTGATCGCAAAGGGCATTGAAGAACTCCAGGCCCTCGTAGATCATCCGGATTACAAAGTAGTCGCCGCCGGCGGAACGCTCGTGGTCCAGCGGCCTGACGGAGCCGCGTTTGATGCTCCGTCGCTTACCGGCGATTTTGGCGCCGGAGCCGTTGACGGTTCGGGTTACCAGGCCGTTGTCAACGGATTGGACATCGAGATCACCGGCGATCCTGACGTGCCGTTCGTGGCCGCTATGCTGCGAACTGAAGTGTTCGCGGAGTCCGACACGTTCCAGGTCGATCCGACAGGGCCAGTGACGATCGGCGACACCTGGTCGGTCAATCTCGACGGTTCGGAATTCGGCTACATCGCAAAAGCCGGCGACGAACTGGCCGACGTTCTCGACGGACTTCTGGCTGCGGTCCAGGCCGGAGCCGGCACGCTGTTCAACGCTTGGGTTGACGGCGGGACACTGAAAATAGATATCATGAAGATCGTCGGCGATGAGACGTTCGTCTCGGGGTTCACTGAAAAGAACGGGACACTGGACTCAGACACCATGAGCGCCGATCACTGGGCGATCGCCTCGTTCTCGCTTGGCCAGGTCGATGCGAACGCCACTGTCCCGATAGACGCCGAATGGCTGCTTAAGCTCCAGGAAGCCGGCCAGGACGTCGAATTGACGTACCGTTACATTGCCGGTTCCAACCAGGAGTCATCGCAGCCGGCATCGCTAGACGTGCGAATCACCGACGACGACGCCCCCAACGCCGTGATCTCGGAATCCGGGCTGGGAACGAATGTCACCGAACCTACATCGACAGTCGTGCTGGGAAGCGGTTTCGTTACGCATGTGTATCCGGCCCTGCTAATCAACGCGAATCCCGGAAGGCTCCTGATCGAGACCGGTGTCGTCAGCTCGTCGGATGCGGGTATTGATATCAGTGCTGATCCGGGCCCCGACGCATTCGACACCGCGACTGTGGTCTTCAGCGGTCAGAACGAAGTTGGAACAGTCTGGACGATCAAGCTGGTCAATGAAGTCGGAACGATCAGGCCCATGACGCATACGACGACGGAGGCCGGCGAGACGCTCGAAGAAGTCGCCGAAGACTTCCGCCAGCAGATGATCGGCTGGGGCTTCGCAGTCCAGAGTGAGATGCGAATACGATTCGAGGGCGATTTCGGCACCTCAGTGCTCGGCGAAACCGACGAGCCGCACGATTCGCGATTCACCGCACAGGATATCGATCATGGCAAGTGGAGCTTGAACTTCGATCCGGATATTCTTAACTCCACAGAAACCCCGCACGTGACGGTAATCGCCGGCGGAGACGGCGAGAACGATTTCTACAAATTCATAATCAGCGCCGAGATGATGGCGATAGCCGACAACGACGGCGTGCCGTACATCCAGGCGTTCTTCGATGTCGATTACGGATTCGAAGAAGGCGACGTGGTCCAGTGGGGCAGCGTTCTGAATCTCTACAACGACGCCGGAGATCCCCTGGTTATCGGGCGACGCGGCGGAGTCGATCCCAGCGTGGGGCTCGGCGGAAGCACCACGGGCGCCGACGACTTCCTGGCCTTTACCTTCCGCAACGCCGGCGTCTACTTCCTGGAAGTCGCCAATTCGCTGTCGCTGGGCGGACTGCCGGAGGGTGTGGATTACGAACTGCAGGTCTCGATAGAGAACCACCAGATCGACGGGTTCGTGTTCGGCCCCGATCCTATCCAGGAAGACGATACGGGCAACAACGGATTCGGAGAGAACTCCCAGGATATCGGCCACGAGAATAACTTCTTCGTGTTCTTTGATCCGGAGATCGGCAACACCGATCGCGATCCGGCTCCGGAGCCCGAGGATCGGGTCGACTTCCTGACTCCGTACGTGAAGGTTCAGGGCTTTGGCGACGGGAGCTACGACTACTACACGTTCGCGCTTACGAGGGAGATGTTCCAGCCGATTCCGGGCGCGATCACTAACGAGACGACTGATACGCAGGACTCAACGTACTACAGTGTCGTCGAGTTGAAGCTTAACGGCGATGTCCAGGAAGACGATGTCTGGTCCCTTGGGCTGAGGTATCGCAACTACACGTACGTCTCTGAAGACGGCGATGGGTTGCAGCAGGTCGTCGAGGGACTCCAGGTCGAGATCAACAAGGTGACCGATCGATTCGCCCTGAGTCTTGTCGGAACCGACACGTTGCGGATAGTTGATATCGCAGACTACGAATCGGAAGAGGATATTGAACCCGGGCCCGGACAGGACGGCGGATTCAACCTTACCGGCCAGGAGGTCAACGGCGTTGTGTCCCACGGCGTGACCCAGCAGACAGACTCGGCGGGGTCCGTCACGCGAAGCACGCGAGCCGAGCAGACCGACGGTATGCTTATAGGCTTCACCTCCGCCAGTGTGGAAGTGTTCGATACGCCGGTTGTCGGCGATATCTGGACGATAACCATGACGTTTGACGGCACGGACGTTCTGGTCGCACCATTTACCGTTGAGACTGCTACGCGTCAGGCGGTTGCCGCTAAGATGGTCGAAGAGATCAACAAAGTGCGGACCGACTGGGCGGCGCTGGCCGCGGGGAACAACCGAAAATTCCTCGTCACCGATCCGTCCGGCTCGCCGCCCGCGACGCCTGTAATCTTTACTTTCACCCTGGATATCACCGGTGCGGCTCCTGGCGGCAGGGTTGTCGTCAAGGGAACGCCGGTCAAAGAACAACTCGAATCGATCGCCTGGGAAGAAGCGCAGTTCACGATCCCGTCGGCAGGGGTCGGCGAGAAATGGACTGTCACACTCACTGAAGTAAACGGGGATTTGCTGGCCGATCCGGCGCCGACGAAGACTGTGACGGTTGGCAATGCAGCCACGTTCGCCGCATCGCTTGGCGTGGAGATCAACAAGGTCACAGGCGTTACGGCGTTCGGTGTCGGCAAGCTGGTTACCATACGAAGGAACAGCCCGTTCAAACTCTCGTTCGCCGTCGAACTGACCGGGATCAGCGAGGCGATTGAAGATCCCGATGTGCAGACCCGGAGTATCGATCTGTCCTCGGTGTTCATGGCCGGAGACATCTGGACGCTGACGCTGGAAGATGACGGCACGCCTATAGTAACCGCTACGGCCTCCGGCGCGACTCTGATCTCCGTTGCCGATGAACTGGTCGGTGGGCTCAACGATCCGGATAACGGCTTCTATGCGTATCGATCGGGCGATAGTGTCATCGTGAGCGTGTCGGGCTTGTCCGGCGATCTTACCGAGGTGCTTACGGTTGACGCCGTCGAGTCGATCGCCCTGGACACGACGACCCCCGAAGCTCGCGTAATATCGCTCAGCTCGCAGGCCGGTGCGATTTACGCACTGTCGATCGATGCGCTGGACGTTATACGGGAGTCGTCGGCCAACGCTACGACAGCCGCTGAAAGCTTCGCCACTGCGATAAACCTCATCGACGGATACATAGCCCGGGCCGACAGCGGCGAACTGATCATCATCAAGCCGGACGGTGCGCTTAGCGTCGATCTGGACCTCGAACTGGCCTGGACATCCGAAGCCCAACCCAACACGACTAACGTTCTGGACGTGGACCTGGGTGACGGCGGCTCCGGAGTCGCCGACGATCTGTACAAGGTTGTGGTCTCCGAACTGGACGACACGCTCATAGCCGAAGGCGAGTTTGCGATCACCTCGTCCAATCTGAGCATCGCGGCCAATAATCTGGACATCGACTTGGATATCGGTTCGGTCACCGGGTTCTCATCGACTACTCCCGGCGATACAATTGAGATCACGCGAGAAGCCGGTTCGGATGCGTTCATAGCGCTGCTGACAATCAATCGCAATCGTCTGATCAGCACTCCGGGAACTGTGGCGACAGTTGATTTCGCCGGCACGGTGACTGACGGCGACGAATGGTCCGTGATGCTGAATCCTGACGGCGGAGGCTTCTCGGACATCGTTATCGCAGATGACGATTCGGACAATGTCGACGATATCGTCGTTGCAATCCTGGGCGAGATAGACCGTGTGGACAGTTTCGCCGCCTTCCGCGACGGAATCGAAGATCGCATTATCGTGCTGCAAACTGACTCCAACGGTTTCAGCATATCCAGCGAGATCGCTCCTGAGGCAAGCGCGTCGATCTCGACGCCGACGGCCCGCGTTGAACTGCTCGTGCTGAGCGGTACGCCCAATCCCACTGACGACTGGACTGTCACGATCGGCAATGACGACACCACTGAGACGGTCGGCGGCGCGGACAACACCCAGGGGCTCGCAGAGTTGCTGACAACTGGTATCGCCGGATTCGGCGGTTTCGCCGCACGCTTCTTCCACGGCGCGCTGTCCAGCGACAGCACGATCATGATAATCAAGGCCGACGGGGCCGATTTCGATCCGGAATTCCAGATCGTGCGTGATCCGCTGGCGTTGATTGAATCCGACGAAGGCGTCCTGGATATGAATTGGAGCCAGTTGGTTCTGCTGGAATCCTCCTCGGCGGATTCTTCGACAGTTTCCGGCGATGTCTGGTCCCTCGTGGTCGATGACGCGGACAATCCGCTGACCTACACCGCCGGAGACGGCTTGCCGCCGACGATGAGCAATGTCGCCACGAGGCTGGCCGGCGAAGTGAGCGGGTTCACCGCCGTGCCGAACACCACAGGGACCGATTTCGGAAACACGATCCTGATCGCCTCCTCAAACGGCGATCCGGTTCTTGTCGGTCCGATCAAGCAGGCTCGCGTCGCTTACCAGATAAACGGCGCCGAGACCGTGCTGGACGACAGAGTCCACTACGTTGAGGCCACTCTTGAAATCGCGCCTGATAGAGACGAATTCAAATACGTCCCCGGCGCCGTGTGGGGCGTTACGGTCGACGGGCTCAGGTTTACGTTCACCGCCCCGGACGTGCCGACCGGCGATCAGTCGCCGCGAATTATCGCCGACGGACTGGCCAAGGCCATCACCGACGGAAGCAAGACCTTCCGCGCTGATATGGTCGGCCCCACAGGATCGGCGTTCAAGATTGTCGATCGTTCGGTTTCCAACGATTCGCCCATGAACTCGAGTGACGATCCGTTCACTATCGAAGATCTGCAGGCCGGCGGCGAAACGATAAAGGTCATCTTTGATATCGACAACGCAGGAAATCACCAGGGATACCAGCCCGTTCCAATCGTTGTTCCGTATCCGGTCTTCGGACCCATCGGCCTGTTCGGTTCGACTATTCACAACAATTTCTACAGCGTGATCGATACCGATGAGTTCAGGTATCTAGCCAGCACCGTTGTTGACGTGTATGTGCCGGGAGCGAATCCCGGAGAGTATCAGCTGATAGCCAGCAGCACCGGCTCGGACTTCGTGGACCAGGGCAGCATGCCTGATCCGATGAAACCCACGGCCACGGTTGATCCTTTCCTGGAGCACACGTTCGAACTGGAACCCGATCAGATAGACCCGGACACCGGTTATGTAGTTACGGTTCGGGTCGGTTCGGTGCGGAACTATGATCCGTTCAGTGCGCGTTTCGGAGCCCCGAACATCTTCTTCCCGGACACGCAGATAACCGGAGTTGTCGAAGGTCAGTCCTACGATCTGAACATATCGGTTCAAGGGCACCCGACCCATCCGAGCGCCGTCAGCCTGGAAGGCAAGGCCCTGACTATCGTCGATGGTGAAGGACGGGGCCAGAGCGCCGTGATTGGAAAGTACGATCCGGAACTCAGGCAATACGTGCTCGAAGCGTCCGGCGACCAGGCTTTCGCCGACGCAGATGAGAATGTCGAGTACTGGGAGAAGATACCGGACCGCAGCAGCAAGTTTGAGATATCCTTCAATCCGGCCGACGATTTCCCGCTCGGATTGAACCCGGAATTTGGAAACCATAGCCCTGTAACCGACTCCTACGAGATCGTGCTGACCGCCAGCCCGGATGAAAGGGTGACGGTATATGTCAAGCCGCAGCCCACTCGCACGCTCAATAGCGATCTCGCGTTCGATCCGGACGCCGACTTCGGCCAGAATGAGGCCCTCCAGCTCAACGTGGCGACAGATCACGTCCGGATCGAACTTTCAGGGCAGCCGGACGGAACCGAGACATGGACCGTAACATTGACGCCAGTGGCCGCCGACGGGACAATCGGCGCCCCGATCCTGTTTGAAGCCACAGGCGGCACGCTCGACGCAATAGGAGCCGAACTGGACAGGGTTATCAGCCTGGACCCGCTGTTCGACGCAGTGTTCACCCCGGGCAACGACGTGCTGATCGTTGATGCGGTCGATGGAGAAGCATCATTCTTCACCGAGTTTGCAATCGTGGAAGATACTCGCGGCGGCGTCGAAATCGGCGTGACGTTCGAGTTGACCGGTCTGCCGGCCGGCGAGCAGGACTGGACGCTGACGCTGACAGACAGCGTGACCGGCGCCGTTGCAGTGTTCGACTACGCCACCCATAGCGACGACAACCTGATGGCCGTGGCGCGAGGACTGGTGAGATCGATCGACGCTTCGGCGGCGTATTCGGCGCGAATAACGACTTCCGACACCGGCGGCGTGCTGCTGCGGGTCGTCCATGACGGCATGTTCGCAGCTTCGCTGACCTCCGACGCCGCAGCGACGATCATTCTGCGATCAGTCGATATTGAACTTACCGGCGAGCCGACCTTCCGGGCTGTCGATGCCGAGACATGGACCCTGACACTCGGAGGCGATGAGTTCGCCTATGACGTCATGTTCCGCGACGATCTGGCGACTATAGCCCGCACGCTGCGGGCTGACGCTCTGGATGTCGATGCCATCGGTCTGGCCTACAACATTGATGTGTTCGGGCGCGTCCTTACGATCAGCAGGAAAGATCTCGCCGATGTCGAGTTCGACTTCGCGATCACTCCCGACAGCCCCGGCGGTGCGACGATCAGGCCGTTCGTAGAGTTCGACGACACCAACTGGATGACGCCGGAGACGATCAGGGTCATCGCACTGAACGACGATATAATCGACGGCGGCGACGCAATGGTGTTTGGAGCCCTCGAACAAAGGGTCAACTCCGTCCGCGGCCCGGTCACCATCGAGGGCGGAATCAGGGTCGGCGAAGAGCGATTCCTCAAGAATCCCGTAATGCTGCCGGATGAGACCAACTCTCCGCTGGCTGACGGCACGATCGAAAATGTGGCGCCTACGACGATCCTCCTGGATACCGACGGCGACGGCACACTCGAACCGATCGATGCGGCGATGCTTACCGATCCCGACGCCATCCACGCAAACGCGCGCACAGGCGAGCGGCCGGGCTTCGATCCGAGAATGAACGACTTCCCGTTCACGTTTACGTTCCTGACTGGCGAAGCTACCGAAATCGAACTGGACGTCGATTCGGTCTCTGGCGACATACTGTCGATGGCCCGCTCGTCGCTGTTCTCCGTGGGGCTGGACGTCTCGGGCTCCGCCAACCCCCTGGGCGACACCATCCGATTTATCGGCGTCCCGGAGCAGACAGAAACCGAGCTGGGCGACGGGAGCAACGAGACCACTGTGGCGCCGAACCTGCGGTGGGACCAGGCGTTGATCGAACTTGCAGGCTTTGCAAATGCAGACGAAGTGTGGAGCCTCACGCTCAACGGTGAGGAATTCTCGCACGTAGTAGTCGCCGGCGACGAAGTGCTCGGCAGGATCGCACAAGGCCTGGCCAAGGCGATCAGGGAGCAGAATCCGAACTTCGACGTCGAGGTCAGGATCGGACTTCTCGGCGATGCGAGATTGTTCGTCAAGCGAAATGACGGCGGCGAACCGTTCTCGATCGACAGCTTCGTCGTTACGCCGGACTCGACAGGCGTGACCAACGGCGGGGCGGTCATCGGAGGCAACCTGCCCCTGGTCGACCTGGAAGTGACCAGCCATCCGCACACCGCCGACAGCGACTCGCTGGGCGATATAGCGATTGCACTGGCCGCGGATATCAACGCCCAGAGGGCCGCCGACGGATTCGTGGCCACGCCTGATGGCGATACCGTAACGATAGTCAGGGCCGGCGGAGCGTTCACCATCTCGGCGGTTGCTCCAGAGGGCAGCCGCGCGGAAATCGAAAACCTGCCCGGTGTGGCTACTGTTACGCTGATTGGTCCGGAGCCTGTCGATGGCGAAGAATGGGTCGTGACCCTTGGCGATAGCATAGGAAACACCGGCTGGACCGAGGCCGCCTTCGCCGCTACCGGCGATTTCGAACTCAACGAGGTCTGGACGCTGCGGGCCGACGACGCCTTGCATACCCAGCCTATCGAAGCCGACGACGATATCCGCTCGGTGTTCGACTCATTCGCCGGTGAAATCCACTCCGACTTCCTGCCGCTTGTCTCGGGAACTGAGGTTACGTTCAAGAGCGATTGGCCGGTCGATGCCGACGACCTGCCCATCAGCCCGGCCGGCGGAGATGAGTACTTCTTCGCGCCGCTTAATCCGAACTTCCGCGTGATCGAATCGGACCAGGTTGACACGCTGAACGTATACAACGGCGACAGCCCGTCAGACGACGTCGGCGTGCTGACCGACAATAGTCTGACCGATCTGGGAATGGGCGGCCCGGCTGTCATAGGCGATCGCGTTATCGACGGCGGTATCCGGTATGAAGGGCTTGAAGCGCTGAATATCGAGCTCGGTCGCGGCGCCGACGACTTCACCATCGCCTCTACCCACCAGGGAACCACGAACATCAGCACGGGCGCCGGTGACGATGTGATAACCGTGCTGACCGTCAGCGGACATACCGATATTCACACAGGCGCCGGGGCCGACACCGTCAATGTCGGAAACGAACTGCAGGAGATCGACCAGATATCTGGACTGCTTACCATCGATGGCGGCGACGACCAGGGCGATGTCCTGAACCTCAATGACAGCGGCGACGAAAACGACAATGTCGGCGTGCTGACAGACTCCTCGCTGACCGGGCTTGACATGCCGACGGTCTCAGAGGTCCAGAGCCTGTTCGTCCAGGCCGCCAGCGGAGATTACATCGTTCGCAGGGTCGGGTACGACGAAACCGGTGTTACCCTCAATTACGACATGACCGATGAGCAGGTCGCAAAGCAGTTGGCGACGCTGTTCGAAATCCAGATCGACGAGATACTGGTCGTTTCGAGTTCGACGCCGAGGGATGTGACATACAGAATCACGTTCGTAGGCCCGCAGTCCGGACGCGACTTCGCCCAGTTGGAGTGGGCCGAATCGCGGGACGAGGGCGATGTGTTGCCCAAGACCCAACTGGTCCCGAATCTCGATGCGTCGGTCAACGTTGTCGCTCGAACGCTGGTTCAAGGCACGCTGGCGCCGGAACTCAACACCGTCCAGACGCTCGTTGTCGAGGCCGACGACGGGACGTTCACCATCAACCTGCTGGGCCAGAGCACCGGCTCGCTGAACTACAACGCAGACGTCGCCGAACTGAGCGCCGCTCTGGAGGCGATCCTTAATCCCAATAACAGCAACCCGGCGCTGCCGTACACCGACAACTTCGCGATCGTTCGACACGGAAACGCATTCCATATTACCTTCCAGGGCGAGCACCGCGGTCTGTCGCTCGATCCGACGGATATCGACACGACGAACCTCGTTAACGGTTCGGTAAGCCTCCAGAGGCGCCGCAGCGGCGTGAACTACTACAACATTCACACGCTGAATATCGATCTGGGCTCCGGGGCCGACGTGTTCAACGTCCAGGGCACAACTGCTCTTACCAACGTGTTCCTGCACGATGGAGCCGATCGGATCTACGTGTCGTCCGACGCCAATGCGGGTCTGGACGACCGGCCGGACTTCCTGACAGGCGATCTGGACAGGGTCGCAGGAATGCTGAATATCGACGCAGGCGCCGGCACGAGCGTGCTGATGATCAGCGACGAGGCCGCCGTCGACGGCGACAACGTCGTGATGACTGATACCGAAGCGACTGCCGTAGCTGCAGACCCCGGAGCGAACCGAGCACTGGCCCGCAGACCCGACGACCCCGACGCGCCGGATACCGATATCTACATCGTCGCTCTGGCCGAAAACGGTACGATCACCTTCCGCGCCCACGATACCGAAGGCGACTTCATCGATGGCGTCACGATCTGGAGCGGATTCGGAGACGACACGTTCTTCATCGACGGGACGCACAAGCGGGACGGCGTCTTCACAGTCAACACGCTGAATACCGGACTGGGCGACGATACTGTCACTGTGACGCTCGATGAAAACGAAGATGAGTTCTTCGTGCTCAATACCCAGGGCCAGTACAACAACCAACTCCAACTGGGCCTGGATCTCTCGGGCGGAGATCATCGTACGCCGGCCGACGATGTGAGAGTGTTTGTCGACTCGGTCCAGCTGGACCCAGGCCAGTTCGTGCCGCACGCCGGCCTGGACCACGTAGGTCTGTTCATGGGATTCGAGCACGACGATCCGACTGACGTGACAGTGCAGATCAGGACGCCGATTGTCCATCGCGTCTTCATTGACGAGACCGTCAGCGAACTTCTGCTGCCCGCGGCGTTCGTGGACGGAGATTCGATTCGAGTACGGATTAACGGTGAGTATCTTGACTTGCTCGACTACGAGTTTGACGCCGCGACGAACATCCTGACGTTCCTGAACGGAATCGAACTCACGCCGAACAGTCTGGCTGTCGTCGAATCGCTGGCCGCGCCGACTGAGAAGGTCTTCACGCTGCCGCAGACTCCCTACAGCGACGCCGACATCGTGCGCGGGGCGGCCTCGACCCTGCGGCTGTACATATTCGGCGGACAGGACGGCGACACGATAGAGTCCGGATCCAAAGACGATATCGTCCTGGGCGATCGCGGACGCGTGTTGATCTTCGATCAGCCGATGACACCGGAAGAGACCGAGAATCTCACTTACGCCGAGCTGCAGGCTCTGGCCGTTACGGTTCTTGGCCACGCCGGACCGGGCGACAAGATCGACGGTGTGAATCGACCGGTGGATATGGTCTTCAGCATCAATCCGACTATCGGCGGCGATGACATTATGTCCAGCGGCGAGGGACGGGATATTGTCTTCGGCGGAGCCGGAGCCGACGAAATACGCGGCGGAAACCATCACGATATCCTGCTGGGCGATCACGGATTGCTGGACACCGCGCTGCCGGAAAACCAGAAGTTCAGGTCGATATTCACCAGCGACATCTACGGCGGCGGAGCCGATACGATCTTCGGTCAGGGCGGCGACGACTTCATCCTCGGTCAGCAGGGCGATGACAACCTGTTCGGCGGCGATGGCGATGACGATATAACCGGCGGACACAATGTCCTGAGCGGCGATGACGGAGCCGACACAATGGACGGCGGCATCGGAGCCGACGTGATGCTCGGCGATAACGGCCTCATCACGCGAACGCTCCTGGCCGGGCAGGATGACCAGTGGGAGAAATACCCCGACCCGTTCCCCGACGTGATTCGCCACGTGCAGCGTTATGATGATGTCGACGTCACAGGCGGCGACGACGTGATGCTCGGCGACGCCGGCGACGATATCATTCACGGTCAGCGCGGCGACGACGAAATCCGCGGCGGGGCCGGCGAAGACGAGATATTCGGCGAACTGGGCGACGATATGCTGTTTGGCGACGCCGGTCACGATATAGTCACGGGCGGCGGGGCGATTATCGTGCGGGACTACAACGCCGATGAAACCCCGCGAGTAAACGCCAGCGGAGCCTGGCATCGCGACGTGTTCCTCGAAGATATCGGAGTCGTCGTCGGCATTATCGATATCGACACCACGCCGCTGCGAATTACCGATCCCGACCTGGCTCGCAAACTCATCGAGGCCGATCTGCTGATCGCCACAGGAGCACTCCTGCCGGATGGAAGCAAGCTGCTGAACAGCGATAACTACGCATGGGATACCGATCTGCTGCTGATCGATCTGAGCCCCGCGGAGAATGACGAACTCGACGGCGGCCCGGGCGAGGATCTGCTCTTCGGACAACGCGGCGACGACACCATACGCGGCGGTGACGACGATGACGCGATCTTTGCGGATGGAGCGTTCAACACCGTGCCGTTCAAGACTGACCTGCCGCAGATCGTAAGCGGCGTTCGCCTGATCAGCGTCGCCGACGGCGCCGACGTCCCGCTGCTGCTGGAGTTCGGCGGATCGGTTGTCGTGCCGACGGTCAGCATGCAGCCTGAAGAACTGCTCTTCGGCGCTCCGCGGATGACATACGTGTCGGACATTGTTCCCGAGTTTGGCCGGCTGGCAAATAATGACGCGCTCATGCGACGAGACGGAGCGGCGCTTGTTCCGTACATGTCGCTCATACCGGATATTGTCCATCACGTCGACAGCCTGCCCGGCAACGATACTATAGACGGCGGCGACGGAGCCGATCTGATCTTCGGCGATAACGCCAGAATACTCTCGCCGCTGCTGACAGGCATGAGGGAAATCGACGCTGCGATAGACAATGTTCTCGACAAGATGCAGGATGTCCTGCAAGTACTGCATCACCTGGCGTTGGATTACGATCAGGCCGAGCACACCATGTCGGGCGTCCAGCACGATCAT
>CAYMSH010000024.1:0-2720 GCA_964392945.1 uncultured Planctomycetaceae bacterium | reverse complement strand
ACGATACGATCCTTGGCGGCGACGGAAGCGACAACATAATTGGCGACGACGGATTCGTCCCGGCTCCGTTCATGGTCGGCTTCCCCGTCGATGAGAATGACTTTGCCGCAGCGGCGTTGGATTTCCACGACTTCCTGCGTGATCTGGAGCATGTTACCGTCGATCTGGGACACGTGGTCTCCGAGGCCCATCTGCAGGTCCTGAACGACCTGATTAGCCATGCGATTTACGTTAACCCCGATCGGGTCGCTATCAGCCGGACCGCTCAAGTCGATCCGGATTTCCATGACCTTGTCATCGGAAACGACACAATTGACGGACAGGGCGGAGATGATTTCCTTGTCGGCGACGACGGCGCCTTCATCGCCCCGATTGTTGTTAACGAGTTCTCCAACTACGGCGACTACCGACTCGGTCGCGTCGCGGCAAACAACGCTCTGGATGTTGACAAGGATCTGCTGGCCGACACAAAGACCGCGCTGCGGACGGCCAAGACGCTGCGAGACGCCCAGTTGAAGGATCATATCGCCGACGAGCACGCGAGCTTCAGGGGCCGCATGCCCAACAGAATCGATCTGAGGCTTGTGCCGCACGATTACGAGTACGACAAGGTCCTCGGAAATGACGAAATTCGCGGCGGCGGCGGAAACGATCTGATCGTTGGCGACTTCGCTATCGTGTCGATTCCGATCCTCCTGGCCGCGCCGATCGACGACGCCGAGAGAAAGGATGTCGAGAAAGATATCGTCGTTATCCTCAGGGGCCTGGACAGCTACCTGAAGAGCGAACATCACAACGGCAACGAATTCCATCACAGCCATCTGCTCTGGCGTCATCATGCATATCATCGCAGGCGTGCGTACAATAACTGGCTGGGCTCCGGGCAGCTTTCCGGCAGGGGCAATAGATACACCACTGGCCTGATCGCGGGCAACGATACGTTGTTCGGCGATGACGGCGATGACACTATCTTCGGCGACAGCGTTTCGGTTACGGTCCCATTCGGAGCCGAGCCTCCCGCTGCGGCCCTGGATCTGACTGGCGTCGAGTTTGACTTCAGGTATCCGAAGACCGATCTGGACGCCTTGAACACGTTCCGCATGCACTACAGGACTCGGGATTACGAGGTCTTGAGCAGTGATACTATCGACGGAATGGGCGGCGACGACGTACTTGCCGGTCAGTTCGGCAAGAACATCGTTTCCGGCGGCGACGACAATGACATTATCTACGGTCACCGCTGGGTCGATACCATGGACGGCGGAGCAGGCGTCAACAGGACCGAGTTTGTCGGCGGGCGCGGCAGTAAGGTTCTAAAACCGATACAGGGCCAACTGCTGGCGATGTTCGCCCCGATTCTGGAGCGGTTCCTTATCGACGTGGCCGCCGCGGGCGTTCGTCCTGCGGTCAGCGGCGATGCGTCTCCGACGGGATTCGAGCCCCAAGATGTCACGCCGGTGCTCAACAGCTACGTCTACGGTCCTAATGCCGGAGTGCGCGGCCAGCCGCTGCTGTACGGAGCCATCGGCGAAACTCCGGCAGTGCTGGAAGACAACCTTGTTCAGTGGCGAGTGGTGAATGCCGCGGATGAAATAGTCCAGCTCGGCTCCGGGCCTGAGTTTGTATTCCACCCGGTCAACGCCGGGCTCTACAGCGTGATCATGACGAGCACCGACGCAAACGGCGACGTGGCCCAGGGCCGGATAGATGATGTGCTTATCCAGGCCGTGCGACGAGTCGATGACCCCGATCAGCCGGGTATGGTTGTCCTCTTCGTAGGCGGAACCAACCGGGCCGATAGGATAGACTTCGATCCGGACCGCGAGCTGGAAATAATTGAACTCGAACTCCGCGAAGGCCCGCTGGGCGGAGTGGATGTCGAACAGGAGTTCGCCGACGTCAGCCGGATCGTGGTCTTCGGCCAGGACGGCGACGATGTGATATCCATTGACACGCGAATCGGACCGGTGCCTGTCGAATTCTACGGCGGGGCCGGCAATGATCGGCTGCTCGGCGGCGACGGAGCCGATCTGCTTGACGGCGGGGCGGGCAACGACACCCTTGACGGAAAGGACGGCGAAGACCTGCTGCTGGGCGGACACGGCGACGACAACCTCAATGGCGGAAATGGCGATGACACCCTTCGCGGCGGCGCCGGACGAGGTAATGATACGCTGCAGGGCCACGATGGAAACGATATGCTCTTCGGGTCCGACGGCTATGACACCCTCAGGGGCGGTTCCGACGACGACACCTTCATTGTTCGCAATACCGCAAACGGCGACGTGACCACGATCAACGGAGACAACGAGACAGATACGCTGGATATGGGCGCCTACCGGTCCGATCGCCTTACCGTAGACGATTCGGCCGTGACGATCGACATGGGCGTTCCGTTCTTCTCTACGATCAACTACAACGGGATCGAAACAGTCCTCAGCGGCGACGCCGTAGGCCCCGCCGGGGTCGATCAGAGCGTATCGGAGCAGACCGAAACGACTCTCGACGCCGTAACGGAAACCGATCCGTACAGCATTGCCGTTATTGCCGACGGCGTGGAGTTCCAGGTCAATACCGAGACTAAGGGCCAGCAGAAGACCCCGTCTATCGCCATAGCCGACAGCGGCGCGTACGTGATCGTCTGGGAAGGCCTTGACGACAGCAGGGGCGGCATTTTCGCACAACGATACGATGCGACCGGTGCGGCCGCCGGCGGTGAA
>CAYMSH010000023.1:27177-28294 GCA_964392945.1 uncultured Planctomycetaceae bacterium | reverse complement strand
CTGCACTGGGCAGACATCGAACTCATGAATCCAAGGTAGGAATGAAGAAGTGAATCACTCTTACCCTCTGCTCGAAATACTCCGGCGGGCTCACGCCGGATGCGGCCAGGACCGCCGCATTCGAAAGAACATGCGGCCGGACCTGCGATTCGTTTCCATCTACGATCGTCTTCGTCGTCTCAAGACCGCCAGGGCTCCGAGCGCCAGGAGGCTCATTGTAGCCGGTTCCGGCGTTACGGTCAGCGTGTTTGACGGTTCGGCGTCCCACGCGGTCAGGCTCGCTTGGGTTGCGGCGCTCATCCCGACCCACTGGTCATCCGACAGCGTCAGTTCGTCAAGCGCCGCGAGGTTGGCGACGAGATCGTCGATCTGATCGATATCGCCCAGGGATGCAAAGGGCATGTACAGCGTGACAAGGTCGTCCATGTCGTACATCGTCGAAAAGTCCGTCACGCCTGACAAGTCCGCAAGGTCCATCTCCAAAGATGTGATTCCACCCTTGTCGCCCAGGCCCTCGCGATAACCGTTGCCGCCTTGGGGGTCCATCAGACCGTCGAATGCGCCCTGGGTCAGCGATGCGCTGGTCAGGTCCACACTTGTCAGCCCGGTAGTGTCCACCAATTGGATATTGAAGTTGTCGCCGAAATCGGCTCCGGTCAGATTCAGTTCGGTCAGCGTCGTCATTTCGGCCAGCACGAGTTTCCTCAAGCCGGTCATGCCGTCGAAGGCGTTGTCGCCGATGCTCGCCAGAGGGTTGGTCCCGTCGTAAGACGATATCACCAGATTCTCAAGGCTTGACAAACCGGTGAACGCGCCCGGGCCGATGCTGGTGATCTGGTTGCCGACCAGCGACAACGTAGGCAGGCCCGACAGGCCCGAGAAACCGCCCGATTCGATGCTCGCGATCTGGTTTCCACCAAGGTACAACTCGTTAACTGTGGACAGACCCGCAAAAACCCCAGACTCGATGCTGGTCAGTTGGTTGCTGTACAAATCCAGGTTCGTCACAGACGACAAACCGGCAAACGCACCCGATTCAATGCTGCTGATCTGGTTATCGTAAAGGTAGAGGTCGGTGACGCCCGACAAGCCGGAGAAATCACCCGATTCGATGCTG
>CAYMSH010000023.1:0-27167 GCA_964392945.1 uncultured Planctomycetaceae bacterium | reverse complement strand
CGAGTTTCTATTCTTATTTTCTTTCTATAGTCTAGGTTGTTGGGTGTTAGGCTTGACAATCCGGTGAAATCTCCCGTTTCGATGCTGGTGATCTGGTTACCACTCAGGTCCAGACTCGGAAGAGCCGACAAGCCGGAGAAACTGCCAGATTCGATGCTGCCGATCTGGTTGCCGCCCAGGCTCAGGTAAGTAAGCGACGACAGGCCCGAGAAATCGTTCGATTCAATGCTGGTAATCTGATTATTACGCAGGGCTAACTTTTTCAGGGCCGCTGGCCCCGAGAAATCGCCGGATTCTATGCTGCTAATCTGGTTGTTCTGCAGACTAAGATCAGTCAGGGCCGGCATGCCCGATAGATCGCCAGATTCGATGCTGGTGATCTGGTTGTGTATCAGCGTCAGAATGGTCAGGGACGACAGGCCGGAAAAATCGCCTGGCTCAATGCTGGTTATGAGGTTCGAGTACAAGTCCAGCCTGTCAAGGCCGGACATCCCGGCGAACTGATTTGTGGCGATATTCGTTATCTGGTTGTACTGAGCTATGATTATCGAGCATGCCGTGTAGTTGTCCACACCAGCCAGGCTCGTGATATCGCCGGGGATCTTAAAAGCGGCCGGGTTCGATGAATCGTACCCACTGAGGCTGAGGACTCCCGTCGAACCGTGGGTATAACCCTTAGCCGTAGCCGCCTGCTCGAATGTCTCGGCCCACACAGGCCCTACCGAAACCGTCAACACGATAACCAGCGACATCAATACTGTAAATCTTGCCATTTTCTCCGCTCCTTAATGCTTCGAATAGCGAGTACAATTCCGTTCTGATAACCGAGGCGATCCCGATAACCACCTTCAACACAAAGACATACGAAAACCATCCGCCTGCACTAGCTGGACAGACGCCGAACTGGGCAATACCAGGTAGGAATGAAGAAGTGAATCACTCTTACCCTCTGATCGAAATACTCCGGCGGGCTCACGCCGAATGCGGCATCGACGACTCTTAAAACAAGAAACCTCGTACTGGATTAGCATTATACGAGAAACTCCAAGAAAGTCAAGCGGAATACTTGGATTTCAATGAATCGATAGATACGTAAACACCGCAAATGCGCCAGCGATCGATAGGCCGCAAACAGAAACTCCAGAGCCGCAAAGACGATAGACAGAGATCGAAAATGGGTTGTGATTGCCCGCAACGTCGATACAATCGTTGGCGACACCCGCTTTTAGAGTGTGCTCCCCCGATCCGTTTCGGGACAGACAAGAGCTTATCCGGAACATCCCGATATGAATTCCTTGAGGTTCGCCACGCTTGTGCTGATCGCAGCGTTGTCGCCCGCGGCGCTGATCGCCGCAGACGCCGGGCGATACGAGGCGGTGTTTGCTGACGGGGCTCGAGTCGAGGGTGACAAGCTGTCGGGCTGGGGAGAGCATCCCGAGGCTCCGAAGCTGGACAACACCGCATTGTTCGACGCGAAACGCCAACTGCGATGGCTCTGCGATCGCAAGCTGAAGGCCTGGAGTCCGGGCCAATACGACAGCTACATCGAATTCGTCGGCGGCGATCGGATTGTCGGGCGCATTGAAGGCCTCGGCCGCGGTCCGCACATCCCGGAGCACCTGCTGGTCAAACCCGCCGCGCCGCTGCACGAACCAGACAAGAAGACCTTCGCTCATGTCCGGGTTCTTCCCCAGCGGATCGAGCGTGTCGTGTTTCAAGCCGATTCCCGCCGCCGGTTGCAGCCCGGCTCGCTCTTTTTCAGAGACGGCCGGAGAATCGGCTTCATGGGTCTCCGTTGGAAAGACCAGTCGGTGGCCCTTCTCCTGAAGGACTCCACACGCCAGATCGAGACGTCGGACATCGCCGAGATCCACTTTCCGAAGATCGACCATTGGAAGGCTTATTGGCGGGAGCTTGCGGTTCTCAGCCCGTCGTGTGAGTCGCGTATGTTGCGTGTCGAAACAACAAGCGGTCTGGTCGCCACAAGCAGTTCGCTGCGGTTCGGCGCGTCGGCCTACAGCACGGCGAGCCTCAGGAAGCGGGCGATAGAACATCTCCAGCGGCTCGATCAGCGGATCGCTCAACACCAGAGCAAGCTGAAGGAAAACAAGCTCAGGTTTGATCGGGTCGCTGCGATGTACAAGAAGCATAAATCTGATTCCGGGAAGCAGGGAAGAGCGGCCGCGGCAAAACGAGTATTCAAGAGCGAGACCAGTCGATGGGAGAAGTATCTGCGTGTCGCCGAATCGCTCAAGGCCCAGCGAGTCGCATCAACCGGGCCGCACGGAAACGCCGAAACCTGGCGTCACATCATCCAGCCGGTCTGGAGTCTCGATCCGCTGTGGGTCCCGTTCAACAGCATTCATATGCGATGGTCGTTCGCACCCCAGCGCGTGCCGCTTAGCCGGATCTGCCCGGCAGGGGTGATCAGCCCCCCGCTGCTGCCGAAGTTCGAGAACCGCAATTCCGCCGGGCGGGCGCTTCGCAGCGGCGGGCGACAATACGCCTGGGGATTCGCCGTACACGCTTACAGCGAACTGCGATTCGAACTGCCGCAATGCGCAAAGGCCTTTCGCACCGGGGTCGGGCTGGACCGCAGCGTCGGCGCCGGCGGCTGCGCTCGAGGAAGGGTTTACGTCGGATCAACAGACGAAAAGCCCGCGTACGAAAGCCCAATGTTGATCGGTTCGAAAAAAGTTGTCGATAGCGGTCCGATCAGAATGAAACTGCCATCAGGCGGTCCGGGAGTCCTGATCCTCCAGGCTGATCCTATCAACCGCGGACATCCTCCCAGCGCCGACCCGCTGAACATCCGCGACAAGCTCGACTGGCTCGATCCGCAAGTCGAACTGGACGCCGCAACACTGCGGCAGCAGACTCGGCGACACATCGGCCCGCTGCTGGGCGACGGTCCGCAATGGCGACTGAGACACGAGCGGAGCGACGCTTACAACTGGACCAGCATCCTGGACGAAACGGGAACACCCGGCCGGCGGCGATTCCGAACGATGGTCCAGGCCAGGGGCAGACCGTTGCGAATATGGCGAGAGATGGAGATCGGACCGAAGGACAAATGGCTGGCGGTCCGCGTGAGTCTTTCCGACGGCCAGCCGGCGGACGCTGACTCGATCGCGATGAGCATCGGAGCCGGGAAGATCCGGGCCAGGGAAGTTCCGATCAGGCAAACCTGGCAGAGCCGAGCGGCTCCGCTGCTGTTTGCGATCGGCGATCACCAGGGCGAGAAAGTCAAGATCGAGTTGATTCAAGCCGCCGGCCGCCGGCGGTTGCACTGGAATGGCGTTGGAGTATCACAGACCCTCCCGCCGGAATATCAACTGACCGAGATCATGAAATCCGTCGGGAAAAGCGACATGCCGATCACGTGCGAACTGGGCGAGGCGCTGATGTCCGACCGCATCTCGAAAGCCCGCAAGACGCTGGCCCTGGAGATCAATCGGCTCGGCGGATCGTCCGGATTCAGACCGCCGCCGGGACCGGAGAAACAGTCTTACAGGATTCCCGACATTCTCCTTGGCGACAAATGGACCGGCGGCGACAAGACGTTCATCGAGACATTTCCGATGCTCGAAAAAGCGCCCGGCCTGGAGGAGATAGTGGCGACAAGGGAATCGAAGATTTCGGACGCCGCAATCGCCAAACTCCGGGCCAAAATGCCGAAGCTGAAGATCACCCGGAAGATAAACAGGCCTCCCTCGCACAGGAACGGCAAGTGGATCGGCGTGGGCCTGCGTAATCTGACCAGCCGGCGAGTGGTCATCCTGTACGCCGACCCGAAAGACGGCCTGCGGTTCTCGCGATACCTGAACCCCGGCCAGTCGGTGAAATCCGAATCCAACGAAGGCAGCCGGCTTGAAGCTCACTACTACCGCAAGGAGTTCACGCGGCCGGAGCAGTATGCACGCAACCTTCCGCTGACGACGTGCAACTCCACTGTCGGCGTGACGTGGGACATCAAGCCGCCGGGCGGGTCTTGACCGCCCGGTGACAAACAAATACCCGAATGGAGAACATCGGCATGAAAAGTACGAACATTCTGACTTGCATCGCGGTTATCGCCGCGGCCGGGGCTGCCTGCTCGGCCCAGCGCGCCGACAATTGGGCCGATCTACCGGGATTCGAAATCAACGATCAGACGCGAAGCCTCTGGAATCCATCGCCGCAGAAATGCGATTGGAAGCGAGCCCAACGTTCGGCGAAATATGCCGGGATCGCACTGGACAAAGTACAGCGATGGCTGCACGAGCGAGTACTGCCTGTTCGTGACGCCAGGACCGGGCTGTTTCGCTCGACGGCGCGAGCGTGGAACTACCGCGACACGGCCGCTGACTGCTATCCGTTTTACGTATGGGCGGCGTTCTACACCGACAAAAAAGTGCTCGACACCGTGATGCTCGACACCCTCAAAGCCGAGCAGAAACTATGCAACCACCTGGATCGCCTGCCGGTTAATTACGACCTGAAACGCGGTAAAAGAGCCCCCGGTTCGTTCGACGCGATGATCTTCGGCGCGTGCGAATACGCCAAAGACGGGCTGGTGGCGATAGTGGAAATCACCGGCAAGGATTCGCCCTGGTCCGTTCGTATGCGCGGCATCGTCGATGATATTTTCAAGCACGCGCCGTACGACAGTCCCTACGGGAAGATCCCCTCGAAGAACATCGAGGTCAACGGCGAACTGCTGCAGATCCTGCCGCGACTGTACTGCATGAGCGGCGAAAAAATGTATCTCGACTGGGCTCACCGGCTGGCGGATTACTACTTGCTGGGCGGCAAGTTCGTCCCGTCGCGATTGAGCGATCATGGTTGCGAGATCATAGGAGGCCTTGGGCTGCTTTTCGCCGTAGACGCCAAGGCCGACCCGAAGAAACTCAAGCAGTACAAGCCGCACATGGAGTACATGTTCGACGAGATCCTGAAGCGCGGAACCAACTCTCACGGGCTGATCATCGGCTCGCTGCAGAAAACCCCTGGGCCCCACGATCGGGTCAGGACCGGCGACGGATGGGGATACGATTTCGTCGGTTTCCTGGACTACGATCTGGCCCTGGGCTCGAAGCGGTACAGCGATGCGATCCGCCAGCCGATGAAGAACCTGCTAAAACCGCGATACAAGGAATACAACTGGGACCACGGTTCGCGGGACAACGTGGCCGACTCTGTCGAAGGCGGGCTCTACCTGACGCGGCGGTTCCCGGAGCCGGAGGCGTTGATCTGGGCCGATCGCGAGATCGCGACGCTGCTGGTCGATCACGTAAACGCCAAACGCCTCTGGGAGACCCACAAACTGGAGGCCAACACGGTCCGCACAGTGCTGATTCACACGATGCTGCACACGCGCAACACCATCGCTCGTCCGTGGCTCCGCGGGCTGAAGCTTGGCGCGGCGCCCGTCGGCGACGGTGTCTGCGTTTACATGCAGTCGGACAAACCGTACGAAGGCAAGCTCCAGTTCGATATTCCCAGACACCGAATCTACATGGGCTTCCAGCAGGATTGGCCCCGGATGAACTCCGTGCCGGAGTGGTTCACCGTTGAACCGACCGCAACGCGCAAGTACGAGGTACGGGATATCGACGCCAGGACGACGCGCGTAGTTTCCGGCAAGACCCTGAGCGAAGGCCTGCCTGTAAACATCAAGCCCGGCAAACCGCTGCGCCTGGTAGTTCAACCGCAAGAGATCGAGGAGAGAACTTGAAAACGACATTGATCACGAGCCTGCTTGCCGCTGCGGCGACACTGAACTCCGCCTCTCGGCTAAGCGCCGCCGACACGCTTGCGCCGCTGAAAGATGGAAAGGTCCCACAGAGCGTAAAGCAGCTCTGGGCCGATTACGATTCGACGAAAGAACCGCTCGACGTGAAAATCGTGCGCGAGTGGAAAGACGGCGACGCGACTTGCCAATACCTGACTTACACCATCGGAACGTTCAAGGGCAAGAAAGCCACGATGGCCGCCTTCTACGCCTTCCCGACAAAGCCCAAGGGCGACAAGAAGATCCCCGCGCTCATCCAGATGCACGGCGGCGGACAGCGGGCCGCGATCCACAGCGTCAAATACGGAGCCGACAACGGATACGCAACGCTGTCGATCAACTGGGGCGGACGCGAGATGGAAAAAGCCAAACCCGGCGAGCCGACAACCGACTGGGGCGCCGTGGACGCAACGCAAAAAGGACACAACAGTCACTACGGCTCGCTAACGCCGGACAAGCTCACTATCGATAACGTCGAATCGCCCCGCAACAGCAACTGGTTCCTGATACTCATCGCGGCCAAACGCGGGATCACCTTCCTGCAGCAGCAGCCGCAAGTCGATCCGGATCGGATCGGAGCGTTCGGCCATTCCATGGGCGGCAAGCTCACCGTGATGCTCGCCGGATGCGATAAGCGAATCAAGGCGGCCGTCCCGTCATGCGGCGGCAGCGGTTCGGCTCCGGATCACATCCGCAACCGACCCAACGCCGGCGTTCGCCGCAGGCATTCGGAACTCTATCACAAGACCATCGACGATGCGCTGTACCTCAAGGAGATCACCGCTCCGATCCTGTACGTCGGGCCGCACAACGACTTCAACGGGATACTCGACAACATGTACGCCAACTGGCAAAACATCAAGTCAAAGACCGTAAACTACACGATCACGCCGCACATGAACCATCGCGCGATCAGCGAACACTACTTCGCCGGGATGCTCTTCTTCGCGCAACATCTCAAGGGCGCCTTCGACTTCCCCAAAACACCGAAGATAACCGCCAGCCTGAAAACCAAGGATTCGATCCCGTCGGTAACTATTCAGCCGGACCAGTTGAAAAACGTCGCCAGGGTCGACATCTACTACTCGCTCGACCCGCACATACTCACGCGTTTCTGGCGAGCGGCTCCCGCCAGGCGCACGGGCGATTCGTGGCGCGCCGCTTGCCCGAGCGACAGCACGGACCGCCCGCTGTACATAATGGCAAACGTCTACTACAAGCTCGACCACCGGCTGGTCGGATACCCCTGGATGCGCCAGATCCCCGAGACGTTCGGCATATCGTCGGAGATGATCAGCTACAGTCCCGCTCAACTGAAAGCCGCCAAAGTAAGACCGACGCCCACGCCCAGTCGCGTAATCGAAAAGGAGTTCTCCAATTACCACGACTGGTATCGCCTGAGCTGGAACAACCCGAACTGGTGGGCCGCCTACACACGCAAGATCAAGGACCCGGCGTTCGCAGCGCCTCAAGACGCCCGCCTGGCCCTGGACTTAAAGACGGCCCATGACGCTGTGCTTTTCTTTGAACTGCAGGACAACAATTGGAACGCCTTCCCGGGACAGAAGAAGGGCCAATACTTCGCCCGGGTGAACATCAAGGGGTCGGACAAATGGCAAACGGTCAGCGCAGGGATCTCTGACTTCAAGCTCCTGGGCAGGGGAACAAAGCAGCCGCTCAAGAGTTGGCGACACATCACGGAACTCGGTATCCGAGGGCGCGTCAAGGCCCAGCGCAACGGCAAGGAAGCCGAACTGCCGACAGGTAAACCCATCAACTGGAAAACACCGCGGAACTTCCGGAACCTGCGATGGGAAGGCGGACGGTAAAAAAATCCGCGCCGCCCCGACGATCCTAAATCAAGCGGGATAGAATGATTCGTAGGCTCGCGAACGTCGCGGCCGGACGGTTCGGAACTTTCGGATTAACACACAACAAAAAGGATCACTCCATGAAGACCAAACTACTGTTACTGGCGGCGTTGGCAGCGTTGGGACTGGGACTTTCCGGCGACTCGCTCTTTGGACACTGCGAAATACCGTGCGGTATCTATACCGATGAAATGCGCGTGCAGATGATCGAAGAGCACTGCAAGACCATCGAAAAAGCAATGCTCCAGATCGCCGCACTGAGCAAGGAGCACTCGCCGACAGCGTCGAACCAGATCGCCCGCTGGGTGGCCAACAAGGAAAAGCACGCCGGCGAAATCCAGCAGATCGTCACGCAGTACTTCATGACCCAGCGCGTCAAGCCCGCCGATTCGGCCGACAAAAAGGCCTACGGCGCATACGTTAAGAAACTCACGACGCTCCACGGAATACTGGTCTCGGCGATGAAGTGCAAACAGACCACAGACGCGACGCACGTAGAAAAACTCCGCGCCGGACTCAAGGAATTCTCCAAGCTGTACTTCGGAAAATAAGTCTCGCTCAAGACGCATCAGCATCTGAAGATCGAGAGCCTCGGGAAACCGGGGCTCTCTTTTTGGAGGCATCCGGGTTGCCTTCGCATCGCCAGGCGATACAATCGATGCAACGCGAGGACCCGAAAGGCGATTGAAATGAAAACAGACATTACCAGACGAACCGCAATCAAACAGATCGGCGCCGCTGTGGCCGTTGGGGCTATCGCAGGTGGCGCGCAAGCCGACGAACGGAAATCAGTCAAACAGCCGATGGGTTTCTGCCTGAATACCGGCACGATTCGCGGCCAGAAGTTAGGTATCGTCAAGGAAGTCGAAATCGCCGCCAAGGCGGGGTACAAAGCCATTGAACCGTGGATCGGTTCGATCCGAAGCTACCAGAGCAAGGGCGGATCGCTGAAGGATCTCCGAAAGCGAATATCCGATCTGGGTCTGGCGGTTCCCAGTGCGATCGGGTTCGCCTCGTGGATATCCGACGATGACGCGAAGCGAGCCAAAGGCCTGAAGGATCTCGCCAGCGACATGGACCTGATCAAGCAGATCGGCGGGACGGGAATCGCGGCCGCCCCTGCCGGAGTCGGACGCACCCCGATCAAAGATCTCTGGGCCATCGCCAAACGGTACCGCGCGGCGCTGGATCTCGGCGACAAGACCGGCATAACTCCAATGCTGGAAATCTGGGGACCTTCTAACACACTCAGCCGAATCGGCCAGGCGCTGTTTGTCGCCGCAGAAAGCGGACACCCCAAAGCCAGCGTCCTGCTGGACGTCTATCACATTTACAAAGGCGGCTCGGAATTCTCCGGCCTGAAGTTCCTGGGTCCCGACGCAATGAGCGTGTTCCACGTAAACGACTACCCCGCCGACCCGCCGCGTAAAACGATCAACGATTCCCATCGCGTGTTCCCAGGCGACGGCGTCGCCCCGCTGAAGCAGATATTCTCCACGCTGAAAAAAGGAGGCTTCCACGGCTGGCTGAGCCTGGAACTGTTCAATCGCGACTACTACAAACGAGACGCTCTCGAAGTGGCGATAGAAGGCCTGACCAAACTCCGCGCCGAAGTGGAGAAAGCCCTGGCCTGACCGATTCACACGCCTGAAATATCGGGACAAACAGATTGACGCCCCACCGACATGAAGCGATACTGATGCTCAGAACTTCAGGGAGCTTCTCATGGACGTAATCCTCTACTCCGCACTCGTCATTCTAATTGTCGCGTTAGGTGCTGTTTGGCATTTTCGCCGACGCAAGTGGGAGCAGCGGTGCATTTACAGATGGATTAACGAGCATGGTTATGGAGTAATCTCATTCTACGGTCTGGGAAGCGGCGCCATGGGATATGATCCGGACGACGGAAGGGACTCATACAAGCTGCTCGTCCAAGATGAGCAGGGAGGCCAGATCACCTTTATAGTAACAGTAGGTTTCACTGGCAAGATCAGGGCCAACCGCCTGTAGCCCGTATCAGACAACCACGGCGAACCAGATGAACAGGAATCGTACAAAGAGATTTATTACCGTCGCTATCTTCGCAATGCTGCTCGGCGGCGCGTTGGCGGTTTGGCTGATCTCCAGTTTACATTATGCCAGGACCGCGCCGCCGAACTCGCCGGCGAGCGCCCCGGCGCCGAGCGATACGTTATCGGTCTGCAGCAGCGAGCTGGAAACACATCCGCCAAACGGCGTCAACTGGGCGAAACGCAGGGTGATGCTCGAAGCGATTGACGGTCCGCTAAACGCCAGGCAAGATGACGCATGGCGACGCGATATTGGCGCACTGTTCCAGCGTCAGATGAAAAAGGCTCTTGCCGAGATCAGCGAGTCGCGCGTGACTCACGGCGTGCGGATATGGCGCATGTACAATATGGGGTTCGTGGTCAAGTCCGCCGAGGCGACAATCGGGTTCGACATTCATCCCGGCTGGGTGTTCGACAACCCTATGGACCAGGCCCAGCTCAAACAACTGGCCGACCATCTCGACGCGGCGTTTGTATCACACTGGCATCACGATCACAGCTCGCGAGAGTTCCTCAGGCAAATGCTGGCCGCGGGTAAGAAGATCGTGCTCCTCGACAGTCTGGCCAGGGAGTTGACCGGCGAAAACGTGTTCAGGATTCCCGGCGAGGAGAATCGGCCGCTCCGGATCGCGGGCGTTGAAATTAACGGACATACCGGCTGGCAGTTTCCCACCGCCCGCAACAACGTATACGTCGTTCGAATCGGCGGGCTGCTGGTCATGCACCAGGGCGACAATACCAAGACATCGCTGTATCGCAAAATCGCCGGCGAGCACAAGATCGACGTACTGCTGGGCAACTGCTGGGCGAAACTCAGCAAGGCTGTCGAAGGCGTCAAGCCCAAACTGCTGGTCAGCGGACACGAAAACGAAATCAAACACCCGCTGTTTCTCCGCAGCGGGTACAAGCGAACGTTCAAAGAACTGGACAAAATGAAACTCAGGCCCCCGTGGACCAACGGCCCGCAGGTAAGAGTAATGTTCTGGGGCGAACGGACCGACTGGCCGAACATCGGGAGTAAAGACATGTAGAATCAGGGAAATGTCCAGAATGCGGGGCCGCCGAAACCATCGCCGCAGCCCGATAACCTTCGCTTTCATTATCGCCGGTTCGATCGCAGGCGGCAAATCCAAATCCTCAATTCGGTTGCTCAACGCCTCGCGGCGCCTACAATCTTTGAAGGTATTTGAAACATCGATCGAGGACAACACACATGAACCCAATCAAAGCAACTGTCTCTTGTCTTGTCGCCGCACTGGTATTCGCGACTCCGGCGGCGGCGGGCGCCGAAACTAACCGGGCACAGGCCAAACGCATCGCCGAAGCCGCGGGCTTCACTGGCGGGCTGATCGTGCATGTCGGCTGCGATGACGGCGAACTGACCGCAGCATTTGGCGATGGTGAAAATGTGCTCGTTCACGGGCTGGACACCAGCGCCGATGAAATCCGGGCCGCCCGCAAGAGAATCGACGCGTTGGGGCTCTACGGCAAGGTCAGCGTCGAACAGTTAAGCTCCAGTCGCCTGCCTTACGCCGACAACCTGGTCAACCTCCTGGTCTCGGCGGACCTTGGCGACGTGGCCATGAAAGAAGTAATGCGGGTCCTGGCGCCTGACGGCGCTGCGTACATTAAAACCGGCGACAAGTGGACGAAAACTGTAAAGCCGCGCCCGGCCGCTATCGACGAATGGACCCACTACCTGCACAACCCGAGCAACAATGCCGTGGCCAGAGACAGCGTCGTGGGCCCGCCGAAGAATGTGCAGTGGATTTGCGGCCCGCAGTGGGCCCGCAGTCACGATCACCTGTCGACGACAAGCGCGATGGTCTCATCCGGCGGGCGAATGTTCTACATTCTCGACGAAGGCCCCACGGCGTTTGCGGCGATAAAGCCGAAATGGAAGCTCATCGCACGCGACGCGTTTAACGGCGTGCTGCTCTGGAAACGCGACATCGGCCCGTGGGAAGGACACCTCAGGGGCTTCCGCACCGGACCGGCGGAACTGGCCAGACGACTTGTCGCCGTCGGCGATCGGGTCTACGTTACGCTCGGCTACGGCAAGCCGATAACCGCGATTGACGCGGCCACGGGAAAGACCGTCGCTGAATACAAGGATACCGCCGGGGCGATGGAGTTTGTCTGTCACGACGGCGTGCTGCTGGCGATAGTCGGCGACAAGGCCCCGGACCACACCGACGGGAAAGTAATTCCCGTTGAACCGAAGAACAACTGGCACTGGTGGGCGATTTACGGATACACCCCGCCGAAGAAGCACATCGTGGCGGTAAACGCCGAGACCGGCAAGCTGCTCTGGAAAAAGGACGACGCCGAAACGATCGAGATACTGCCCACAGCGCTGGCCGCCTCGGACCAGCGAGCGTTCTTCGAAAATCCCACACACGTGATCGCGCTGGGAGCCAAGAGCGGAAAGGTCCTGTGGCGAGCTCCGCGCCAGACGGCGAGCAAGCGCCCGGCATGGACGGCGCCAACGCTGGTGGTCTACAAGGATGTCGTTCTGTCGGCCGATCGCGCCGTCGGCAAACCGCCGGCTGAGAAAACCAAACGCCAGGTCCAGTGGACCGTAAGCGCCGTTGGCGGCGTGGCGCCGGTAGGCAAGCTGATAGCCTTTTCCGCCGAAACCGGCAAGCGGCTCTGGGACGCGCCGGCAAGGGAAGTTTACAACGCTCCTGTCGATGTCCTGGTAGCCGGCGGGCTGGTCTGGACCGGCAGCATGGTCGGGCGCAGCGATCCGGGCATAACCGCCGGGCGCGATCCGAAAACCGGCGAAATCAAGCGTACCAGGCCGGCGGACTCAACCCAGTTTAAATACGGGCCGGTGCACCATCGCTGTTATCGAAACAAGGCCACGGAGAAATATCTCGTTCTGGGGCGAGACGGCATTGAGTTTATTGACATCGCATCAGGCAAGGGGCAGAGCAACCAGTGGACCCGCGGCGCATGCCAATACGGCGTGATGCCCTGCAACGGGCTGATCTACATTCCGCCCCATGCGTGCGCGTGCCACATTGAATACAAACTGAGCAACTTCAACGTGCTGTCGCCCGGAAAACCGGTGACCACCGCAAGCAAGCCGATAGGCATCCCAAGATTCGAGCAGGGCCCGGCGTTCGGAAAGGTCTCCGACGCCAAATCGGAAGGCTGGCCCACATATCGCGGCAATGCGGCCCGCAGCGGAGCGACGGTGTCAGCGGTTCCGAAGAAGTTCGACGCCCTATGGCATGCCAGCATCGGCGGCAAACTCAGCAGCGTCACTATTGCCGACGGGAAAGTTTACGTAGCGGCGATCGACTCGCACACCGTTCACTGTCTCAGCTCGAAAGACGGTTCTGCGGTGTGGAGATACGTCGTAGGCGGGCGAGTTGATTCGCCGCCGACGATATGGCGCGGCCGGGCGATCTTCGGATGCTCCGACGGGTGGCTCTACTGTCTCGACGCAGCCAGCGGCAAGCTGGCCTGGCGGCTGCACACCGCCATGGCGGACCGTCGCATAGTATCGTACGGCCGGCTTGAGTCGGCGCGCCCCATCAGCGGAAGCGTGCTTGTCGCCAACGGCGCAATCTACGCCGTCGCCGGCCGATCGACATTCCTTGACGGCGGGCTTACGCTGTATCGCATAGATGCGAATACAGGCAAGCTGCTGTCGGCGGCGAACATTAACACCGGCGCCCTGCCGGATGTGCTGAGCTGCGACGGCGAATCGGTATTCATGCGCCACCTGCAGTTCGACATGAACGGAGCGGCGATCAAAAAGGCAAAGCCGCACCTGTACAGTTCGGCCGGTTTCCTCGACGGGCAGTGGTGGCACAGGACCTATTGGCAGTTCGGGACGAGTATGCGCTCGACCTGGGGAGGTTGGCCCGTCACCGGACAGCGCGTCCCCTCAGGCAGGCTGCTGGTGCTCGACAAGACCGCGGTGTACGGTTTCGGGCGAAACCGATACCATCGCGACGGCAGCCACGTGGGTATGGGCAAGACGAAATACCAACTGTTCGCCTGCGATCAAACGCCGAGGCGCACTGGCACAGGCCGGCGGGCATCCTCGAAAGTCAACGTGCGCTGGGCCAGGGACATCGACATAGTGGTCCGCGGGATGGCCCTTGCCGGCCCGGACGACAACAAGACAATCCTAGTGGCCGGACCGCCTGACCTCCTGGGTCCCGAGCCTACAAAAGGCGTTCATCCGTACACGCTGAAATCTCCCAAGGCCCTGGCCGACCAGGCGGCGGCGTTCGAAGGCAAACGCGGCGCGAGCATACGGGCGATCTCCGCGGCCAGCGGCAAGACGTTGAACAAGATCGCACTGGCCTCGCCGCCGGTCTGGGACGGTATGGCGGTAAGCAACGGGCGCATCTATCTGGCGACTATGGACGGAAAAGTTTCATGCTACGGAGCGTCAGACAACGCGACTGTCAGGATAATGACATTCAACATCTGGGGCGACGGCAAGGCCGGCAAGCAGCCGCTGAGCCAGACCGCAGAAGTGATCAAATCCGCCCGGGCCGACATCGTAGGCCTGCAGGAAAGCCACAAAAACGCAAAAGCAATCTCCGATATTCTCGGCTGGAACCACGTGCAGCAACGCCGCAGCGTGGCTGTACTGAGTCGCTTTGAGATCGTCGAAACAACCCCGAAGAAACACGGCGTGAAACTTCGCACCGATTCCGGGCGAGAGCTGATGCTCTTCAATATCCACTTCAGGCCCTCACCGTATCAGCCGTATCAACTGTTGAATATCCCTTACGGCAAAGGCAAGTTCATCAAGACCGAGGCCGAGGCGATATCCGAGGCGAACAAAGCTCGCGGAGACCAGGCCGCCTCACTGCTGCAGGACATCCAGACCGCCGCCGACAAGAAGATCCCCGTATTCGTAACCGGCGACTTCAACGAACCTTCTCATCTGGACTGGACCGCGGCGGCGGCGAGAGCCGGCAGGCATCCGATCAAGACGGCGTACCCCGCGTCGTCGGCGATGGTGAAGGCGGGATTCGCGGATGCATATCGAACGATCCATCCCGACGAAATGAAAACCCCGGGCTACACCTGGACCACGCGAACGAAAATCACCGACCCCAAGGACCATCACGATCGAATAGATTTCATCTACTTTCGCGGCCCGGGCCTGCGGGTAAAGAGCGTCGAGATCGTGGGCGCCAGCAAACAGAACGCCGACATCACGGTGGTCCCCTACCCCTCGGATCATCGTGCGGTCGTCGCGGCGGTGGGCATAGCGAAAGAGACCCGCTAACCGCGAAGAGTCGGACTCACTTAGGCGGTCCGAACGGCGAGGACAGTCCGCGTTGCTTGCTGCGATTCTGCAGGGCCTTGCGGAACTCGACGAACTTGGCCCGCATTTCCGGTTCGGTGTTTTCGATGATGCGTTTGAGTCGCTCCGGCGTCATGCCGCGGTGCGGTCGGGGCGAATCGCCTTTGGCGGCCTCGGCTCGACGGGCCTGGAACATGTCTATCATCTTGTCGAGATGTTCGACTTGCTCTTCAGCCGACAGAGCGAAGTAGTCGTTGATGCGTTTGGTCATCATCTTTCGCATCATCGGTCCGAACTGCTTGCGGAAGCGGCTCCTCTCGTCATCGCTGAGCTGAGTAGTCGCCCGGAGCCCTTTCGGCGGACCGTCGTCGAAGCTCCCGGTGAACTTCTTGAGGTACTGGCTCCTGGTCTCTTCATCCAGCTTGGCGAACTCTTCGGAGGCGACGTATTTGGCGGCCTGCTGGCGGTCTTCGACCGGCGGTGCATCTGTAATATCCGGTCCGCCGGGCCAGAACCAATACGCCCCGGCCGCTACAACAAGCACCGCGCCAAGCGACGCTGCAATTATGACATTACGCTGATTCATCGGCATCGGCTCCTGTTATAGATCGCCCACGCTGCAGTCGGCGAAGAGATAGTTCATAGCTCCGCTTTCGCCGGGCCGGCCGTGGAAGGGTTTGTAGTCGTTCATCACCGGCGTGTTGGCCTCGCCGTAGTTTTTCGACAGGAAGTTATCGCCGACTTTCTTGCCGCCCAGCAAGCTGTGATATTCGTAGCTGCTGCCCTCAGACTGGAAATACGTCTTCCCGTTTTCGTTCGGTTCGTTGTCGCTGGGACACTGCAGTATCGCCGGGTCCTCGATGAAGCCGCTGAGCACATCGGCGATAGCCGGATCGTCGTTCAGTCCCAGCGAGGGCATCTGTGCGGCGCGCGGCATGATATTGCCCGGGCTCTGGTTGAGGTACATCCGAATCGACACCGCCACGGCTCGCAGGTTGTTCATGCAGGACCCCGCGCGAGCCATGTCAACGGCGCGTTGAACGGCCGGGACAACCAGCGTGGCCAGCAAACTGATAATCATCACGACGATAATCAGCTCCACCAGCGTGAAACCTGCGGTTCGAACGCTTCTGCGCGGCCGCCGGGCCCGGTCAGCCACGCCTGGCGCCTTTGGTTGCGGTCTTCTTCGCGTCCGGATCGACTACTCCGAGGTACTTGAAGAAGAACTTGGCCTGTTCGGCTACCGGATCGCCGGTGAACGGTTTGGGCCCGTCTTTCAACAGCAGGACCGATTTGATTCGCAGCTGGACGCATTTTTTCTGCACGGCCACGGCGTATCTGGGATGATGAACGTCCTGGGTTTCGCTGAACGATATCTTGTTGTACTGGAAGACCGGCGGGTCGGTCCTGCTGGCGTAACGCAACGCCAGGGAGTCGGTTCCGGTAGGCGTGAGCAGCCCGCCTGTGACTCGCACCGACGAGGAGAATCTGCTCAGACCCTTTCCGCCTCGTTTCGCCACGTCGGGATGGAAACCCAGCCAGAGCGACATTATCGCCCCGGCCGAATGTCCGTAAACGCCGATACGCCTCGGGTCGATATTCAACTGTTTGGCGTTGGCTCGCAGCGACTGGATCGCGCGGGCTCCGTCGAGCATAATCTCCTGGAACGATGCATGCTGCTTGAAGCGGTAGTTCATCGTTGCGAAAGCGACTTTCGCCTTGAGGCATTTGGCCTTAAACGGCTGGCGATTCCCATGCGACTTGTCACCGCCTACGAACCCGCCGCCGTGAATATACATCACTATAGCCGTGGGCTTGTCGGACTTCGGCAGCCAGAGATCCATCACCTGGCGATGATGCGAACCGTACTTGGCGTTGGTGATTGTCGTTGTCCCGTCCTTGTCGGTCTTCTTTACGGTCTCGACTTTCTTGACCGGGCCGTCGTCTTTCTTCCCGCCGCCGTCGCCTCGCATTCTGCGGGCCATGTACGCCCTGGCCTCGTTCATCGTCAGCACGCCGTCTTTGTTAGCGTCGGCCGCGGGATATCGCTTCAGAGCCGCTTTGAGTTGTCGATTATTCTTTGAGGTCACCGCACCCTGTACAGCCCCTGGCTGGGCCAGCACAAAAACCGCCGCGGCAAGGCAGCTCAACAGACCGTATCGCTTGATGTTCATAAGGTTCTCCATAGCGTTTTTACGTGAGTATCTTCAATGAGTATACGCGGATCGTCGGCGTTGCGTTACAGCTTTTTTCAGCCGGCCGGGCTGAGCTTGCCGGAGTCGAAAAAAACTTTTCGATCGGCCTCCTCATCGAGCGTCGCGCAAGTTTATCACAGGCGTACTGTTGTGCCGACGTGAGCAAAAACATGTTCGGCGAGACCATTTTCCCTCAAGATTATCGCTTGGAGAATCGATAACAATGGTGTAGGATGTAGTCAGAAGATATTAATGGCCTCTGCCGTTGTTCGACCGCAGGCCGGTGTGAAAAGAACCGATAACCATTATCAGGGATGTAAGTTCGAGATGCCAAGGCGTCTGACGCGCAACCCACTTGAAATAATGGGTTCTTCGTTCCCCGGATCTGCATCGGCATCTAGCGGAGGCCATTTTTTTTGTCCATCTCTAAGTAGCGGCCGGAGGGCGTAAGCGGCGAATATCCAACCGAGCAACAAGGAACGCCCAATTTCCAAGTGAACGGCTGACGGCGAGAAGCAAACGGCAGAGGCGAAGTCCCCCCGCTCACGCTGTCGTTGACGTTGCCTTTCACTTGAAAACTGGACGTGCCTTGTTGATCAGTTGGATATTGATCCGTGCCGCCAACCTCTCCGATAGTCCGACATAAACCTTTTTTTTTGCCTACCGGGGACCTCGCGTCTATACTGGTAAACAGCGCAACACTGGCCGCACGTGATATATGAGGTGGCGTTGTAATCAAGGGAAGGATCCTTCAGGACAGTATTAATGAGTTGTTATATAGGTATAGATATTGGTGCGGTAAGCGTTACCGCAGGTCTTGTGATCGACGATCCCGGCGTTTCCGGGCCCGAAGGCTGGAGTCAGTGCGCCGCGATCGAGTCTGAATCCGGGCGGACGTGGCTTTCCCCCTACAGGCGCACCCGCGGTCATCCCATGGCCGCAACGTGCGAACTGCTGGAGGAGATCCTCTCCGCCGTCAAGTGCGAAGACGTCTCGGCGATATGCCTGACCGGCAGCGGATCGTCACTGGCCGTCGATAAGCTCAACACGCACCGCATGAACGAATTCCAGGCCATCGCCGCAGGACTCAAGTCCGTCGGGGCGCCCGCGGGCACGGTCTTCGAAATGGGCGGCGAAACCTCAAAGTATCTGCGACTGGCGAGCGAATCTGGAAACGGTTCGCTGAGCATTGTCGACTACGCGACCAACGGCGATTGCGCCGCGGGTACCGGGAGTTTCCTGGACCAGCAGGCCGGACGACTCCAGTACGCCATAGAAGACGTAGCCGACCTGGTGGCCCAGTCCGATCGCTCGGCGCAAGTCGCCGGCAGGTGCAGCGTATTCGCCAAGAGCGACATGATCCACGCACAACAGAAGGGCTACAACCCCGCCGAAGTGCTCGGAGGACTCTGCGACGCAGTAGCCAGAAACTTCCGGGCGGCAGTCGTGCGATCGCATCCCGTCGCAGCGCCCGTGGTCATGATCGGCGGCGTGGCGTCAAACAACGCCGTGGTCAAATCGCTCCGCCAGGCGTTCGAGCTGGGCGAAGACGAACTTGTCGTCCCGCAGGCCCACACGCACATACCGGCTATCGGAGCCGCCGTCGCGGCGCAGAAAATGGGACCCAAGGCCCCGAATCTCTCGGCCCTGTCCGACATGCGCCAAACCGGAGACTCAGACGGCGGACAGTTCCCCACAACGCCGCCGCTGTCGATGGAAAACGTGCTCTTGCTGCGGGACCGAGCCGGCCAGTACATCGGCGAGAACGATTCTTCGTGCGCAGAGGCGTACATCGGAATCGATATAGGAAGCGTATCGACGAACGTTGTCGTTATCGACAGGGCCGGGCGCGTAATAGCTGAAATATACACAAAAACGATGGGACGCCCGATCGAGGTCGTCGCCGACGCCCTGAAACAGATCGAAAAACAATGGGGCGATTCGCTGTCGATCTGCGGAGTGGGAACAACCGGATCGGGACGCGAACTTATCGGCGAACTGGTCGGAGCCGACACCGTAAACGACGAAATAACCGCGCACAAAACCGGCGCGCTGTTCGTGGGCGAAACCATGCTCGACGGACAAAAGCCCGACACGATCTTCGAGATCGGCGGGCAGGACGCAAAGTACATCTCCCTGCAGGACGGAGTTGTCGTGGACTTCACCATGAACGAAGCCTGCGCCGCGGGAACCGGTAGCTTCCTTGAGGAACGCGCCGAGGAACTCGACATCGCGATCAAGGACCAGTTCGCCGCAATGGCCCTGTCAAGCAAGGCTCCGATTCGACTCGGCGAAAGATGCACTGTGTTCATGGAGCGGGACGTAAACGATTGCATGCAGCGAGGGGCCGAAAAGCCCGACCTGCTGGCCGGACTGGCCTGCTCAGTGGTCTACAACTATATCAACCGCGTAGTCAGAGGCCGACACATCGGCGACTGCATCTTCTTCCAGGGCGGCACGGCGTACAACGACGCAGTGGCCGCAGCTTTCGCCCAGGTCACCGGCAAGCAGATAATCGTACCGCCGCACAACGGCGTGATAGGAGCCATTGGCGCGGCGCTGCTGGCGGCCGACAAAATGAAGCAGGCCGACGCGCCCTCAGAATCGCTGTTCCGCGGATACGATATGTCGAAAGTCGACTACTCCCTGCGCGAGTTCACCTGCAACAGTTGCACGAACTCCTGCCAGATCCAGGAATTCAACGTCGAAGGATCCAAGACCTACTGGGGCGACAAGTGCTCCGAGAAGTTCCGACGACGCGCCACGCGCCTTCGCGAACCGGTTACCGAAGACCTGATGGAATTGCGGCGGAAGCTGCTGATCGACGAATCCGGCCTCGACACCGCGCCGCAAGGGGCTCCTGTCGTCGGCATTCCGATGACCATGTTCGCATACGGACAACTGCCCTTCTGGCGAACGCTGCTAGGCAAACTGGGGTTCGCCACAGTGCTCAGCGATCCGACGAACAAGGAGACCATACAGGCCGGCCAGGACGCCGTAGTAGCAGAACCGTGCTTCCCGATAGTCGTAGCACACGGGCACATCGCCTGCCTCGATCGCCAGGAAATCGATCACATACTCGTACCGAACATAATCTCTCCGGAGCAAATGAACTGCGATATCGAAACGCACTTGTGTCCCTGGCACCAGACTCTTCCCTTCGTCACGCGAAGCGCCCCGGCGCTGGAAAGCGCCGCGCCGAAGTTCATGAGCCCGCAGGTCCATTTCTCCGAGGGACCGGCGTTCGTCACTAAAGAACTCGTGGGGTTCTTCAAGCCGATGGGCCTGAAGAAATCGAAGATCCGCACAGCGGTCGCCGCGGCGTACGAAGCACTGGACGCATTCAGGAACAAATGCCTGGCCGCCGGGGCCGAAGCGATGAAAACGCTCAAGAGCACCGGGCGCAGAGGCATAATCCTCGTTGGCAGACCTTACAATCTCCACGATCCGGGAGTTAACCTGTCAGTGGCTCGCAAGCTCCGTCAGTTTTACGGCGTAGACTGCATACCCCAGGACTTCCTGCCCACAAGCGACGTCGACATATCCGGCGTGAACGACAACATGTACTGGTCTCTGGGACGTCACGTGCTGGCCGCAGCTCGACTGGTGGGCCAGGACCCCAACCTCGACATAATCTACATAACCAATTTCAAGTGCGGACCGGATTCGTTCGTCAAGCACTTCGCCCGACCGGCTACGGGGAAACCGTTCCTGACCCTCCAGTTCGACGGTCACAGCAACGATGCCGGCATAATGACAAGATGCGAAGCGTACCTGGACTCCAAAGGCATACTCCGCCCGCAGACTACAAAACCGCAGCCCCACAAGACCAAAGTAGCAACCTGAATCGCTGACGCGGCTCGTGAGCCAGGACGCCTATTTGCCGAAGATTCCCATTAGTGCTTCGAGGGGGTTTCCGGATTTTTCGCCGGTGGTCGGATCCTCGGAGCCGTCTCCGCTCATCAACACAGGAAGCGCCTTGGCGTAATTGTCCTTGACCAGGACAATATCCTTACCGGAAACTTTCACCTCAGCAAGAATCTCGACGCCTTCCTGCTTGGTCTTTATGGCGCTGATCGCTTTGGCCACGGCCATGAAGACCGCCTTGACATCCGCATCCTTGGCCGCAGACGCCTTGCCCTGCAAGGCTCCAGCGCCCATGCCCTGGATCATTCCGAATCCCATCGAGGCGTTGCTGGCGTCCTCTTCTTTTGCAAAAGTCACGGCGACCTTCAATTCAACGTCGGAACCGACGGAGAATCCAAGCCCTGTGCTCTTCATCGAAGCCATTGCGGCCATCGGGCCGGACAGTTCGCCTTTCATGGAATCGGGAACGTGCACGGCGAAGAAGCTGGACTGGTCCGAGACGCGGTCCATTGACGTAGTCAGAGCGCCGTCAAGTTTGGCGATTGAATTCGAATTCAGGCTCGCGACGAGTTTTTTCATCGCCGAGACGCCGCCTTTGGTTAGCATGCAGACTGGCGACGGCTCGGTTTTCGCCAGTACGCCCGCCGGTCCTAGTTCGATGTATTTGACGCCCTGGTGATCCTTGATCATTGTCGCCATTTTCGGGTCAACCATATCTTCCAGCGGCATATCCCTGGTCAGGCGCACCACGAGAGTGGGATCGTCGGGAGGGGTTCCGGCGGACTTGGGCTTGTCCATGAGAACAGTCAGTGAGGCGAAATCCTCGGGCTTGAGCTTCGTGGGAACTTCCTTTATCGCCTCTTTGACCAGAGCGGCCAGACCGAGCTTGCCATACAGATCGCTCTTGATGATGCTCTGAAGGTCGATAGTCCCCGCCGCAAAAGTGTCGCTGGTAGCGTATCGCCTGATCGTATCAGTGGGGGAACCGCTGAGCATTTTCGGAAGAATGAATATCGCGACAAGCGCCAGTGCGATCAGCATCGCTCCGATCACACCGAGCATGATGATCTTCTTGCCCTTGTTCGCTCGGCCTTTAGTGCGAACCTTTCGGGCCGAAGGAGCCGAAGCCGCTGACGACGGTGCGGCCGGACGCGCTGCAGGCTGTTGGGCCTGGGCTTCGGCCGGTTGAGGCGCAGCTTGTGGCGCAGCTTGAGGCGCGGCTTGTGGCGCAGCTTGTGGTGCAGCTTGAGGCGCAGCCTGAGGTGCGGCCGCGGGCGAAGCCGCAGCAGGCGGTTGGGGGAACACGAAAACCGTCTTGCACTTACCGCACTGGACCTTCTTGCCGCTCAGGCGTTCGGGACCGCTGACAGTAGTCTGACATGAGGGACACTTAGCATTGATCATAACTCAAACTCCATCTGGATTAGAGATCGCTTAAAGGGACAGGCCGCCGATTGTATCCGATGCTGCGTGTCGCACAAGAGCAAATCTCGTTCGAATCGCGGACAGCAAACAGGCCGCGCTATTGCCCGAAGCCGACGTTTCGGCTTAGAATGGCCGCATATTGAACGATTCTGCAACAAAGGAAACCCAATGAGTATTTCATGCCACGCTGCAATGGAAAGCGCAAAGGCGCTGGAGCCCTTCGAATACGAACCCAGGGAACTGGGGCCCAAGGATATCGAAATCGCAATCACCCACTGCGGCGTCTGCCATACCGACGTACACTTGATCGACAACGATTGGGGAATCTCGTCGTACCCGCTGGTTCCCGGCCACGAGATTGTCGGCACGGTCTCGGCGATGGGCTCGGAGGTTTCAGGTCTGGAGATCGGGCAGCGCGTGGGAGTCGGCGGACAGGCCGGATCATGCTGCGACTGCGAGTACTGCGAAAAGGGCGAAGATATATTCTGCACCACGCCGGTATACACCGCGGTCCACGACTTCGGCGGGTTCGCCACCGCGATACACGTAGACAGCCATTTCGCGTTTCCGATCCCCGAGTCTATCCCGTCGGAAATCGCCGCCCCGCTGCTGTGTGCGGGAATCACAACATTCAAACCGCTGCGCCAACACGTCTCGTCAACCTCGAAAGTCGGCGTGATAGGTCTCGGCGGACTGGGGCACGTCGGCCTGCAGTTCGCAAACGCCTTCGGCTGCGAAGTGACGGCGTTTTCGACATCGCCGGACAAGGAAGCCGATGCGATGAGCCTCGGAGCCCATCGTTTCGTCAACACAACCGACCCGGCCCAGATGGAAGCCGTCGCTGGCACGCTGGACTTCATCCTCTCGACGGTAAGCGCCGATCTGGAATGGGGCCCCTACCTCGGAGCCCTGGCGCCTAACGGGACTATTTGCGTTCTCGGCGTCGGCGAAACGCTGAACATACCCGCCGTCCCGCTGATCTTCGGACAGAAAACGATAACCTCAAGCCTCATCGGAAACCGCAGCGACTTCCGCGAGATGCTCGCCTTCGCGGCGATGCACAACATCGCACCGAAAGTCGAAGTCCTGCCGATGAGCCAGGCCGCCGAAGCGATCAACACCGTTCGCACATCACGCCTGGGCCATCGAATCGTACTGACAAACAACTAGTCAACCGTGAGGATCGAAGTAATGCGTAATCGAATCGCCGCCGCTATCGCTGTGTTAATGCTGACGCAAATCAGCTTCGCCGCAACCGGAGCACTGGAACAGGACTGGCTCTTCCAGGCCGGCGGCGGAGCCAGCATGCAGGATGTCACCCAGGAACTCACTCGCACGCGCGAGTTAGCGGCCCGACTCAAGAAGCTCGATCCCAAGCTCGACCTGAGCAAAGAATTTGCAGCGCTCGATGCGATAGCAAAAGGCGACGCCTCGGCGCCCAGGCCCGCGCCGGCGGCGGCGCCAAGTAAGCCGATGAAGCTCAACTTCACCGGAACCCAGTGGATCTGGAACAAGCTTTCCGGCCAGGCCGCGGGCAAGTGCTACTTCCGCAAAACGTTCACGCTGGCTGCTGCCGGACAGGCAAGCCTCCTGATCACGTGCGACAATCGCTGGAAGCTGTACGTCAACGGAAAAGAGACCGGCAAGTGCCCCGCCAGCACGTACGCCTGGCAGATGCCGCAAACCGTCGACATCACCAAACAGCTCGTCGCCGGAGCCAATACGATCGCCGTAGAAGGAACCAACGAAGGCAAAGGCGCCGCAGGTTTGATCATCAAGATGAGAGCCTCGCTGGTCGGCGGAAAGACGTTTGAACTGAAGACCGACGCCTCGTGGACCACCACCCGGAAGCTCGACGCCGGCTGGAACCTGCCGACGTTCAAACCGGGCGCCCACTGGAAAGCAGCCAAGCCGATCGCTGCGTTCGGCTCGGGCACGTGGGGGAATATCTCCGACAGGACAGCCGGCGCCGCGATTAAAAAGGCCCGCGATCCGAAAGCGACGGCTCTCTACCTGAAACTTCGCGCGATCAAACGGAAGATCGCACTGAAGAACCCGCTGATCGACTTCACGCGCATCCTGGCGATCGACAACGATCAGTCCCGCGCGGACCGCACAGGCGTCTGGGGCCATGAAGGTCTCCACGGCGCGTGGAACCACGAGACGCTGCACCGCACCGGGCAATTCGTAAACGGCACCGGTCGGCTGATCGTAATCAACGGGCTCGATCCCGACGCGACAGTCACCGAACTGGTGCCCGAGGGCAAGGGGTTCTTCTGGCGGCCGGAGCTTTCGTATGACGGCAAGAAGGTGATCTTCTGCATGAAGCCCAAGGACGATCGCGCGTTTCACATTTACGAGATCGGCTCCGATGGCAAGGGTTTCAAGCAGCTTACTTTCGGCGACTACGACGACATCGATCCGATATATACGCCCGACGGGAAGATCATATTCATCACCACGCGAGGCAACACGTACGTGCGATGCCTGCCCAGCACGCCATCGCCGGTGTTGGCCCGCTGCGACGCCGACGGGCGGAACATCTACATAATCTCCCGCAACAACGAGCCGGACTTCCTGCCGTCAATGCTCAACGACGGCCGCGTGCTCTACACTCGCTGGGAATACACCGACAAGGCGCTGTGGCGAGTACAGAGCTTGTGGACAACCAATCCCGACGGGACCGGGACCAGCGTGTTCTGGGGCAACCAGAGCGTCTGGCCGGACCACGTGACCGAAGCCCGCGCGATTCCCGGAAGCGACAAGGTCATGTTCTGCGGAGTAGGACATCACCAGTGGTACAACGGATGCATCGGCATTATCGATCCGTCGAAGGGCCGCAACTTCCCCAAAGGATTGTACAAAGTCACCCAGCATCTGCGCTGGCCGGAATCCGGCGACGGACCCGGAAACCCGAAGCTGCCGGTCGAATACAAGCAGGCCGGCAACTACCGGGCCTACAAGAGCCCGTATCCCGTGAGCGAAGAATATTTCATGGTCTCGGCCCAGGCCGGCAGAGACGCCTTCAAGCTCTACCTGATGGATGTCTACGGGAACATGGAGCTCCTGTTCGCCGGCCAGAAGCAGCTCCTCCACGCGATCCCGCTGAAGGCCCGCAAGAAACCCAGGCTGCTGCTGGACAAGGTGGTCTGGCCGAAGATCGGCCTGAATCAAGAGCCCCTCACTCCGGGCGTACTCTACTCCAATAATGTTCTTGAGGGCGCGGGAATTCCCCAGGGGCTGGTCAAGTACATGCGTATCGTCGAGATGGACCAGAAGACCTACAGCACGTGGCTGAAGACCGTCCAGCATGACGGACCGGCCGTGGCGCCGCACCATCCCGAAACCGTCAAGCGATTCCTCGGTACGATCCCCGTCGAGAAAGACGGGTCGATCAACTTCAAACTGCCCGCAGGCAAGGCGGTCTACTTCCAACTTCTCGACGCCGAGTACCGCTGCGTGCAGACAATGCGATCGTTCACCGGCGTTATGCCCGGCGAAGTTCGCGGCTGCGTGGGCTGTCACGAACAGCAGGACACCATCCCGTCGAACACCACGCGATCAATCGCCCAGAAGAAGGGACCGGCTACGATCACCCCGACGCCATGGGGCGATGAATCGATCGGATACAAACGATTCGTCCAGCCGATTCTCGACAAGCACTGCGCCAAGTGTCACCAGGGCGACAAGAACGCCAAGGCCCTCAAGGCCGTCAACATGACCTTCCGAGACGGCGGAGTCAGGTTCAGAGGAAGAGCCGGGCACCGCAAGACCGACAAGGCCCCGTTCACCGAACCGTATCTGACATTCGTTTCCGGCGGGACACGCTGGGGTCGCGGCAAGGACAAGATCACTATGGCCGGCGGTTTTGTAGTAGAAGGCTACGGCACGATTGACCCCGAATCGCTGAAGACCCTCAAGCCGATGAGCATTTTCTCGTACAAGAGCACACTGCTGCAAAATGCCACAAGCGGCAAACACAACAAAGTGAAGATCGACCCGGCCAGCCAACGCCGCCTGACGGCATGGATCGACGCCAACTGCCCCTACCTCGGCGAAGAAGAGATCCGATCGATGGGCGATCCGCAGTTCGCGCACATCGAGACTCTCAAACTCCGACCGCGCGTGAAGACAGCCCCGGAGATCAACCGTTTCAACATCCGCCAAGACGGCGACTCGACCGCGGTGGCCGAAGAAAGCATGAAGAATCAAAAATAGAGAGTAATATGACACATCGCCAACGAGTCCGCGCAGCACTGGAGCGCAAGGAGCCCGACCGGGTCCCGCTTGACTTGTGGGGCTGCGATTCTCGACTGGTCGACGGTTTGTACTTCAAAGTGCTGGAGCACCTGGGCTGGGACCAACCGGGTCGGCTCGAACGCCCGGGCAAGACGGCACAGTATGTGGACTACCGGATCAGCGACCTGCTCGATGTTGATTTCAGGCACTTGACCGCCGGTAAACCGAAGAACTTCGAAAAACACTATGACGCAGACGGCAATGTCTACGACGAATGGGGCATCGGATACAAGCAGATCAACGAATTCTGGGCGATCACCCGCCACCCTTTCGACCAGCCGGACACCTCGGCGTTGAGAAAGCACAAGTGGCCCGTCGTCCGGGATCCCGGTCGCATTGAAGGGCTTGCTGAAAAGGCCCGCGACTGGCACGAGAACACGGACT
>CAYMSH010000022.1:0-28777 GCA_964392945.1 uncultured Planctomycetaceae bacterium | reverse complement strand
CGGGCCACCGGTCTTCTCAGCTCGCCAGGCAAACTCCAACTCGATACAAATAAGCTCCTCGAGCGTAGCTAAGTATCTGGGCCCACCGCTTTCGGTCAGGAACTCCTCAATCGGCCGCGGAGCGCCGTCGGCCCAAGCAGCCTCAAACCGCCGCCGCGCCGATTCATCAATAGAAGAAAAATCTGACATATCGCGTCACTCCGTAACGGCGTGGCAGTTGGGAGTAGGCAGTTGGCAGTTGGCGACGGCAACACCGTCGCTACGCGACGAAAAAAGACATCGCTGTCGTCGTTGCCTAAAACCTTCCGTGTCTTCCGCGCCTTCCGTGGTAAAGAAAGCCGTTGCCGTTGCCGTAACTATTAGTCCCATCCGTGTTAATCCGTGGCTAAAGCCGTTCGCCGTCAATCCAGGATAGTCTCGAACTTGCTCATCATCTTTCCCAGCAGTCGCCTGACGGTCCGTTCTGAGCTGCCGAGTTTGTCTGCGATCTCGGCGTTAGACTTCTGTTGGAGTTTCATATCGACCACGACTCGTTCTTCGTCGTCGAGTTGGGCGATCAGGTGTTCGAACGTGTCGGCGAATTCGATCTGGATGCTCGGGGTCGGATCCGGGGCCTGCATATCGAACATGGCCCCGCCGCGTTCGTCGTCGCCTGAGGCTCGGGCCTCCTGGCCGAGGCTCCGCTTCTTGCGCATGTGGTACCGCGCCTTTTCGCGAACTTTCGTCAAGGTGATCGCACACAACAATCGCCAGAGGCTCTCGCTGTCATCGAGTTCGAACTGCCCCACTTCCACGCGTCTAAGGAAGGTCCGACAGACCGATTGCATAACGTCGTCGCCGCCGAACCGCCGCCCCATCTGCGTGGCGATATTATTGTCGGCCACCTTTTCGAGCGAATGTCCGTACTTGGCGACGAACTGCTCAATAATCTCCGGATCGCCGCCGCGAAGACCATCGATCATCCGCTGCCACTGTTGATCTGCATCATCCATAACAAAACTCCCGATGTGTACAAAGCCATTCTAGGCTATCGACGACAAACGGCAACGGCTTTTTAGCCGCGGACAACACGGATAGGACTAATAGTTACGACAACGGAGGTGGCTTTGCGCCATGGATTTTGGATAATTGCGACACGCCGAACCCCCAGACCCGGCGGCGTTACTCCTCGAGCAGATCCAGGCGGGTTACTGATAGTTTGATTGTTTTTGGGCCGAGGTCTTCGAAGTGGATTTCGAGGCGGGTTTCGGGCCAGCGTTGGGTTCCTCTTGCTACTACGCGCCCGCGGCCAAAGGTTGGGTGGCGGACCAGGCTGCCCTTTCGCAGATACTCGTATTCCGGGGGGAAGGCTTCGTCGATATCCGCCGCCTCTATCATCTCACGCACGCACTGGTCGTCGTGGAATCCGCCTCGCGGGGCGGCGCGATTGGCCCATGGGTTCGGCGGCGGGGTCGTGGCGTCTTCGACATCGACCAGCTCGGTCCCGATCTCGTTAAGGAACGGTGATGCGATCTGCATTTCGGTCCGCCCGCGCTGCATGCGCTTCCTGGCGCAAGTCAGCGTCAGGTGCTCCATCGCGCGGGTCATTCCGACGAACGCCAGGCGGCGCTCCTCTTCGTCTTCAGGGCTCGAACCGACTTGCCTGGATCGCATCTGGTCTCCGCGATGGAACGGCAGCAGGCCCAGCTCCCAGCCTACGATGAAGACCGCGGGAAACTCTAGACCCTTGGCCGAGTGGAGCGTCATTAGCGTGACCGCCCCGTCGCCGCCCTCCATGTGGTCCACGTCGGCGATCAGCGCGACCTGGTGCAGGTACTCTTCGAGCGTTCCGCCTTCTGAGCGGGCGTCGAACTCGGCGGCGTTGTTGACCAGTTCGCCGACGTTGCGCCACGCCGAGGAGTCCGGCGCGTCATCGCCGCCGAAGGCGTCTTTCAGGCTTATCGCGTCGATCACGTGATTTGCGATCTGGGCCACCGGACGGTCCTTCAGTGCGGTGAACGACATTATCATGTCGCCGAAGGCGGCGACTTTCTTGGCCGCGGGCGCCCGAAGACCGGCGGCCATTCCGTCTTTGCATACTTCCAGGACCGATTTGCCGCTCATCCTTGCGTGTTCGACGAGCCGCTTGACTGTTGTCGCTCCAATCCCGCGGGCCGGCAGGTTGATGATCCGCAGGCAGCTCATGTCGTCAACGGGATTGACGATCACCTTGAGATACGCCAGCACGTCTTTGACTTCTTTGCGATTGTAGAACTCCACGCCGCGTGCGATGCGGTAGGGAATCGCGTGTTCGCGGAGTGCGTTTTCCACAACTCGCGAGAGGCTGTTTACGCGGTAGAAGATCGCCATCTGCTCGGCCGGCAGTCCCTCGGCCCGCAGTTTGGCGATGCGTTCGGCGATGAGCTGGGCCTCTGCGTGTTCGTCGTTGCAGTAGATGACCTTGACGTCGGCTCCGCCGGTCTTGCTGGTCCAGAGGGCCTTTTCCTTGCGATTGGTGTTGTGCGATATAAGGTTCGAGGCTCCGTGGAGGATGGCCTTCGTCGAGCGGTAGTTTTCGTCGAGCACGACAATGCGGGCGTCGGGATAGTCCTGTTCGAATTCGAGGATGTTGGAGATATCGGCTCCGCGCCACGCGTAGATGCTCTGGTCCGGATCGCCTGTGACGCACAGGTTGCCGTGCGGCCCGGCGATGGCCTGGGCCAGGAGATACTGCGCGTGGTTGGTGTCCTGGTACTCGTCGATCATCACGTATCGGTATCGCTGTGAGAGAGTCTCGCCGATGTCGGCGTTGTCGCGGAGCATGAACGCGGTCCGCAGCAGCAGGTCGTCGAAGTCCAGCGCGTTGTTCTTGGCCAGGAGCGCCTGGTACTGCGCGTAAACCTTGGCGACCTGCTCTTCGTGGAAGCTTTGGGCTTCGTCGGCGCAGGCCGTCGGCGTGCGGAGCCGGTTCTTGGCTCGCCCGATCGATGCGTGGACTCTCGACGGCGGGAAGTTGGCCACAGGCACTCCGGCCAGCACGATCGCCTCTTTGGTCAGGCGGACCTGGTCATCGCGATCGTAGATCGAGTAGTTCGGCTGGAGCCCGGCCCGATCGGCGAACTCGCGCAGCAGTCGAGCACATAGCGAGTGGAAGGTGCACAGCGTGGCGCCTCTGGGGATGTTCATCGATTCGACGCGGGCTTCCATTTCGCGTGCGGCCTTGTTGGTGAAGGTGATCGCCAGAATGTGCCACGGCGCAACGCCGCTGGCGATCAGGTGGGCCAGTCGGTAGGTAATCGCTCGGGTCTTGCCCGATCCGGCTCCTGCCAGGATCAGCATGGCCCCTTCCACGTGGGTTACCGCGTCTCGCTGGGGTTCGTTTAGATTGTCAAGCAGGCGTTCCACGCAGGCGTTCCTTCAGTTGCAGATTCGGTTCGGAAAAGAGCCCAATATACAGCCCGGCGGCGATGGATTCCATCGTCGCGATCGTACGGGCAGAAATAGTTACGCGCAATTTAACACGCGCCGCCGGCGGGCCGATGAATTCTCTAGCGGGCAGGGTAATGAGATAGAACTGTGCAAGAATCCACAAGAAAACCATCGAACGGCAAGCGAGTACTGACCACCGGCGACGTGGCGCGCATATGCCACGTAGCGTCTCGGACAGTCACCAAGTGGTTTGACACCGGCAAGTTACGCGGATACCGCATCCCGGGCAGCCGCGACAGGCGAATACCTGTCGAGCAGCTCGTTGCGTTCATGAAGGCCAACGACATGCCGATGACGGCGCTGGACGGGGCGACTCGGAAAGTGCTGATGATCGACCCGGCGGTACCCGCCGGCGTACTCGGCGAACTGGCCGCGATGGATAACTACGAAGTCTGCACCGCCGGCACGTGTTTTGAAGCGGGCCTGGCGGCGCGCGAGGTCCTGCCGCACGTAATCCTGATCTCGCTGACCGGCGATATGACCGCGTCGCATGCCGGCGAAATATCCCGCAGCGTTCGTGACCACGATTTGCTGAAAGGCGCCAGACTGCTGGCCGCTGTGTCGCACCTGACGCCGGAAAGACGAGCCAGACTGCTTGCAGAAGGATTCGATCGCTGCGTGTTGAGACCCTACGACACGGCGAGCCTGGTAGAGGTGATCGAAGACAGTATAGATCTTGTCATCTGATTCGAGGCCCCACGCGTCCCCGGTTGACTAGAGGTGTCGCCGTTAATTCGGCGACAGGCCGGGGAAACTCTCGAATGCAGATGAGTGCAGTGGACGCCCGCGGGCTATCAGCAGCCACGCCCCGGGAACACAAAGCAGGCGATCCAGCCAGAAGCGGATCGTCTGCTTCTTTTTTTTGGACTACGGCGCAAGGTTTTTAGCCACGGATAAACACGGATGAACACGGATAGAACGGCAGAACCTTCTCTTGGTTACGGCAACGACAACGGCAACGGCCCGCTGATTCGGTCTTTGCCGTAACCAAAAGAGAGTTATGCCGTTTCATCCGTGCTTATCCGTCGTTTATCCAAAGCCGTTAGCCGTAACCATCAGTGTTATCCGTGCCATCCGTGGTGGAAAAACCGTCGCCGTTGCCGTAACCATATGTCCTATCCGTGTTCATCCGTGTTTATCCGTGGCCAAAAAAAGGTGGCAGTGTTTTTTCCGGTGGCGACAACTTGCCAAAGCTGTCGAAAGAACCGATAATAATGAACATAGAGCCAAGGACGAACAAAGACCATGATCCGTCAGAACGAAAGCTTGAGCCTGCTGTTATTGCTCGGGCTACTTCTGCGCTGACGGATTGCGGACCGTTTGAGATAATATTTCAACGAGCCCGGCAATCCGATACGAGATTGTCGGGCTCTTTGTATTAAGTTAGGATTAGCACTATGGCAGACAACGCGAACATACCGAAGTACGCACCGCCGATCGGTTTTGACATTCCCGATCGCCAGTGGCCCGCGCAGACCATCACCGCCAGCCCCATCTGGTGCTCAGTCGATCTGCGCGACGGCAACCAGGCGCTGCCCAATCCGCTGGGACCGGACCAGAAGCTTGAATACTTCCAGTTGCTCTGCCAGATCGGGTTCAAGCACATCGAGGTGTCGTTCCCATCGGCCAGCGTTGACGACTTCACGTTCGTTCGACGCCTGATCGAAGAGAACCACATTCCCGATGACGTGTTCATCATGGGCCTGACCCAGTGCCGCAGCCACTTGGTCCAGCGAACGTTCGAATCCTTCGCCGGCATAAAGCGCGGCATCGTACACCTGTACGCCGCGACGTCCGATCTGCACATGGAGGAGGTCTTCGGACTCACGCGCGCACAAACGCTGCAAATGGTATCCGATTCGATAGGCCTGTCGCGCAAACTGGCCGACGAAATGCTCGACAGCGACATACGCCTGGAGTTTTCGCCGGAAGAGTTCACGGCCACTGATCTGGACTTCGCCGTCGAGATATGCACCGCCGCAGTCGAGGCATGGGGCCTGGCGACGCCGGAAAGACCAATGATCCTGAACCTGCCGGCCACAGTCGAGCGGCGCCCGCCGAACCACTACGCCGACATGATAGAACTGTTCATACGCAAGTTCCCGTGTCCTGAAAACGTAGTGATATCGCTGCACAGCCATAACGATCAGGGCATGGCGATCGCTTCGAGCGAGCTGTCGCTGATGGCCGGGGCCCAACGCGTAGAGGGCACGCTGTTCGGACACGGCGAGCGAACCGGCAACGTTGACCTGGTGACCCTTGCGTGCAACCTGCAGTCGCGCGGAATCGAGACCGGGCTGGACTTCTCGAACCTGCCGCACATCGCAGAGACCGTGGTGCGGCTGACCGGCATGCCGATACCAGCGCGAATGCCGTACGCCGGCGAATACGTGTTCACCGCGTTTTCCGGCTCGCACCAGGACGCGATCCGCAAAGGCATGGCCAAGCTCGAAACCTCGGCCAAGCGGTTCGGACTCGGCTGGTGCGTGCCATACCTGCACGTCGATCCGCAAGACCTCGGCAAGCAGTACGAATCACTGATCCGCATCAACAGCCAGTCCGGCAAAGGCGGAGTGGCCTGGGTGCTCGAACAGGACTACGGAATCGAGGCGCCAAAGGCGATGCATCCGGAGATCGGCGCGGCGGTGCAGAAATTCTCCGACGCCGCCCATCGCGAGATCACCAGCAGCGAAGTTAACCAGGTGTTCAACGACGAATTCCTGGCGCCCGAAGGACCGTACGAACTGCTTGGCTACTGGCCCAGACCCGACGACGACGACCCCACCCACATTCACGGCGAAGTGCGAATCAAAGTGCGCGGCGAAGAGAAAACGCTGACCGACGACGGAAACGGTCCGATCTCGGCGTTCGTACACTGCATGCGAAAGCTCGGAGCCCCCTACTTTACGGTAGACGACTACCACGAGCAGGCCATCGGCAAAGGCGCCAACGCAACGGCCCTGGCGTACGTACCGCTGAGGTTCGACGATGGGCAAGTAATGTACGGAGTAGGAAGCGACACGAACATAGACCAGGCCGCAGTCCTGGCGATAGTAGCAGGCCTGAACCGACACGCTAAAGACTGATAGTAATGACAACTGATAACTTTCCGTATCCGGAGCGATGTTTATGGGATTCTGGAATCGTATGTTTGGTGGGCTCGGGTCCACAGTGGAAACCGGGCGGTGCCGCAAGTGCTGCCGGTCGAAGTACTACTGCTGCGAGCGTCCCCTGAGCGACAACGAGCAGGCGCGTCTCGATCGAGTATCGGAGATGTTCGTCGCCAATAAGTCGCCGGAGGAAGCTGCGAAGATCCTGACCCAAGAGGACTCCTGGCATCCGCGGGCCACCGCCAACTGCGTGGACAGATGGTACGGCGAACTGACTGAAGGCCAGGGATACTCGACGTTCAAGAAGAAGAAAAAGCCCAAGAGACGCCAACAGACCAAGATCGAAAAACTCCTGAACAAACCGCCGCCCGAGACGATCGAAAAGCCCTGGTCGATACTGACCACCCGGTTCGGCGATCACAAGAAGTCCCCCACTCCCGGCGATCTGTCGGCCGCGATTCACGAACTGTATAACGAGACCCTCAGCTACATAACGCCGGAGCAGTACGCCGAAAACCCCAACGCCCGGCTGCGATGCGGATTCAAAGACGGAACCCTGTGCGTGCTGGACGCCTACCGGACCGGACGCATCGTCCTGCAGCAGTGGGCCGACCAGGAACTCGAAAAACCACTCGCCCCGGATCTTGAAATCGAAAACGCCTCGAAAGAACAAGTCGATAGACTCTGGGAATTGCTGATCGACGGATATGTCGACAAGGTCAAAGCGGAATTCGGGAACGGTGACGCGATCGAGCGGGACGGATAATGAAGAAGCCGCCGAGAATATCCGCTAGAGCATGTATTCGCCGAAATGGGGCCGTGCTTTTGGCGAAATACAAAGATCGTCGCGGGTTATGGTACGTAATGCCCGGCGGCGGACAGCAATCGGGCGAAACACTGTCCGAGTGCCTGGTTCGAGAGGTGCGGGAGGAGTTCGGCGTTACCGTCCAGGTCGGCGGAATGATGTACATTCGCGAGATCATCGCAGACAGGCATGAAGGCGTTGATCTCCCGGACGGATTCCACCAGGTTGAGGTATTTTTCGAATGCTCACTGCCAGGCGGCGACGAACCGAGCCTGGGCGAAAACCCCGATCCGGATCAAATCGGACACGAGTGGGTGGAAACCGGGGAACTCAAGAACATACGCTTCTATCCCGAGCAAATAGCCGACAGGATGACAGACACCTCGCTGGCGGGTCGATATCTGGGAGAAATGAGATAAGGGTAGGACCGGTTTTCACGGATCCCGCCGACAGCACATCGCCAGTCCAACGCGTTGAGTTATTCTTTCGCTTATTCTATGATGATCATCTCCGGCGAGCGTTTGTACATGTCGGTTGTATCTCCGTTACTCGCGAGACAAGGAAATAAGCTATGTCGCCAACTGGACGATTCACACCCCGCGTAATACTGACGTCACTTTGCCTGCTGACGGTGATTGTCCTCGCCGGTCCGGCTCCGGCGGATATCTCCGCGTCGGGCATCATCAAGGCCTCGGGAGTCAAAGGTGGGCTCGTCGTGCATATCGGTTGCGGCGACGGGAAGCTTACCGCCGCTCTGCGTGCGGGCAATTCGTATCTTGTGCATGGCGTGGATACCGACGCCAAGAACGTCGCGGCCGCTCGGAAGCACGTGCTGGCGGCTGGGCTGGCGGGGAAAGTTACGATAAGCCGGTTCGACGGCAAGCGCCTGCCGTGCATCGACAATATCGCGTCTCTGGTGGTCATTGAGAACCCAGCTTCAGTTTCGACTGATGAGATCATGCGAATCCTCTCTCCTCGCGGCGTGGCGTTCAATATCAAGCCCGACGGCAAGTTCACAAAGACCGTAAAACCCGTGCCTGACGACATCGACGAATGGACGCACTACATGCACGACGCCTCGGGCAACGCAGTGGCCGACGATGCGCAAGTCGGCCCGCCGCGACACCTGCAGTGGCAGGTCGGACCGCGATGGAGCCGCCATCACGATCACATGGCCAGCATGTCGGCGCTGGTTTCAGGCAAGGGACGCATCTTCTACATATTCGACGAAGGCTCGCCGGTCTCGCCGCAGCTTCCCTCGTCATGGAAGCTGATCGCACGCGACGCGTTCAGCGGCGTGCTGCTGTGGAAGCGGGACATCGCCAAATGGCACACGAATCTCTGGCCGCTGAAGAGCGGTCCGGCCCAACTGCCCCGCCGCCTGGTCGTAGACGGCGACACGGTCTACGTAACGCTTGGAATCGCTGCGCCGGTAGTAGCCCTGGACGCCGCGACCGGCAAAACGCTGCGCCAATACGCAGACACCGCCGGAGCCGAGGAGATCATCGTTTCCGGCGGCGTCATGATGGCCCTGGTCAATCGCACGCGGGTCGACTACCAGGCCGACCTGGAAACCGACACCGAAAAGGGGCGATCGCGCGACAGCCGAACGACCCCCTCGCCGCAGATGACGCGAATCTGGGCCGGCATCCGCTCGACACGCTGGTCGCACGGCGATCGCACCGTCCACGCATTTTCAACTTCCGACAGCAAGCAGCTCTGGGCTCACAAGAGCAAGGTCATCCCGCTTACCCTGGCGACAAACGGAGACCAGGCGTATTTCCATAACGGCGATAGCATCGTGGCGCTGAACATGGCCAGCGGCAAGCCGCAGTGGACCTCCAAACCGGTCCCGGTCTGGAAAGGGCTCGACGGGCGCGGTCTGCAGTCGTGGTTCGCCCCAACGCTGGTCGCGCGTGACGGCAAAGTGTTCTTCGCCGGCGGCGAGAAGACCCACATGTCGTACATGGGCTGGGGCTCGAAGGATATCGGCGAAGACACGATGACCGCCCTGTCGGCGAAAACCGGCGAGAAACTCTGGACCGCCGAACACCCCTACAGCGGATACAACTCGCCGGAGGATCTGTTCATCATCGACGAGAAGGTCTGGGTCGGATCGACGGCCAAGAACGGAGCTTCTGGAACCTATACCGGGCATAACATGAGCACCGGCGCCAAGGACAAGCAGTTCCCGCCGACTCTCAAAACGTCGTGGTTCCATCATCGCTGCTACCGGGCCAAGGCCACCAGCAATTACATTCTCTGCTCGCGGAACGGGATCGAGTTCGTCGATCTTGAGACCGGCGAGTGGACGATCAACCACTGGGTCCGCGGCGGATGCCTCTACGGGATCATGCCGTGCAACGGACTGCTCTACGCACCGTTCCATCCGTGTGCGTGCTTCCCGGAAGCCAAGCTCAACGGAATGACGGCTCTGGCTCCGGTCTCGAAATCACGAGCGATACCGAAAGATATCCCGAGCGAAGGACGCCTGGAAAAAGGTCCGGCGTTTGGCAAACAGGCCGCCGGAGGCCAGTGGCCCGCGGCCCCCTGGCCGACATATCGCCACGATGCGGCCCGCAGCGGAGCCACACCGACTGGAGTTCCCGCAAAGCTGGACAAGGCATGGGAGATAGAACTCTCGAGTAAGCTGACTCAGCCAATCGCCGCTGTAGGCAAACTGTTCGTCGCCGACGTCAAACGTCATCTCATCCACGCGATCGACGCCGCCAGCGGCAAGAAGCAGTGGACTCACACCGCCGGCGGGCGGATCGATTCGCCGCCTACGTACGATCGCGGACAGTTGCTGTTCGGCTCGGCCGACGGTTATGTAACGTGCCTGCGTGCTTCCGACGGCGAGTTGGCGTGGCGCTTCCGCGCCGCTCCGATCGATCGGCGGCTGGTTGCGTTCGACCAGTTGGAGTCGGCCTGGCCCGTGCATGGATCGGTGCTCGTGCAGAACGGCGTGGCGTCGTTCATAGCCGGCCGGTCAATGTACATCGACGGCGGCCTGCGCCTGATCAGACTTGATGCGGCCACGGGCAAGCTGATCGGCGATAAGATCATGGACGATCGCGATCCGGAAACCGGCGAAGACATGCAGAAACACATTCGCGGGCTGAACATGCCAGTGGCCCTGCCGGACATTCTCTCAAGCGACGGCGAGCGCCTGTTCATGCGTTCCCAGGCTATGGACTTAGAGGGCAATCGCCTGAAGCTCGGGCCGTCCGGCAGCGGATTCAAGCACTTGTTCGCACCGTACGGGTTCACCGATGATTCCTGGTTCCATCGCACTTACTGGCTCGTCAACGACGGATTCTCCGGCGGGATCGGCGGATACAACAACGGTAAAAAGAACCCCTCGGGCCGCATACTCGTAAGCAGCGCCGACAGCGTGTTCGGCTATGGGCGCAAGCCAAACTACTACCGCTGGTCGTCTGTGCTGGACTATCAACTGTTCTCGACGGCTCGGAAAGGTGCGCCGACGACTGCGAAACCCGCCGTCGCGGCCGCGAAACCCAAACCGGCGACAAAGACCGGACCAGCGGGCGGAGTCTTCTTTAGCAACTCAAAGACGCTGAACCCGTCGGGCAAACCGATCACCATCGCCGCGTGGGTCAAGACGTCGGCCAGGAACGGAACGATCCTGGTGCGAGGCGCCCAGGCGATCGGGTTCGGATTGGTGATCATAGATTCCAAACCGCGAATGCTCGTTCGCGTCGACAAGAAGACTCACCAGGCGATCTCCGCCAAGCCTATCGGCGCCGACTGGACGCACGTCGCCGGCGTACTGCGAAAGAGCGGAGAAGTGGAAGTCTACGTCGGCGGCGAAATGACCGGTTCGACAAAGGGCGCCAAACTGCTGGGCGGCGACCCGATGATCCCGATGAAGATCGGCTGCGACGACACGCATCAACTGCTGCCTAAACGACTGGCCGGTTTCGACGGAGCGCTCGACGAGGTGATGCTGTTCCATCGGGCGTTGTCGGCCGGAGATGTCAAGGCGGCCGCCGGCAAACTCGACGACAAGCAGCGAGCCGATCTGGTGCTGCACACCGACTTCGAAAAAGGCAAGGCCCGCGATCGGTCCGGTAATCGCAACAACGGACAACTCGACACGACCTCCGGCTTGACTGTCAAAGGGCCCCGCGGCGATGCGATGGTCTTCAAGCCCGGCGCCGGCAAGCGCCCGGCCGCACAGAAACGCAGGCGACGCCGATCCAGCGGGTCAGTGGCGTTCCGCTGGACGAAAGATTGCCCCATAATGGTCCGAGCGATGACCCTCGCCGACAAGACACTCTTCATCGCGGGCCCCGAAGATCTGCTGGACGAAGATGCGGCGTTCAAAGCGTTTCCGAATCCCGACGCAAAGAAACAGATCGCAGACCAGCAGGCCGCACTGGCCGGCAAGCGAGGAGCGATCCTGAAAGCCGTGAACCCCGAAACCGGCGAGATGACGGCGGAATACAAACTCACCGCCCCGCCGGTCTTCGACGGCATGATCGCCGCCGACGGGCGTTTGTACGTAGTGACAACCGACGGAAAAGTGAGTTGCTACGCCGCGAAATAATCGCAGGCGTCATTCAGCGAAAGGACAAAGACCGTGGCCCGTAAAACACACACAGCTCTAGCGTGCATTCTTCTCATCGCCTGCCTTACAGCGCCTCAGGCGTGTCCGGCGGCGGGGTCAGCGGCTGAGATTCTCCGCACCGCAGACGTGAAAGGCGGCTTAATCGTGCATATCGGTTGCGGCGATGGAAAACTCACCGCAGCTCTGCGAGCCAGCGACAGCTACCTGGTCCACGGTCTGGACACGGACGCGAAAAACGTCGCCGCAGCCCGAAAGAACCTCCTCGGCGCCGGGCTGCAGGGCAGTGTGTCTGTCGCTCACCTTTCGACAGCTCGCCTGCCGTACATCGACAACCTGGTGAATCTGGTAGTAGCCGACGACCTGGGCGATATTCCGATGTCGGAAGTCATGCGAGTGCTGGCCCCGGGCGGCGTCGCCTGCATCGGTAAGACCAGAACGGTGAAGAAACGCCCGGCCGAGATAGACGAGTGGACCCATTACATGCACAGCGCCGGCGGAAACGCAGTGGCCGACGATTCGGTGGTCGGACCGCCGAGGCGTCTGCAATGGACCGGCAGCCCGCGTTGGGGACGCCATCACGATCACATGTCGTCGGTAAGCGCCGTAGTCACGTCAGGCGGACGGCTTTTCTACATCTTCGACGGCGGCTCGCGAGCGTCGATCTACCTGCCCGCGAAATGGTCGCTCATCGCCCGCGACGCGTTTAACGGCACGATTCTCTGGAGCAAGCCGATCGACAAGTGGTACACTCACATGATGCGTCTGAAAAGCGGACCTGCGATCCTTCCTCGACGCCTGGTAGCCGTGGGAGACAGGGTCTACGCAACCATGGGCATAGAAGCTCCGCTGACGGTTCTGGATGCGGCCAGCGGCGAAACGATTCTGACCTGCAAGGGAACCGAGGCGACCCAGGAGATAATCTGCAGCGACGGCGTGTTGTTCCTGATCGCCAACGGGACCGATGACGGCGGGAAGAAGACCCCGATATGGGGAGTGACAAAGAGGCGAGTTATGGCTCTGCAGGCCGACACGGGCAAGCTGCTGTGGAGCAAAGAAAGCAGCGTGCTTCCGATGACGCTGTCGGCCAACAAGGCGGGCGTATACTTCCACGACGGCGTGAAAGCCGTTTGCCTTCGCCGCAACGACGGCAAAGAGCTTTGGGTCTCCAAGCCGCTGGCGCGCTGGTCGAAACTCACGTCGTACTACGGCGCCACGCTGCTGGTCAAGGATGGCGTCGTGCTGTTTTCCGGCGGAGAGAAGATGGTCCCCCACCGCGGCGGGAAAGACACCATGACCGCACTGGACGCCGCCACTGGCCAGGTGATCTGGACCGCGGACCATCCGCAGTCGGGCTACCAGTCGCCGGAGGATATCCTCGTAGCAGGCTCTCTGGTCTGGACCGGATCGACTACAAACGGCGGAATGTCCGGCGTTTTCACCGGCAGAGACCTGAAAACCGGCGAGATCAAGAGCCAGTTCCCGCCAAATGTTAAGACTTACTGGTTCCACCATCGATGTCACCGCGGCAAGGCGACGGAGAAATACCTGCTGATGTCGCGAACCGGCATCGAGTATCTCGACATAGCTAAGAAGACCTGGACGATCAACCACTGGGTCCGCGGCGCGTGTTTGTACGGCGTGATGCCGGCCAACGGTCTGACTTACGCTCCGCAGCATCCGTGCGCCTGCTATCCCGAAGCCAAGTTGAACGGCTTTAATGCGCTGGCTCCGGCCGACTCAAAGAGCATCCCGCCGAAGAACGTCCCCGACAAGGGACGCCTGCAGAAGGGCCCGGCTTACGGGAACGTGAGCGCCACAGAGGCGAATTCCGCCGATTGGTCTACGTTCCGGGGCTCTAATGTTCGCGCTGGGCGAATAAAATCCGCTGTCCCCACAGATTTGAAACAAGCCTGGAAAACGAAATTACCAGGCAAGCTGAGTACGGCGACGTCCGCCGAAGGCAAGCTGTTCGTAGCAGCGCCGGACACCCACACTATCTACGCGATCAAAACCTCCGACGGCAAAGAGGCCTGGCGATACGTCGCCGGCGGGCGGGTTGATTCGCCGCCTACTATATATCGCGGCCGGGCCCTCTTCGGATGCGCCGACGGATACGTGTACTGTCTCAGCGCTAACGACGGCCGGCTGGCCTGGCGCTTCCGGGCCGCCCCGGACGATCGGCGCATCGTGTCATTCGAGCAGGTCGAATCTGTCTGGCCGGTGCACGGCAGCGTGCTGATCGCCAACGACATTCTCTACTGCGTCGCCGGGCGATCGATGTTCCTCGACGGCGGTCTGCGAATGCTGATGCTGGACCCGAAGACCGGAAAGAAACTCGGCGAGACGCTCCACGACGGGCTCGATCCGGAGACCGGTAAAGATCTGCAGACACACGTGCAGGTTCTGAACATGCCGGCCGCACTGCCGGACATACTCTCAACCGACGGCAAGTACATATACATGCGATCCCAACAATTCGATCTGAAGGGCAATCGCATAGGCATACCCCACCGTTCGGCCAAATCCCAATTCGGCGACGGCGCTCACCTGTTCGGGCCGAGCGGTTTCCTCGACGGATCGTATTGGCACAGGAGTTACTGGGTTTACGGACGCGGTTTCGACGGCGGTCATAACGGCTACCACACCGCGGGCAAGTACGCACCGGCCGGCAAGATACTCACGTTCGACGACAAGAAAGTCTACGGATTCGGACGCAAAGCCAAGTACTACCGATGGACAACGCCGATAGAACATCACCTGTTCGCAGACGACATGAACACCCCGCGAAGCTCAGGACAATCCGCCGGAAGACCCAGGGCCAAGGCCTCGGCCGGACCGTGGGTCTCGATAGCAAACTCACCGAGCCTTGATCCGACGGGAAAGGCCCTGGCGATCGAAGCCTGGGTCAACGCCGACAAACCCGACGGCGTGGTCATCGCACGCGGCGGACCGGCGGAGGGTTACGCCCTGATCGTCCGGGACGGCAAGCCCGAATTCGTCGTTCGGGCCAACAAGAAATTATCCTCGGTAGCGGCTAAGCAAAAAGTCACCGGCCGATGGGCTCACCTGGCCGGCGTGCTGACCGAAGACAAGAAGCTCAAGATATACGTTGACGGCAAGATAGCCGCTGAGGCCCAGGGAAGCGGACTGATAGCATCGGATCCGGTCCAGGGAACCGAGATCGGAGCAGATGCCCTGGGATCTGTAGGCGACTATGCAACGCCGCTGCCGTTGAGCGGATTTGTGGATGAAGTACGCATCTTCTTCGGAACGCTCACCGACGCCGACATTCTCACCCATAGCGCCACGCCGGGCAAAGTCGGAGCCAAAGGCGCCAAACTCGTGCTCTGCATGACGTTCGACAAAGACGCCTCAGACACCTCCGGCAAGGGCAACAACGGCCGGATCGGCGGAGGCCGGACAGTGAAAGGCAAGTTCGGATCGGCTATTCGATTCGGTTCGGGTAAAGCGCCGAAGACCGGGAAAAAGAAACGCAGGAGATTCGCGGCCAGAGCGCCGAAATCCGGATTCAAGCACGTCTGGGCCAAGGACCTGCCTATGTTGGTCAGGGCGATGGTGCTCAGCGGTCCGTCTGAGAAGTCCAGGACGCTGTTCATAGCCGGCTTGCCGGATCTGGTTGACGAAGACGCCGTCAAGGCCGGCATGGCGTCGCCGAAAATCCTCGACGGGCTGAAGAAACAGGATAAGGCCTGGCTTGGTGAAAAGGGCGCGTTGTTCTGGGCCGTCTCAGGAACAGACGGGACAAAACTGGCGGAATACGAACTGACCGCCCCGCCGATTTTCGACGGGATGATCGCAGCGAGAGGACGTCTGTACGTCGTGACTATGGACGGCCACGTAATCTGCTACGGTCCGAAGTAGCGACAGGAAGATCACTATGAGCGCTGAAGTACTGGGAATCTCCGGCAGTCCGATAGACAACAGCAACACCGATCGGGTCATCCGGGCCATGCTGGATGCGACGGGGCTGAGGTCGGAGTTCGTCAAGCTCAGCCGAACACACGTAAGGCCCTGCATGGCGTGCAAGCAGTGCGTCTCGGACAATATCTGCAAAGTCCAGGACGACTTCCCGGCGCTGGCCGAGAAGATCAAGCAGGCCGACGCGCTGATTATCGGGGCGTATCTTCCCTACAAGCAGATAGACGGTTTCACAAAAGCGTTTCTCGAGAGATTCTGGTCATTGCGTCACCTGACGAATCTGCTTGGCGGCAAGCTGTGCGCGACGGTTCTGACCCACCTGACCGAAGACGCCGGCGAAAGCGTAAAGCGATCGCTGGCCACGCAGTTGGGGGAAATGGAGAACATGGAGCTCCTCGGGCAAGTGATGATCAGGGGCAACCTGCCCTGCTTTACGTGCGGGGTGGGAGACCAGTGCGAAATGAGCGGAATCCAAAGACGTTACGGGTCGCAAGCCTGCTCGGAGAACTACGAATACTCGCGAGCCGAGGACCAGACCGAAGCATGGGACGAAGCGATAAGAATAGCCCGCCTGATCGGGCGGCGCATAAGAGCCGCCAAATGAAACCTCTCGATCTACTCGCCGACAAGTTCACACGAACATTCTACGATCGCCTCTGGCCCGGAGCCCTTGAGCCGGATGTATCTCAGATCTCCATAGACCAAGCCTACCGGGTCCAGGATATAGTCGCCGACATGAGAGTCCGGCGAGGCGAGCGAGTCGTAGGATTCAAGATCGGATGCACCAGTGAAGCGATACGCGCGCAGTTCGGCCTGAGCGAGCCGATTTCAGGACGTCTGTTCAGCCCTCACGTTCGCAATGAAGGCGCCGCGTTGAACTGGCGCAACTACGCCGGCTGTGCAATCGAACCCGAGATGGTGCTGACGATCGGATCGGATCTTTGCGGCGAGGGCCTGCCTGACGACCAGTTGATCGATGCGATCCAGTGCGTAAGCGCCGGGATTGAACTTCACAATTTCCGTTTCTGGTTTGCGCCGCCGACGTCGCAGGAGTTGATCTGCTCGGGAGGCATTCACGCAGGGCTCATCGTCGCTCGAACCAGCGTCCCTCCAGAGCAACTGTCATTCGCCGACGAGGTTTTTTCCGTACGCAAGAACGGGCGACTCATAACAGAAGCGCCGGCGTCGGAGATAATGGGCGGACCGCTTCATTCTCTTCGCTGGCTTGTTGACTCCCTGACCAGGAGAGGCCGGTGCCTCGAAAAAGGCTCCCTGGTCATTCCAGGATCGCCTGTCGAGCTTGTTCGCATAGATCAGGACACCGAAGTCAGGGTGGATATCCAGGGCGTGGGCGCAGCGCTTGCGAGATTCGAAACCTTCTGTCGCCCCTGAAGGGGCTTTGCATTTTGGGGGGTGGTCGACAACCCCACCCTCACGGGATGGGGCTACAACTATTGCGGCCCTGCGGGCCTGACGGCGGTAACAGCCGGCGCGGTCGCCGTTGTCGTCCTCTGTGACAAGAGCCGTAGCCGCTTGCCGTTACCGTAGCCGCTTGCCGCTACAGCGGCTTGAGGACTATTCCAGTGGCGAGTTTGGGGTAGAAGTATGTGCTCTTGTGGGGCATTGACGATCCGGCGTCGGCCACGTCTATGACCGACTGCAGCGGCGTGCCCTGCATGACGATCGCCAGGGAGGCTCCGCCGTTTACGCATTTTTCCAGGGCCCTGTCGCCGTCGGGAGTGTACTCCACTGTCGGCTCTTCAGTCGCCGACCAGGACTTCACTCCGTTCATCACCAGCGTGTGGAGAATAGCCACGTCCAGATCGCGCCACGCCTGGCATTCGTCGCCAGCGGCGTCAATCATCGCCTGGCGGTTTTCCAGACGGATGATCCACAGGTCTCGCCCGCCGGGTCCGATAAGGAGCATCGCCCCGTCGCCGTAAGGTCTGAGGAATGCGTCGGCGTCGCTCAGGTCGGGCTTGTCGCCTTCGTATTTGGTCCACTTGAACATCCCGAGCACATCGCGCAGAACGTCCATCGAGAACTCGTCGCTGAGTTTGGTGACAACGCGATGCGTCGGCAGCACCAGCAGGCCCGGGTCGTCGCCGGCGACGAGAGCGAACATCACGAAATTGGCTTCGTGCTCTTCGTCAATCTCGCCCGACTCGCGGAGCTTCTTGGCGTATTTGGCGGCGGTTGAATATCGATGATGACCGTCGGCGATGTAAGCCGGCTCGGCGTCGAGTATGTCGGTGATCGACGCGATGGCGGCCGGGTCGTTTATCGTCCAGACCTTCTGCTCCACTGAATCGAGGGAGCCGACGGCGACCGGCTCACCGGCCGCGGCGGTATTGAGTATCTTTGTGATCTGGCGATCGGGATCGTTGTAGAATGCGAAGATCGGCGAGAGCTGCAGGTTGGTGTGCTTTGTGAGTTTGAGTCGATCTGCTTTGGGTCCGGCGAAAGTGTGTTCGTGAGGTATCACGTCAACGCCGAGTTCCGTAGCGCGCACGCCGCAGAGCATTGCGCGGCGGGTGTACGACGTTCCGGCCCAGGTGTAAGTCTGTTCGTAAACGTACAGGCAGGGTTTGTCGTCCTGTGCGAGCAGACCGTCGGCCTGCCACTGGCTGATAGTCGCCGCGGCTCTGGCGTAGACCTCTTCGGGCCCGACGCGTTTGGGCGGAACGTAGGGAAGATCGACGCCGACAATGTTCTTGTCGCAGTTGTCCAGAAGGGCCTGCTTGTCGTCGGCTGTGAGCACGTCGTACGGAGGAGCGATAAAACCGCTGATGTCTCCGCCTTGTGCCGGCGTGAATCTCCAACCTTTGAACGCTCTGATCTCCATCACTAGCTCCAGTATTTCCTGAATGACGCCATGCACGCGACCCTGAACGGAGCGTATACAATAGCCAGCGGGTGAAAACAAGCAAGCCAGAAATTCATTATCTTGAAAATAGTGGCCCAATTACGCCGGTTCAACGTGCACGACAACCTCAATAACACGCTGCTCGCCGCTCATTATGTGGCGTTTCAGCTTGGAAGCTATTTCGTGTCCCTGGGCGACGGTAAGCGTAGGGTCAACGAGGATGTGCACGTCCATTGCGACTTTGCCGCCGACGAGTCTGGCTCGCAGCGCGTGGAAATCCCGCACACCTTCGGTCTGGCGGAGTATGGCCCGGATGCCTTCAACAGTCGCCGCGCCCGGGGCCGCATCGATGAGTTCTCCCGCCGCACGGTGCATTATTCTCACGGCGACAACAGCCAGGAACGCCGACAGCACGATGCCGGTAAGCGCATCGAGAAAGGCCCATTGCGCCCCCCCTATCGCCACGCCGGCCAGTCCGATAGCCGCGGCGATCGACGTAAGAGCGTCGCTGCGATGATGCCAAGCGTTGGCCCGCAGCGCCATATTATCGTCGCGACGCGCCGCGGCGCGAGTTATGCGGAAGAGGATCTCTTTGACAGGTACGGTGGCCGCCGCCAGGCACAGCGGCACGATCGAGACCACGGGGCATGCTCCGCTCCTGAGAGAACCGATAGCTCCGAAAGCGATAATCCCGGCCGCCCCCAACAGAGCCGCGCCGACAAACATCGCCACGAGAGTACCGATTCTCCGATGGCCGTAAGGGTGCGTCCCGTCGGCTTGGCGATCGGAAGCCCCCAGCCCGATCAGCACGACCAGATCGGTGATCATGTCCGAGGCGCCGTGCAGACCGTCGGCGAGAATCGCCTGGCTGGCGAATACCAGACCGGCGGCGATCTTACCCGCCGCCAGAGCGACATTGCAGACAAGCCCGACCCAGGTGACGCCTTTGGCGGTAAGCATAATAGGTGATCCAAATCACGGCTCGGCCTTCACGCCGTTGAGGTGTCAGCCGTCGCCGTCATTCATCATTCATCAGTCAGCACTCATCACTACTTTTTAAGCGTTTCCTGGATCGCCAGCGTGGCGTAGCACGTGGCCAGGACCGGGTTGCCTTCGTTCCATCGTTCCGAACCCTTGTTGATCCATGATCCGTCTTTCGACGCCCGCTTGGCCAGCGTGTCGATCAGTTCGTGACGCCAGTTGTGCTTTGCGCCCTTGCCGTCGGTGATTTCGACGTCGCCCCAGGCCCGCAGCGCTTTGGCGAAGACGTGGTAGTAGTAAAACAGACCCTGCTGGCTCTGCAGTTTGGGCATGTTCGGGTTCGAATCGAGGCGCCAGTATCGCTGGATCCACTTGAACGCCGACTGCACGCGCGGGTCCTTGCGGCCCATGCCCGCATGCAGCATGCTCTTGAATCCGGCGTAGGTCAGCGAACCGTAGCTTCGCAGACCGCGTCCGTTTCTCCAGGGTCCGGCTTTGGATTCGGCCAGCGCGTAGATGTACCCGCCGTCGTTGGGGCCTTCCTGGATGTAGTCGGCGTCGTTGGATTCCTTGCGATTCTGCAGCCGCATCATGAACGCATTGGCACGCTGCAGGTCCGGATCGTCTGCTTTCACGCCGGCGTCGTGCATGGCCTGGATCCACATCTGGTTGTTGCTGCCGTCGGGCCGGCCGTGCTTGCCGTAGCTCACGCCGCCGTCGAAACCTTCGCCCTTTTTGACTGTTTCGCCTTTAGGGGTCTTGTCGCCGGGTCCGATCTGCTGGGTGCGCAGGAACTTGACGGCCCGATCGATGTCGGGTTTGAGTTTGGGATCGTCGGCGGCGACCATGGCCATGATCGCGATCGCCGTAGTGTAGTTCGGCAGGCCCATACGCGGTTCGTAGAAGCCGCCGTCGTCCTTGCGGTAGGTCATCAGGGTCTTGAAACCCGCCACCACTACAGGGCTCTTGCTGTCGTAGTCGGGATGCTGCAGCAGCGCCTTGAGGACCATAGCCGTGATCGCTGGCCTGTTTGCGTCCTGGCCCATGGACCATCCGCCTTTGGCGTCCTTTTGCGTCAGGAGGTATTTGACACCGGCATCAGCCAGCTTCGTCGCGGCGGTCTTGTGAGCCTCGTCCAGCGGCTTTGCTGGAGCCTTATCCTCGGCGTAGAGCTGAACGCAGCAGGCGACAGCCAGCAGCATCGCGATAGTTCCGATATGAAATTTGTGTTTTCGGCGCATGGTTGTTTCCCTTCGGTTGGTGCGGTTAATCTCTATCTACATTATAAGACGCTCGCGGGCCTTATTTGTTTCGTTGTATTGTAAAAAACGTCATGGCCATTGTCTGCAGAGCCACACAAATTATCGCCCAGAAGGTGGCGACGGAGATTCTCGGCCTGGAGCCCAGGACGTAAAGTACGGCGATAAGGAGCGTAAGGAGCGCCAGCATCTGGACGATCCCGCCGGCGAGTTTCAGGAAGCTGAACTCCTCGATCTCGTTGCTTCGCACGAGCCTTCGCACGTGTGAGAGTATTTCCATTCGCACGCGACTATCGTCCATGAACTCGTCGCCGTCTGATTTCACGGGCTTTGTCGGCTCGTCGGATTCCGGGGCGGCCTGGGGTTCCGGCTTGGGATCCGGCTTGGGCGCCGGCTTGGGCTCGGGCTGAGGTTCAGGCTCGGGCATTCGTATCTTCAGGTCCGGCCCGGAGCCTCCTATCGCCGCCGACGGCGTGGCGGTGTCCCAGGTTTCGCTGCGATCGGTTTCGCGAACGATTATCCTGGCGGCCTCCACGAGGTTCCGTACGGTGTAGTCGGCCTGTGCTTCGGAGCCTTGCGATGCTTGAGACATTTCGCCGCCGGCTGTTTTTACGCGAATGGTCCTGCATCCGGCTCGCTGTCCGGCCTCGATGTCCCTGGCCGAATCTCCGACCATCCAGCACTGGGGCAGGTCCAGACCATGTTGCTCGGCGGCCTGCAGGAGCATGCCGGGCTTGGGCTTTCGCAGGTCTGATTCCCTTGCGTACTGTTCGATCGTTCCCTGCGGATGGAACGGGCAGTAGTAAATCGCATCGAGGTGCGCGCCCTTGTCGGCCAGTTGCCGTCGCAGTTCGGCGTGGATGGCGTCGAGGTCCTCTTCAGTCAGCATCCCGCGCGCTATACCGGACTGGTTGGTGCAGACCATATTCTTGAATCCCGCCTGGGCCAGCGACTTGATCGCCAGTTCCACCCCAGGCAGAAGCTTCTCTGAATCCGGATCGCTTATGTAACCCGGATCGTCAATTATCGTGTTGTCCCGGTCTATGAAAACAGCTTTACTCATAACCAGCGGCTCCTTCCGTCACTAGGGTCATTCACACGCGCCATTGACTATTCGATCGATGATATTAGTGGTGCTCAGTCCATCGACCAGTTGCAGGGTCTGGACGACACCGCCGTATCCTTCGACAATTTCGCGTCCTACGACAACGTCAGTCGATCCGCCCTTGACGAGCTTTTCGGGCTTCAGGAGCGTAAGCAGCGGTTCGGGAGTATCTTCGTCGAAAACCGTTACGTAGTCCACGCACTCCAGGGCTCCAAGCATTTCGGCTCGCTCTTCGGCTCCGATTATCGGTCTTTCGGGCCCTTTGAGCCGCCTGACGCTGTCGTCTGAGTTAATCGCCACTACGAGGCAGGCCCCTTGAGCGCGAGCCTGCTGGAGGTAGCGAACGTGTCCGATATGCAGGAGGTCGAAGCAGCCGTTAGTGAAGACGACTTCTTCGCCGTTCTGGCGCCTGCTGTCCAGTTCAGCGGCCAGCGTCTTGCGATCTACGACTTTGCTGGTTCGCAGTCCGATCATCTTCCTGAGTTCGTCTGCGACCTGGTCGCGCGTAATCGGCACGATCCCAAACTGTTCGACTTCGAGCCCGCCTGCGACGTTGGCCAGCGCAACGGCGCTGTCGAGGTCGCAGCCGTCGCCGATAGCTACTGTGAGCATCGCCAGGACCTCGTCGCCAGCTCCGCTCACGTCGTAGACCGATCTGGCCCGCGTGGGGATTATGCGGCTCTTGCCGTCGATCGTGTAGAGCAGCGCCCCATCGCGATCGAGCGTAATTACAATGGCCTGGGCGCGAGTGACTGCCGCGATCCGCTCTGCGGCCCGGTCCATCGACTCGCGATCGGTGATCTCTATTCCGCTGGCCAGCGCCGCTTCGAACCTGTTTGGCGTCAGCAGGTTGGCTCCGACGTATCGCCGGTAGTCGCTGATCAGCGCCGGGTCTACAACTACCGGCACCCCGGCACGGCGGGCGTCGTCTATGAGCTGCGGCGTGGTCGCCTGACCCAGCACGCCTTTGTTGTAGTCTTCGATCGCCAGGACTTCGCAGGAATGCAGTTCGGATCGAACCGCGGCCCTGATCACTTCGTGAACGTCAGGTCCGAACGGCTCGATCGATTCGTCGTCGAGCCGGAACATTTGCTGTGCGTGCCTGTGCTGTGCAAGGCCGACATAGCGGGTCTTTACCGTTGTGGGTCGATCGCCCCGCCGGATCAGGCGCGAGGCGTCGGCTCCGGAGGCCATCAGCAGATTACCGAGATCCTCGCCGCCTGGATCGTCGCCGATCACGCCGATACAGACGACTTTGCCGCCAAGTGCGGTGATCGCCGGTGCGATATTGCTGGCTCCGCCAGTCATCATCTCCTGGCGCACTTTCCGCAGCACCGGGACCGGCGCCTCGGGACTGAGTCGTTCGGCGTGTCCGTATATCCAACAGTCCAGCATAAAATCGCCGACGAGCATTACCCGCGGTGAGCCGAGCTGTCCCAACGTCTTAACAAGAGCTTCCATAGCGTCAGATTGTATCGAGCAGAGTTCGACGACGCAATTGCAGATGTGATGCGGCGCCGATGATTGTTCAAACGGCGAGCTACGATAAACCGCTTGCGGTTTCGCAGATTTGTTCGACAAGTTCATCGCGCCCCTCTGCGATGTGCATTTCGACTACAACTCGCCATACGGGTCTGTCCAGTTCGAATTCGGCGAGCTTAACGTGGTCTTTTTCAGTAGTTACGTATATCTCCGGATCGGTCTTGTCGGCGTGTTCGTAGATTCGCTGTATCACGTGGGGGCTGTATTTCTGGTGATCGCCGAACATGCAGTAGTCAACCGGCTCGGCGCCGAGTGAGTCCACTGTGGCGATAAATGCTTCGGGATTGCCTATCCCGGCAAATAGCAGGACCTTCTTGCCGACGATTTCATCGAGCGAATGCCTGGCCCCGTCCTGGTCGATCAGTGCTATCGGCTTGTGCACGCCGAGGTGCATCGAGGCCTGCGGCGCCCTTTTGGCCAGTTCGGCCGCAAGTGCTTCGATGAATTCGGGAACAACCGCGTCGCTGCGGGTTATCACGATCGCGTGGGCGTCCCTCAGGGCCGACAGCGGTTCACGCAGGCGTCCCAGCGGCAGGCAGCATCCGTATCCGAACGGGTTCATCGCATCTATCAGCACGATGTTCATGTCCCGCCGCAGTCGCATGTGCTGGAAGCCGTCGTCCATCACCAGCACGTCGGCCCCGGCTTCTACCGCCGCCGCCGCGCCGGCGATGCGATCGGGATTCACGACGACTTGAACGCCGGTGCTCTGCTTGAGCATTTCGGCCTCGTCACTCTTGCCTTTCACGGATTTGTAGCCGCGAGTGAGAATCGCAGGTTTGGCTCCTGAGTCCTTCAGTTGGCGTACGACCCAATCGACCATAGGGGTTTTGCCGGTCCCGCCGGTTGTGATGTTACCCACGCAGATTACCGGAACCGCCGCACTGGAACTGGACAGCAGACCCTTGTTGTACGCCGCTCGCCTGAGCCGCATCACCGCCGAGTAAGGCCACACCAGCACCCTGGCGACGGCCTGGCCGGCGCGGGCGACCACCGAGTCGCTCCGACCGGCGATTGCATTTCTTATGGCCTTGGAGTCCATTGCAAACCGTGCGGGATCACTTGCCGGCCGGCTTGGCGACAGTCACGCTGGTGTAACCGTAAGCGATGTTCCCGAACTTGTCAGTCACTCGCAACGCGATGCGGTGCGTTCCGGGTTTCAGGTCCTTTATATGGATGGCCAGGCGTTCTGACGCCGAATCACAGATCCCGTCTGCGGCCAGAGTAGTCTTCCACGTGTCGCGGCTGTCGATGGTGTATGCGATGGTGTTTATGCGGCTTGTCGCGTCAGTGACGCTTCCGCGGATCATCGCCCCTGAGGCGCCGGAAGCCTTGGCGGTTAAGCCCTTGATGACCGGCGGGGTGTTGTCTACGAGAATCCGCTCGCTGAGTCGCGAACCGCTGAGCGTCGCGGTGGTCACGTTCGTCGGCGAATCCTTGGCGGTGACTTTCAGTTCGTATTCTCCGTCGCCTACCGACAGGGTGTTCCAGACGTACATCGGCTTTACGTGCTTGTCTGTGATCATGACCCACGTGCCGCCGCCGATGCGACGGTATTCCAGGGTATACATGAGTTTATCGCCGTTGGCGTCTGCGGCCTGGATTCCGACCAGGCGGTATTTCTGCTGTCCGACAGGGCTCGGCTCGTTCGGCTTGCTGGAGGTCTTGAAGACCACGCCGGCGACTGTCGGCGGCAGGTTGCCCATCTGGCGGATTATCGAGATGCTGGAGACGACCGGCCCGCTGTTCTGCTGGCCCGGGGTGAACGTAAGGCGATACTGCAGGAACCTGGCCGACGGGCTTCCGATCGGAATGTATCCGCCGTTTACGATCTGTTCCTTGGACCAGCTGCTCCAGGTCTTGTCATCTACCTTGGCGAGGTTCCCGCTTCGCGTGGCGACAGTCACTTTGGCGCCGTCTAACGCCGTAGCAGCCAGACGCATCGTGCCCCACTGGACAATCTGCTTGGCGTCCAGGGCGAATGAAGTGTAGGAGCCGGTCGCAGCCAGATCCTTCTTGAGCAGGCCGACTGAGCCCTTGTTGGCGGTTGCGAAAACTATGTCCTTGCCGCTTGGCGCGATCGCGGTGATCTGCTTTGCTTCGGTGTCGAGGAGTTGTTCGGCGTACTGTCCGTCCAGGCCGACAGAGTAGATCGACCCGCCGTTTCCGGTAGCCAGGATCAGCCTGTCGCCAACCTTGATCATGCCGAGGATCATCACCGGCTTGCGGAAGATCGTGCGGACCAGTCCGTTTCGCTGGATGCGATAGACGGCGTTGCCTTTGCCGCTCTTCGGAGCCGCGGCGGATTTCGAGGCACTGGCGGCTCTCTTGGCCGCCGCTATGCGCGAGGCCATGCTGATCACGGCTTTGGGGCTAAGGGTCGCAGCGCCGCCGGCCTTGGTCGGCGTCTTGGCCACTGCAGCGGCCGGACGAGTCGTCGGGCCGCTCTTCGGCGCGGCGGCTTTGGGTTTCTTAGCTTTCGGATCGGTCTTGGGCTTGGCTGGGGTCTTGGCTTTGCCTGCGGGTTTGGCTTTGGACTTATCGGGCCTGGCCGCCGGCTTCTTCGCTGCGGCGGGCTTCTTGGCGGGCGCTTTTTTCGGAGCCGGAGGCGCCGCCTTGCCCGACGGTTTTGTCGCCGGGGCAGCGGGCTTGCCGTTCTTGGCCGCGGTGCTGGGCGCCGCCTTGCCGTCGGCGCTGGCCTTGGCCACGTCGGCTGTCGCAACGTAGACCTCTCCGGCGTGAGGGATGATCGCCGAGATTTCAGCTTCCGGGGCGTCGAGAATCACCCGGCTGGTCTTCTTGCGAAGATCGATTGCTATCACGAGCCCCTGCTTGTCGGTCCCGGCGTACAGCGTGTTGCCGACGACTGCGATCGACAGCACGTTCTTGGCCAGATCGCCGGTTTCGTAGATCAGTTCAGCTTTTCCCTTGGCGTCAACGCGGTAGACGCGTCCGTTGGGGCCAGTGGCCGCGTAGAAGCTGTTTCCGCGGACCGGCACGATGGCCCAGACGTATTTGACTTCCTTGTCGGACCAGAGTTTCTTGTTCTTGCCCTTGGAATCTACGGCGTATACGCCGGAGCCTTCTCCGCCGGTCCCGACCAGCAGGTCCCTTCCGCGATGGACCATGGAGGTGATCATTGTCCCGGGCAGTGTGGCGAACTTCCTGAACTTCTTGCCCTGCACGTGGTAGATAACCGGCTCATTGCCGGCTCCTGCGAAGTAGGTTCGTCCTCGGGTCACGAGGGCCGATATCACCGGCGGAGCGTCCTGTGCGCCGAAGAGAATCTCGCTCTTGCGGGCCAGCGCTATGTCGCCACGCGCGTCGACTACGGTCGATTCGAACTTGCCCTTGGCGAAGTGGGCCTGGGTGCTCTGTGACCATGTCGCAGGAGTAACGGCCCACAGTCCGCAGGTCAGGGCGCCCAGCAGCGTAACGGCGATTATAAGGTTCAAGTTGCGATTCATAATTCGGGTTTCCTTGTTCATCTGATCCTAACCGAGCACAGGCGGCTTTGGCGCCGGCGCGTCGGGTCGTTATTTCGTTTCGGTAACGATCGGCCTCTGGCGGCGGTTCTTGGTGACGGTGAATTTCACGGATGTCGAGCCGCTCAACACGTATTTGATTTTCTGGGTCCGCACCAGCGACTTGGCGAACGTCCCGGTGTCCAGCAGTTTGGCCTGGGTTATCAGCGCCGCTTTGCTGGCCGGCAGGTCCGGCAGTTCTTTCTTGTCAAGTGCGATCCCGCCGCCGTCAGGCAGGCCCATTCGCAGGTAGAGCACATTGCCCTGGCCCAGCACGGCCTGCTGCATTGAGTTCAGGAATTCTTTTGTCGTCTTCGGTTTGAAGATGTGCGGCCGTTCTCTCATGTCGGCCGCCGTAGCCGTTGACCAGTCGCACACCTGCAGCGTGCCGACGCCGTCGGGCAGATCGTCAGGCAGTTTGAACTTCACGGGCATCGTCGTTCGCTTCTGCCTGGGGCGAGCCAGCGTGAGGGTTCCGCTAAGCGTGTCGCCGGGGGCGAAGGTGTCGCTGTCGAGGCGGAAGTCTACGATCGAGGCGTCGATTTCGCCGGGCATGATCTTGATCGAAACGTCAACGCTGCGAATCTCGGGGCGCGGTCCGTACGGATTCCGCATCATCGAGAAGACCGCGCGATCCAGGTCCGATCCGGCCCAGTAGACGTCCGAACCGCTGGACATGTTCGAGGCCTTGTACTTGCCGAGCTTGCCGAAATCGACGGTCAGCGAATACGAAACGTGATGCCTCTCCGGCAGTTCCCGCCATCCCCAGGCCGCGTCCGACAGCATGTTCGAGATCATAATCGGAGCCATCCGCGGATGCTGTGCGATCGTGAAGTTGAAGGTCTGTTTCCGCTTGTCGGCGGTCCAGTCGACGAAAATCTTCATCGGTATCATTCGCGGCTTGGGGCCGACTTTGCCGGCGATTGCCGTGGTCTCGTCGCGCGTCATCGTGCCGGTGACCTTGAGCAGCGAGCCGAGCTTGAAGCTGTTGTTTCGACCCGAGATAACGGTGTGAATATACGCCGGGCCCATCGGCAGTTTGACCGGTCCGTAGGAAAAGAAGCTGTGTCCGAACGCCATGACGTCGCCTTTAACAACGTCCGTCACGGTTCCCACGGCCGTCATGTCCGCGTCGCCGGCGGCAAGCGGAATTGCGATCCCGCCGCCGGGTACGAGCTTGGCGTTTTTCCACGCGGCGGCCTGTGCGGCTCCGATCCCGCCTCCCTGCAGCGGAACCATGCCGACGGACTTGAGCATGCGTCTGGCTCGCGACATTGCCCTCGGCGACATTCCCGAGACCATCACGGGAGTAGACAGTTCGACCAGGCGCGTGGCGCCGGTCGATTCGACCGGCGCGGAGTCGGCGGCAAGTTCGCTGAATGCGAAATCGATCTTCTTAACGCCCAGGGCGGTCTTGACGAATCCCTTCGGCACGGCGCCCCTGCCTGCGGAGATCGCAGCTTTGGCTCCGGGAGCGTCATCTGTTCCCGACAGCGGCAGGAATCCTCCGGCCGCCAGCATCTGGGTTATCGGCTGGATTCCGCAAATCGGCTCGTTCTGCCCGTTCCAACCGTAAGCGACGCGAGG
>CAYMSH010000021.1:0-29407 GCA_964392945.1 uncultured Planctomycetaceae bacterium | reverse complement strand
ACTCGGTGTTCGGATACGGACGCAAGCCCAACATGTACGTATGGTCCAGCGCGCTTGAGTACCAGCTTTACTCCGCCGAGCGGAACGTCAAGCCCGAGGCGATCAAACGCGTTGCGGCCGCTAACAGGCAGCAGGAACGCAAGGAGGGACACATCATCACATTCGATCGCAAGAAGTACGGCGCCCATCCGCTGAAGGATATCTCGGCGATCGATTTCAAGTGGCGGAAAGAGAACCCGCCGATCCAAACCCGCGCGATGGCGCTGGCCGGCAAGACGCTGTTTGTCGCCGGCCCGACGGACGTAGTCGACGAAGAGGCGATCTTCGCCAACCCGTTCGACAAGGAGTTGATCGGCAAGGCCGCCAAACAGGCCGCCGCGATCAAGGGCAAGGGCCCGGCGATGCTGATGAGCGTATCGACCGACAGCGGCGAGAAACTCAGCGAACTGAAACTCCAGGCCTCGCCGGTGTTCGACGGGATGGCCGCAGCCGAGGGCAAACTGTTCATCGTGACGATGGACGGGACCGTGGTCTGCTGCCAGTAGCGTCAATCGGCAGGGATTTCGGGAACGTCGGTTCCCGCACGCTGGGTTGCGATCATCTGCTGCAGCGCGTCCCAGCCGGCCAGTTGCTCCGGCGTCATCGTCGCCGGCAGACCGTTGTCGATGTGATGGCGGATCGCGCGGAGTTTTCGCCGCATCTTGCGCGGCAGGGCCGGCTTTTCGTTGACCACCAGACCGGTGACCAGCTGCTGCTGGTGGCTGCGGCGAATGCTCAACTTTCGCCTGCGATGGATGCGATATCCGTAGTCGTCAACAATATTGGCGGTTGACAGTATGGCGACTTTTTCCACGCCGAGATCGTTCGTGGGAAATGAAAACGTAATATCGTCGGCGTATCGCGTGTAGGCGCCGCCGAGATATTTCGCCAGCCCGTCGAGGCGCGCGTCCATCATGTAGTTCAGCAGGTTGCTCAGTCTTGGGCTCGTCGGCGCGCCCTGCGGCAGGCCGTCTTGCCATGTCGTTAGCTTGACCAGCAGTTCGACTGCCTCTTCGTCCCAGCCGATGCCCCTGAAATACGCCCCGACCCTGAACGCCAGCGTTGACGGGAAGAAGTCGCGGATATCCATTCGCACCACGACTTTCGCCCCGACGTGCGGCAGGGCATTGGTTACGATCGATCGGCCGGGTTCGAAGCCCGTTGCGGCCGGGTGGACCTTGAGACGATACAGCAGGCGGTGCAGAATCCGCTCCTGCATCTCTTTGAGTTTCGCACACGGCGCCATGATCGTGCGTCTGTCGCCATTGCGTTTGGGGATGGTGAACTCTTCGTAGCTCACTGTCGTCATGCGGATGTCCATTATGCTTCGGGCCAGGCGGCGCGACAGCTCCATGACTTCCAGCTTTGGATTCTTCGGATCGTTCTTCGGCGTCTTGCGTGATCGGAAGTCGGCCTGGACGAACGGGTCTTCAGGCTCGCCGAGACCCAGCAATCCTTTGATCCAGTCGATTATGAAAAAGCCCATTTGCGCCGCTCCCGCAATTAAGAAACAAAAGGATGCGGGCCCGGCCCGTTTGGACCGGAGCCCGCTGTGTCTTGCCACCGCCGGCTTTTGGCCAAAACCGTGCAACGGTGTCGGCCATAAGCAGACGGTGCACGGTCTGTAAAAAGTCCAACAGGACCCGGGCGACGAAACATCGCCCTATGCTCCGCTAGGAGCATCGCCAAGACCACGAAACAGAAGATATGCGTTTGATTGGCTCCTGTCAAGGATTGGCGGGGACGGATGAATGTCCAATGTCCAACAGGGAATTGGACATTCCCTGTTGGACATTGGACATTCTTCCGTGTCTAGAGAAACACTTCCTTGCGATGCACCTTCCGCATCGGGGCCAGTCCGTCGCGGATTGCTTCGGCTATGATCTGTTCGCCTTCGGCGCGTTGTGCGAAGACCGCCTTGCCGGGGCTTACGTGCTGGTTCCACTGCTGCTGGAAGACCGCTACGCGATCCTTGTTGCGCGCCAGGGCTTTCGGGACCGCGTGCCACATCGCCAGTTCGCGGCGTTTCTTGCGGAAGTACTTGCCGATGATGTCCGGCAGGAGTTTCGACAGCCAGGTCTGATCGTACAGGTCGATCTGGCGCGGGATGATGTAGCGGGCGTTTCGCAGCGGGCCGAGGACCTGGGCTACCGATTCTGCGAACAAGTCGCGATCTTCTCGCGATGCGTACTGGATGAAAACTCGCACGTATCCGCCGGCGAGCTGGCCGCCGCGGAGCTCGCCGCCTGAGGTGATCTCGCCGACTTGGCGGAGTGCGTTGAGGACGGCTCGGCCGACCATCATCGCGAGGGTCAGATCGTTCCACGGCGCCTGGGTCCCGGCAAACGGCGGGAATCCGCCGGCTGAGGCCAGCCTCGGCGCCTCGGCCGCCGCGATCGGTGTGGCGTGGTATGGGGTTCCGACGGCCCAGAGTTCGCGTGCGGCCGATCGGGCTGCGGCGCGGCTGATCATCTCGGCGTTAAGCGGTCCGACGGCTTGTTCGATGCCCTCTGGCCGGATCTCGGTGAACGCCGGATGCACGTGCCCGACGCCTTTTTCGATCGCTCCGTCGTCGGTCACGCCGAACAGCGTTCGATGGCGGGCCATGAACCGCGCGTAATCGTCCAGGCCCTTGCGGAACTCCGGGGCGATGCAGACCACGTCCCAGTTGTTGGCGGTCTTGTCGGGGCGGTTGCTGTCCAGGCGAATGGACCGGCCGCGAAGCTGGTTGACCGACATGCTCGTGGTGACGGTCGTCAGGTCGATCAGCACGTTTGTGCGCGCCGCGTCCCAGCCCTCGCCCAGCAGCCCGCGCGTGCCGACAAGGCATCGCGTAACGCCGCGCTGGAACAGGTCGGTTATCAGTTCCACGTAAACTCGCGGGCACCACTGGGCGCCGCGGCCGACAAGTTCGTTGAACCCGGCGTGCTCCTGGTAGCTGAGTTCTATCTCGATATCCTTCTCGGCCAGCCAGGTGTTTGCTTCGGCCAGGAACCGCGGCGACAGGTCGTCATCGACCAGCACTGTCGAGCCGGTGACCAGCACCGGGTCGAGTTCGTCGGTCCGCTCGTTTGTCAGCAGTGCTCTGAACGCGGCTACCGCGCCGCCGGCCTCGTCGTCGAGAAGGTGTGCGATCTCGGCGGTTACTGCGCTGGTCTGCTCGTAGTCGGTTACGATAATCGCCCGGATATCTTCGTCCAGTGCATCCATTTCAGCCAGCAGGATCGGCACGATGGCCCCGGCCTTGGCGCTGGAGTAGGCCATCACGCGCCCCACAGGCGAGGCGCACGCGCGCGAGCCGGTCTCGGTGATCTGCACTCCGAGCGTTCGCAGGCGCGTGATGATTTCGTCGGCTCGCCGGTGATCTTCGGCGCATGGCGAGGGCCGCAGACCGTGTCGCACGTAGCGGTCTAGGACTACGGCCAGGACTTCCATGCTGTCGGGCTCCGGCGGTTCGATGTCGGCGTCTATCGGGTCCGCTCCGGCGGGCAGTCCCCCGGCGCGATCCAGCAGCAGCACTCGCCCGGCCAGGGCCAGCGCTTCGTCGCGTTTCTCAAACGCCCGCCACGATTCGACGTATCCGGTGGGCAGCTTGTAGGTCCCGAGCACTTCGTTCAGCCAGGTCAGCAGATCTCCGGCGCCCTGGGATTCCGGGTCGTGCGGGATGCAGAGATCGTCGACCAGCGCCGTAAGCGCCGAATCGGTGTTTGCGATGTACGCCAGTTCGTCGGCCTCGGGGCGCACGAAATACGCCAGATCGCGATACGGGCTCAGGAAGCCGTCGCGCACGAGCGCCGGGACCGGTATGCTGTAGTCCACCGGCCCGAAGAAGCTGTCGTAGCGGTCCCTGTCTTCGTCGTCGGCTCCGTCACCGTCGGGCGGCGTGGCCGTCAGGCCGACTATCACCGGATCGCCGAGATACTGCTCGACCCCGGCCAGCACGCGTCCCCAGTGGCCCATCAGGTGATGGCATTCGTCGCAGATGATCATCCCGACGCCGAAGTCACGCAGCCGTTTGAGCGTGGCTAATGACGAGGCGTGCAGGGTGTCCATCGCCTGGCCGCCGGAGGCCACCGCGTCGCGTGCGAACTTGCGGTAACCGCTTAATCGCTCGGCGTAGTAGTCAGCGTTATGTTTGGCCAGTTCGGTAAGCCAGGCCATTGCCTGTTCGAGATTGTCGGCCTGCTCGGTCTCGACGAGTTTCTCGCACCAGGCGTCTATCGCCGCTTCGTCGAGGTCATCGCCGCCGCGTCGAGGCAGGGTCACTGACTGATACGTTAGTGACGTCAGCAAAGCCGGGCGGCTGGAACTGGTCGATACGATCGATTCATCGCTATCGACGCCGAACAGGTCGAGCCTGGCGGCCCATTGGGACTGGATCGCCGAGTTCGGCGACAGCACGACAGCCGGCTTCCGCACCAGGTGCGCCCAGAAGTACAGGCCCATGACGGTCTTGCCCGACCCCGGCGGGGCGACGATATGCAGCCGTCGCTGGCCGCTGGCGAGTTGATCTCGCGCCACGTCGATCGCATCGGCCTGCGAGGGCCTGAGCTTGCTGGTAAACCCCAACTGTTCAAACGCATCGTTCACAAATCTGCTCCGGATCGAGCTATGGACGAAAGAACCAGCATCCGCCTAGTGTGATGCGGCAAGACGCCGCGTCTGCGATTATCTGCCGCCCCAGCACTGGACCGTACCGTCCCGGAGCACGAGGTAGAGTTTTCCGCCAGCGGCGATCAGTCCGTCGAATACCGGCGGTGCGGGCAGGTCGATTTTCTTTGCCGCCTGGCCGTCGGCTTTGGAGAAGCTCGCGAAGATCCCGCCGGACTCACCGGCCAGCGCGGCGTCCTGTTTCTTCATCGCGGCCAGCGTTTCGGGGCTTTCGTCGCGGATTCCGGGCTTCGTTTCGTCAAGGACGTCGGCGGTTCCCGCTGCGTACAGCGTATCGCCTGCAAGGACCAGCGCTTCGACCAGCATGCCGGGAGATTGCTTTTCCCAGATCATCTTCCTATTGCGCCGGGTGTCTTTGGCCCTGGCGAACAGACGGTACTCCATCGGCGTGGTCCAGTTGAAGTATTTCTGCTGGCGGCCGAAACCGTAAACGTTCTTTTCGTCACAGACCAGGATGCGTCCGCTTGGAGATCGCGTTCCGGTTAGTCCGTAGTTGTGTCTGTGGCTGCATATCGAGCTGTAAACCCAGTAGGATCGATGGAACCAGGAGTCGTCGAGGAAACCGTAAGAAGAGAACAGGTGCGGATGGGCGAAACCCTCGATGCGGGGCTTGGCGTTCTTCCTTCGCTGTCCGTAGCGAATTACTTTGCGGGCCGGCAGCAGATCCTTGGTGATCTTGTCGCCTTCGATTTTGATCACTCCAGCCCGCATGAAGACTAACTCGCCGTTGGTGGACAGGACGTCGGGCAGTCCGGCCAGCCGCTTTTCCTCGGCTCCGGTCAGCACGCTAGAGTCGGGGGCCTTTACAATAAACGTAGCGCGGGAGATCACCTCGCCGGTCTCAGGCTTCAGGCGCAGCATCTGCAGTCCGCCGTCGAGGAACTCAGATCGACCGGCGACGAACAACACTTCGCCGTTTCGGATCAGCACGCCGCCATGGACCGGCCAGGCCGATTCGATCTGCTCCCAGGCCATCACGCGACGATCGGCCGCCACCGCGCGGAATCGCCACACCAGCTTGCCGTCGGAAGCCCGCAGGCAGTAGACGCATCCGTCCCTGCTGCCGAATATCGCCGTGCCCTTGTAGATCGTCGGAGGCGAATCAATGCGCCCGCCGGTGGTGAAGCTCCAGAGTTTGGCGCCGGTTCCGGCGTCGAGCACGTGCAGCGTGTGCCGATCGACCGCGGCGACATAAAGTCTTCCGCCGGCGACTACCGGAGCGGTGAGCTTGCCGCCGATCTCGGTCTTCCAGGCGGTTTTCAGATCGCCGCTGACGCTGCAAGACGCCATGCCGCTTCGACCCGGATCGTGGCGGAACGTCGGCCAGTCGCCGGGATTCGCTTTTTCGGCGGCTTTGACTTTCCCAAACGCCGGGCCCTTTGTCAGTTTGTGTTTCGTCACGTCGATTTTCAAACCCTTGCGGGCACTGGCGCCGGCTACTGCGTTGAAGCCGTTGAGCTTCATGTCCGCCGAGCATGCGCACGGGTGCATCGGTGCATAGGTCAGGCCGTTTGCCGGCATGATCCCGTAAATGCACGCCCCGCGAATCCAGTGATTGATCTTCCACTTCCGGGTCTTCAGGTCGATGAACTCGATGCCCTCCTTGCTCATCAGCAGGTAGTCCTCGGTAGCCTTGGACGGATGGCAGCGGTGATGAATGAACCAGACCGGATCGCTCACGTCGGGCTTTGATTCGTAGAGGATCTTCCCGGTCTTCAGGTCGGCGCCGAGCACGTTGTTGTTCTTGGGATCCTTGCCCTTGAGCCAGGTCGCAAAAGGCGAAAGAACGGTCTCGCCGGCGACGAGGAGATCTTCGGGCGACTGGTAGCCCGACGTGTAGTGCGGGGCATCCCAGAGCACCTTGCCGTCGGCGGCGCTCAGGGCGATCATCTTGTCGGTCTTGCCGCGCATGTGCTGGCCGTAATTCTTGCCGCCGGCCAGTACGATCACTCCGTTCCTGACGATCATCGAAGGCATGAACCCGTGCGGGATTCCCGTCTTGATGTTGATGATATCGACCGGCTGAGAGACCCATTTCTGCTTGCCGGTCTTCGCGTCGATAGCCGCGACGCTCGCGCCGTTGTGGAAGAAGATTGTCCCGGCTTCGGCGGTCAGTGTTCCCGGCAGGATCACCGACGAGACCTCCCACGCCGGCTTTGCGCCGTTACCGGAGGCGTCGAACGCCAGCAGTTTGCGATCCCAGCCGGTCCATGGTTTGTTGGTCGGATTGCCCGGAGTGCGGGATTTTTCGAACATTCGCTTCAGCGCCTCTTCCTCTTTGGCGCGAGCCGAACCGGTCACGGCCAGCATCAGCCCGTCGCTGACGATAATCTCCCAGGTGTTCTCGGTTCCCTTGTAAGTCTGCAGCGTCTTGCCGCTGACGGCGTCGATCTGCGAGACAGGCGCGTGGAGTCCGAGCGTGGCGTAGACCTTGTCGCCGACGGCGACCAGTCGCCGGGGGAGTTGGGCCGGGCCGCTCTTCAGCGGGGTGAACCGCGTCCACCATCGATCGATCGGTCTCTTCCAGAGCACCACTCCGCTGAATGCGTCGCGCGCGATAAGCTTCCACTTCGAGGGCAGCATGATCGACTTGGTCGAGCCCTCGTCGAAGATATAGAAGATGCGGCCGCCTGTCGAAACCAGCGCGCTCATCGAGTTCATATGGTCGTGATGCCGGCACCATCGCGGCCCGCCGACCCACTGCAAGTGCTCCGGCGGACTGACTAACTTGTCTTTGCTGACCGCGTTGCCGGACGCATCGTACATGTAGTGCGTCCAGTCGTCGATTTCTGACGGGCGCGGTTTTACGATCTTGTCCCACTTGTCGCCGTTGCGGACATACGCCGAGCCTTCAGGCGCCAGTACTCGGAGCATCTCCTTGCGATCGAGTGCGGCGCCGGATTCGACAACGAGCAGATTGACCAGATTGTCTACGTACGGCAGCCCGGGACTTTGCCAGCGGTCGATCGAGACCTTTCCGTACGCACCGAGGGTTTGTGCGTGTTTTCGAGCGGCCGCTACGTTTTCTGCGGACTCATCCAGACCGCAGACCAGGAACGCGCCGGCTTTGCCGAGATCGGCGGTGAGCCTGCCGTCTCCGCAGCCGACATGTACGATCAGTCCGCCGGTTATCCCGGTGGCCTTGAGGATGCTCTCGGCGGTCTCGGCGCCGGAGACCACGCTCGATAGAGCGCATACCACGGCGATCGTTGACAACATGGTTGTTCGCGGTCTGTGCATTTGATTCTATTCCTTCCTGGTCGGATCGTTTGGCCGATAGGCGTATTTTCCCGGGCGGGTCTTCAATCTATGCGGACTGGACCGTGTCCGGTTCGGGAGGTTCTCTAAACGATTAACGAGCGATTGTATGCCTTATTGGCGGCGTTCGGCAAGCGATGTCAAAGAAAGGGGCTCCGGGGCGGAACTCTTTTCCGCGCCGGAGCCCCGTGAGGCTCAACACTTTCGATCGGCTATTCGATGCCGAGTTTCCTTGACATCTCTTCCAGCGTTACGCCCTTGGTCTCCGGCACCATGACCTTGACCCACACCAGCTGCAGGACCATCATGAAGCAGAAGAATCCGAAGATGTATCCGGTGGAGACTACGGCGGCGACCATCGGATAGAGCGTGGCCATGCCTGCGGCGAAGACCCAGTGGGTCGAGCTGCCCAGCGCCTGGCCGGCGGCGCGATGATCGTTGGGGAATATCTCGGAGATGAAGACCCAGATCACGGCGCCCTGGCCGATGGCGTGCGCGGCGATGAAGCCGATCAGGCAGACCAGAACCAATGGGCTCATCAGTCCCAGTTTTTCGGCGGCCGCGGTCTTGGTGTCGTTTGCGATCTTCTTGACAGCGGCTTCGTCTGCGGACTCGGGTATTACGACAGGATCGCCGTCGAATCCCTTGTTCTGCGAGGCCGCGATAAGCGCCGCCGTGGCGTCGGTGTAATTCTTGTACGTCTCGGCACGATCTTCGGCGGTCATATACGTCTTGCCTTCCTTGGCTGTTATCGCCGCGCCCGCGCTGTTTGACAACTCGATCGAGCTTGAGACTACGTCGAATGCGGGGTTGGACAGGAATGCGAATGCGCAGAATCCCAGCGACAGGATGTATCCGAACGAACCGATGTACAGCAGCGAGCGGCGCCCGATCTTGTCGATCAGGTACAGGCCTACGAACGTGAAGATCAGGTTCGTTGCGCCCAGCGAGACCGCCGACAACGTTGCGTTCTCCAGCCCGGCCAGCGCCAGCAGTCGCGGGGCGAAGTAGAATACAATGTTGATGCCGGAAAGCTGGTTGAACATCGCGATCAGGAACGCCAGCAAGATCGGGAGACGAAGCCGCGAGGAGAAGAAGCTGCTTGTCTTCTGCGTGCCGACCTTGGTCTGTTCTACTTCCGTGACGAGCTTTTCGATTTGTTCGTCGCTGAATTCGGGGTTGATCAGTCGGAAGACCGCGGCGCCTTCTTCGCGTTTCTTGGCGTGTGTGATCAGCCATCGCGGGCTCTCGGGCAGCGTGAATGACATGATCGTGTAGATTAGCGCCGGGATTGCTTCGGCTCCCAGCATCCAACGCCAGGCGATATCCTCGCTCAAGAGCTCTTTCAAGACGGTGTTTGACACCAGGGCGATCAGGATGCCGAAGACGATGTTGAACTGGAACATGCCTGCGAGTTTTCCGCGACTCTCGGCCGGCGATATCTCCGAGATGAACATTGGCGCCGCGACAGTCGAGGCTCCTACTCCCAGACCGCCGATGAATCGTGCGATCATGAACGTGTAGACGTCCTGGGCGATGCCGGACCCGACGGCTGAGACGAAGTACAGCACGCCGACCCAGACCAGCGTTTTCTTCCGGCCGAACCTGGCGGTCGGAATACCGCCGAAGATGGCGCCGAGCACGGTTCCCCACAACGCCGCTCCGACGGCCCAGCCGTGAAGCGATCCGCTGAGTTTCCAGAGATTCTGGATCTGCCGCTCGGCTCCGGAGATTACGATTGTGTCGAAGCCGAACAGGAAGCCTGCAAGAGCCGCTGTGATCGACCAGAAGATCAGGCGTTGATGTTTCATGCGTATCCTTTCTTATTCAGTTAGCGATGCCGGCAGAGGCGGCACGGCGCCGTGTTGAGTGCATACGTAAGCCGCCAGTTCGTTGGCGTGTTCGTTAATCTCGGCCAGCGGTTTGCCGGCCAGGAATCCCATAATCATCGCGCCGGTGAACGCATCGCCGGCCCCGACGGTGTTGATAACGTTCGTCGGCTCAGGCGCGGCGAAATTCGATTCGCTCGGCGTGGCCATCAAGGCGCCTTTTTCGCCCATCGTCAAGGCGACGAGCTCCAGTTCGAACCGGCTTATGATCGCCATGACGATCTCTTCGTCGGTCCCTTCGGCTCCGATCAGTTTGGCTACTATCGGCAGTTCTTCGTCGTTGAGTTTAAGAACGCTGGCGGCCTGGAGCGAATTGCCGATTATTTCATCGTTGTAGAAGTGCTGGCGAATGTTGATGTCGAACACTCGCAGGCAGTCGGGGCTCGTGGCGGCCAGGAATCTTTCAATCGTGTCGCGGGAAACGTCGTTTCGCTGCGAAAGCGAGCCGAAGCAGATCGCATCGAGCTGCGGCGCCAGGGCGAGCATCTCGTCGGTCAGCGGGATATTGTCCCATGCGACGCCTTCCTTGATCTCGTAGTCGGGCTTGCCTTCGTCGTCGAGCGTTACGATCACCACGCCGGTTTCGCAGGTCTCGCTGTCGATAAGGCAGGAGGTGTTGACGCCGTGATTGTCGAGAAACTCCCTCGCTCCCCGGCCGCGATCGTCCTGGCCGATGCAGCTTACGACATAGGTCTGGGCTCCGAGCGAATGACTGTGGCATGTAAAGTTGGCCGGGGCTCCGCCGAATTTCTCGCCCTCGGGAAAAGCGTCCCAGAGGACTTCCCCGATACCGCAAATCTTGTAAGCAGCTTTGTCTTCCGTCATATATGGCCTCGCTGAAGACGATCCGAACGCTATCAGGCGCCGACAATGTGAATTACATTTGTCCCGAATTCAGCGATTATGATCGCATTCGGACCAGTCGAGGTCAACAGGATTAATTGTCGCCGGTGTGTTTCTAATGCTCGAATTTCTTGCCGCATATGCCCGGCTGCCAGCCCCACTGGGGCTTGATCATTTCGGCCGACCACTTGTCGTAGTCAGCCTTGAGGCGTTTGACTACGTCGGGGCGTTTGTCGAACAGGTCGGTCTTCTCGCACTTGTCTTTGGCGATCCGGAACAGCTTGGGCCGGGGGTCGGGTCGATTCTTGACGAGCTTCCATTCAGCGTCGCGGACGGCCCAGTGGTACAGTTGGCGCCAGTAGAGCGTTCGCGGCGGCTGGGTTTTCTTGCCGTCGCGGAGATAGCTCAGCAGATCGATCCCGTCGAGTTTCCAGTTGGGGCAAATGTCGGTCCCCGCGGCGGCCAGGGCTGTCGGCATTACGTCAAGACTGCTCACCGGCTCGTCGTAGCGCCGGCCTGCGGCAATCACGCCGGGCCATTTCATGCACGCCGGTACTCGGATTCCGCCTTCGTAGTACTGGCCCTTGGCTCCGCGGAGCGGGGTGTTCAGCGATCGGTTGCCCGTGGGCTTGCCGCCGTTGTCGGACCAGAATATCACCAGCGTGTCCGATTCGAGTTTGCAGTCGCTGACGGCGGTGAGGATCTTGCCGATATTCTTGTCGAGCGATGCGAGCATGGCGGCCATTATTCGGCGTTTGCGGTCCGCGGACCTGGGCGCCGCGGCGATGTCGGCTTTCGGAGCCTGGAGCGGGCCGTGTACGGCGTTGAACGAGGCATACAGGAAGAACGGTTTGTTCTTGTGCTTGCGAACGAACGCGGCGCCTTCGCGCCCGAAGGCGTCGGTCAGGTATTCGTCTTCGCGTTTGACGGGCTTTCCGTTTCGCACGAGGCGTCCCTTGGGGTTGTCGCGTATGAAATACTCCGCGGCCCCGTTGTTGAATCCGAAATACTCGTCGAACCCGCGTTTGTGCGGCTGGAATTGCTCGTCGTCGCCCTCGTGCCACTTGCCCACCATTCCCGTACTGTAGCCCAGTTCCTTCATGCGTTCGGCTATGTTGGGTCGATCCAGCGGCGTTCCGATTTTGACCTTCGGCGACTGGCGGAACGGGCCGGGATTGTCGTCGAAGCCGAACCGCTGCTGGTATTGACCGCTGAGGATCCCGGCTCGCGAAGGCCCGCAAACCGCCGCTGTTACGTACGCCGTTGAGAACTGCGCGCCCTTGGTTGCGATCGAATCGATGTGCGGCGTCGGCACGTCGCACGTTCCGTGGTAGCCGACGTCTCCGTAGCCCAGATCGTCTACGAATATCAGCACCACGTTGGGGCGTTTCTTATCGCTCGGCGCGCTGGCCGCACTAAGGCCGCCGGCCGTACATGCTGCGACGCCGACGCCAATTGTTTGCAAGAAATCTCGACGGTTCATAATCTTTCTCCAGTCAGTCCTGAGCCGATACCATGAACTCTCGCCGCGCCGCCATCAAGGACAATTCGCTTTTTTCCCCGCCTGCAATAAAAAACCCCGCCGCCGTAAAGGCGACGGGGTTTGGAATCTTGCGTGTTATGGAGGCTACTTCCGGCGTCTGCGGCGAAGCAGGGCCAGGGCTCCGATGCCGAGCATCGACATTGTCGCCGGTTCGGGGATAACCGGTCCGGTCATGACCATCGTGCCGGCCCAGCTTACAACCGAACCGCTCTGGTTCAGGCTGATGCGCACCTCGGCGCTTGCCGGGGCGAAGGATGCCAGCGGGCCGGCGGGATCGGGCGTGTAAACGCCGGTCAGGAAGAAGTCGATGAATCCGTCGCCAACCTTCGACAGGTCGACTTCAAACGTACCGAGAGGATCAGCGGCCTCGAAGGTTCCCTCGGGAGTGCCGAACGACCAGGGCATCGGTCCGGTCAGGTCTATAGGTCCGCTTGCGGTCACCATGGCCATCGGAGGTATTGCGACCAGGTCATCGGTTCCGCCAACCATGTACATAGTGCCCGGGCCTCCTGCTGCGACCGGCGTGAACAGAGTGCTCGTGGCGATGACAGGGGAGTCCATGTGGGTTATGTAGGCGCTTACGACTATTGATCCTTCCACCGGTTCGGGCGGGAGCGGATCAGCATGCACCGCGCTGGCCAGGAGGGAGAAAGCGACGACGAGAGTCAACGCGCAAGCGACGCGTGAGCGCACGATAGTTCGAGCAAGATTCATAACGGCCTCCAAATATTCCTTTGCAGGAATTGTCTTGAGCAATGAGCTAATAACTACAAGCAACGAGCTTTGAGCAACGTCCGTACAATTGAGTGAGCATTCCTTCCAATCGACTATATCATATAGGCAAATCCATAAATCACCAAGAAAAATCCCGGAATTGTGCGAGAATAACTCTGTGTCAATGGATTATTGTAAGGCCGAAGTGGTTTTAGGGTAATGAGTTAGATATCGGGCCGGCATCCCGAAGGCTTGCTCGCGGTCATTTGGGATGCTGCATAGAAAAACCCCGCCGCGTGGCAGGCGACGGGGTTTGTGGTTCTACGGGTCAGGACTGTTATTTTCGGCGTTTGCGTCGCAGCAGGGCCAGGGCTCCCAGGCCAAGCATCGACATTGTCGCCGGTTCGGGAATTATCGGGCCGGTCATGTCCATCGTACTGGTCCAGTTCAGCGACTCGCCGGTCTGGTTCAGCGAGATACGCAGATCCGCCGAGGCCGGTTCGAAGCCCGCGTATGCGCCTTTCGGCGTAAAAGCGCCTGTCAGGAAGAAATCGATGTATCCGTCGGCGACGTTGGAGTTGTCCATTACGAACGTATCTGTGGTCCAGTCGCCCACGTCGCTGGTGAAGGTCCATGCAGTGCCGTTGTTGATGTCCAGCGAAACTGTGGAGATCATCGTAAACGGCATGCCCGCGAAATCGCCGGTTCCGTTGACCATGGTCAAGGCGTTGGGGCCGAAGACCGGCGTTATGGGGGGTGATGCGTTCAGGTCAACAGTCCAGCTTATTACGTCCCAGGGCGTAAAAACCGTGCTGGTGGAGATGTCCGGAGTGTTCTGTGTGGCCCACTGGGCGCTTATCGGCGCTGATCCGTCGATCGGAGCGGCGTGGGCGGTGGCGCCGGCGAGGGTGACTACGGCGATCAGGGTCAGAGCGCAGGCGATACGCGAGCGCACGGTAATCCGAGCAGAATTCATAACGACCTCCATCCATTCCTTTGCAGGAATTGTCTTGAGCAAATAACTTTTTGAGCAGTGAGCTACACACCTAGAGCTGAACAGGTGCGTAATTTACTGAGCACGCCTTCCAATTAACAATCCATCATACAACAGAACCCCTGATTCACCAAGACAATTCCGAGATTGGCGCCTCCAATTATCTCAGCGGCGCGCCGTAAATGACGCTGGAGTCGGCAGTAAAAACCTCAACAAATAATTGACAAGATCCGTCGGGCGCCTGGTGCGCTATTTACCCAGCATTTTTTTGAGTTCCCCCATGATCGCATCGGCCCAGATTTCGTGGCCTTTCTCGCTTGGGTGGGTCGTGTCGGGCATCATCTCCTTTGACAGGAAGCCTTTGTCGTCGAGGAACTTCGGGCCTATGTCCATGAACTTGACGTTCTTGATGCCTTTGAGCAGCGCCGGCAGGTACGAGTTCAGTTCTATGATCTGCTTGCGATGCGGATGGTCGATCTTCCGCCTTCGCGGGAATACGCCGAGGACCAGGATCTTCGTTTCGGGATAGATACTGTTGATCTTCCGCGCGATGGCCTGCACGCCTTCTGCGGCCTGTTTGGGCTTGTCGCTGCCCCAGCATATGTTGTTAGTTCCGATCATGACGACGGAGCCCTTGGGGGCTTTTTTCAGTTTCGGCAGATGGTCCAGCCGCCACAGCACGTGCTGGGTCCGATCGCCGCCGCATCCCAGGTTGATCGCCTTGAGCGGCTCGAACTGTTTCTTCCAGACCTCTTTCCCGATGCTCTCGAAATTGTGCGTTATCGAATCGCCGATCATCAGCAGTTCGATATCGCCTTTGGCCATCAGGCCGATGTGCTGGGCCTGGCGTGCGAACCACCATTCGGCGATGCGGGGCGCGGGTATCGTCGCGTGGTTCGGTTTGGCGGCTTTCGCCGCCGGCGCCTCGACACCTTCGACTTGAACGATTGAAACGCCGGCGATGAGTCCGACAAGCACGAACACCGCAAGCCCGACAAACAACCGACTGGCGCGAGGACTGAATGATCCGGCGATAGGGGATTTGCGATCTGTCATAATTTCTTCACCTCGGGTTTATCGTGTGTTGGTTGGTGATCACGCGGCGTTTGGGCAAACGTTTGCGGCGTTTGAGTAATGCGATTAATCCTCCGCCGGCGAGAATCGACAGCACGCACGGTTCGGGAACAACAGTCTGGAGATCAGCATTCGGGGCTGAAGTTTCGCCAAATCCGAAATTCTCGCGCATTGCCACGAAGTCGTTTAGGTCCACCAGTCCGTCGGTGTTGAAGTCGGCGCTCTGGAGGCCGGGGGGGCCTCCGAACTGTGCGATGAGGTTGTGGTAGTCAAGATCGTTTACGCGATCGTCGCCGTTGGTGTCGCCGGGGTGCGGCGGGGCGATAATCACGTCCAGTTCGATGTCCCATGGGCTGTCCAGATCGCTGGAGTCCTCGTCGTAGAGAACCTCCCCATCCGCAGACCCGTCCATCGGGCCGCGCATCACCCAGTGAGTTTTCGTGTCGGTCCAGTAAATCATCTGCGCCGCGAGGTCCAGGGCCATCCCGTGCGGCTTGCCCTCGGCGGGTATGAACGTGAAGAGATCCTCTATCGGCCCGCTTCCGTCCAGAGGCGCTCGCTGGATCTTGTGACTGTTGCGATCGTTCCAGTAGATCATGCCGCCGGCCGGGTCAAGACCGACGTCCCGAACGCGAACCAGCCCGGTAACGATGTCTTCAACCGGTCCGGACCCGTCGATATTCATCCGATGGACCACGGTGTTGGTCAGTTCGCCCCAGTAGATCTTCCCGCCGGCGGGGTGCAGCTCGAAGTAGTACGGATTGCTGAGCCCCGTTCGGACGTCCTCCACATCGGAGCCGTCCAGGTTCGCACGGCGAATGGAGCTGTTGAATGTCTCTGACCAGTATATCTTCCCGGCCGTCAGGTCCAGCTCCACATCGGCCATAAACCCCAGGCCCGTCACCAGGTCTTCGACAGTCCCGCTCCCGTCGATGTTCGTCCGCTGGATCTTGCCCGAAACCGCATCGGCCCAGTACATTTTCCCGCCTTCTACGTCGAGCCCGAGCCCGCGCGCCTCGCCGAGTCCGGTGACCAGTTCGGTATGCGACCCGCTCCCGTCGCGATTTCCGCGATAGATGATATTAGTATCTTTGTCAGTCCAGTAGACGCTGTCGGCCAGTGTCTCCGTCCCGGCCGCACAGACCACAATCAGCAGCCCCGCGGCGAATCGGATATTTGAAAACATCCCGGCGTCTCCGAATCAGAAGGAACAACCGAAAGAAATCTCGACAGGCCCGAGCCCGGCCCGGACCAGCCGTAAATTATACCCGCCGGGACTATAATCGCCAACACCGGCTCCGCGTCCCGTCTTTTCTCCGTGCCTCCAGGTTCAATGTGTGGTATCTCATGGATTAGATTCTCGGGCCCTTGGGAGACATGTTATGTGGCGAGTTACTGCTGTTGCTGTTCTTTTGCTTGGCGGGATTGTTTTCGGCGGGACTGCCAAACTTGCGATAACCGCTGATGTCGGGATATGCGCTCATCCCAAAGAAGTTTCACTCAACACCGGCGGCAGCGGGCGCGTGCGTATCAAAGGTAATGAGCATTACTATCTTTTCGACTTCGATGTCTCGAAGGTCCGGGGCTGTCGGGTCACGTCGGCTACGCTGCACCTGAAACTAGCTAATGGGCGGATTCGGCGCGCGGCGGTCTGCACCGTTCCGATCCCGTGGTTCGAGGGGACCGCCAGTGGTAAACCGCAGAACGGGTCGAGCTGCTTCACTCATGTCAAGTATCCCAAGCAGGCCTGGACCCCCGGCGGCGGGACCGTGATGGACGCTACTTTCAACTCGCCGGACATGATGTGGCGGCCGGCGAGGGTTACTGTCGCCAAAGACCGCTGGATGACGATTCGAGTCGATCCCAGGCTCGTGCAGGCGGTCGCGGCGGGGCTTTCGCATGGTCTGATCTTGAGCAGCGAGACCGGCCAGACTCGCGAGAATCATGATGTGTTCACCCGCGAGCAGGGGGCGTCTAAACCGTACCTGACGATCACTTACTTCCCGCCGCTGCCAAAACCGATTCCGCCCCGCCCGCCGGCCAGGGCGTCTGCGTATCCCGCCGGCGCCGGGTTCAAGACCGGGGCGGTATCCGTGATCGCCGGTCTTCCCAGCGGGACGTTTTGCAACAGGATCACGCTGTCTGAAACCGCCGGCGGAAAGGCGATCGCCCAGCGAACGGAATTCCACGGGCGCGAGGTGATCTTCGAAGGTCTCAAGCCGGGCGGAGATTATTTCGTTAGCGTCATTTCACCGATCAAGACGGGTGGGGCGTCTATGTCCCAGGGGTACAGGGCGATCAAGGCGTCGGCGGCGCTGGCGGCGCCGAAGACTGTCAGGCTCCCGCCGGTCGGGAAGATCAGCAGCGTCGTAAAGAACGGCTGGAAACTCGTTCCTTTGCCGGGGACTGCTCGAACGCCGACAGGTGCGATTCCGGCGGCCGGGGCGATTGATGTTCCGGTTACGCCAAGCGGCGCGTGGGTCGGTTTCCAGGTTGCGATCTGTCCGCCAAAGGGCGCCGCCGATAAGGTGTCGATCGACTTTCGACCGCCATGGTTCGGACGGCCTCTTGAGATGATGGTTCCCCCTCTGAGTCCGGCGCGCGTTTACCGCGTGTGGTCCGTGCCGAAGGACAAGGAGCATTTCGGAGAAGTGCTGGTCCCGCTGGAAGAGGGCAAGGAGTTTCCGATTCCGTGGGCTACAAACAGAGTTTCGGGCCAGAAGTCCCAGACGGTGTTCGTGGACATCTGGGTTCCGGCCAAATCTCGGCCGGGGATGTACAAGAGCGAATTGACACTCACCCATGGCGGCAAGAAGGTAGCGGAGCTGCCGCTGCAGGTTCGAGTCACGCCTGTCGTGTTGGATGACACGTTCCACATCGCCGCCGACATGAACACCTACTCGTCGCCGGCCCGCGCTATGGGCGTGCGCAATTCGGACGCCAAGGCGTTCATGGCGGCCGAGCGGAAATACTACCGCCTGGCCCACGCGCACCGCATGACGCTGGCGGTGCTTCCGTATTCCCAAAGCGGATCGATCGACTGGCGAGGTGCTCCGAAGATCAGCGGTCGCGGCGCCAAATGCAAAGTTACCGACTGGAGCGATTGGGACGCGCGATACGGGCCGCTGCTGGACGGATCGGCGTTTAAGTTCAAGAACGGATACATCGGCCCCGGCGCCGGTCGCGGTTTGCGGAATATCTACCTGCCGCTGCACGAGAACTGGCCTTCTCCGCTGTCTGATAGCGTCAAGCCCTGGCTCATACCGCGCGACTACCAGAAGATGCTCGAATGGACCGCGGACCTGCCGCCGATCGAAAAGACCCTGAGCCCCGACGTGGCCGCCGCCTGGGTCAGCGTGTTGCAGGACTTCAAGCGGCATATCGGCGCCAAAGGCTGGACGAAAACCCAGTACCACGCTTACCTGAACAACAAGTTCTACTTCCGCCGCAACAACGGTCGCGGGATTAGCCTCTGGCTGCTGGACGAGCCGATGGCGCCGGACGATTTTCTCGCCCTGCGTCATTTCGGCCGCATGACGAAGAAGGCTGTTCTGCTCAGTTCGCCGGTCTCGGTCCAGTACCGGATCGACATCTCGCGTCCGACGCATCAGCGGAACTGGCTCGACGGGCTGGTCGATCTGAACGTGTGCGCCGGCCAGCTCCATTCGCAGCGCCGTCTGATCGCTCGGAGGCGGCGGGTTTACGGTGAGGAATACTGGAACTACCGCATGCCGAAATCGTTCGTAGGCGACAATGTCGGCTGGGCGGTCTGGCCGCTAAAGAGCTTCTGCTGGGGAGCTGTCGGGACCGTGCCGTGGCAGACCATCGGCTCTGACGGCGACCTTCAGAAGGCCGACGCCACAGCGTTGATGTACCCCGGGCGGAAGTTCGGCATAGATGCTCCGCTGGCGTCGATCCGAATGAAGGCCTGGCGCCAGGGCCTCCAGGACGCCGAACTCTTGAGAATGCTCAAGAAGAAATTCGGATACAACGACGCGCAGTTACGAGCGTTCGTAGCGGCCGCGACAGGCCTAACCGGCGCGGACCGCGGAATGGACCCGCGCCCTGACGATTCGGTAACAACATTCAGCAGCATGACCGACGCCAAACTGTCGGCACTCCGCAGAACGATCCTGACGGCGCTGACCCGCTAGCCGCCGACAGGTCGGCGGCGGGGCGATCGCGTTGTCGTTACATGAAGTGGAGTATGAATTCTATGTTCATGCGGGTCTTGTCGTCGCAGGCGTCCAGGGCGGCGCGACGCGTGCTCTCATCGGCCTTGGCCAGTTGCTCGAGTTGCTGGCGGACCTCCTGGGGCATCGAAGCCAGCATTGCGGCGACTTTCGCCTGGATGTCGGCCTTGCTCGGTGCTGAACTTGATCCGTAGTAGCCTGAAGATGAACGCCCCGGGCTTTCTTGTCCTGACATGCCTTTTCCTTTACCGGCGAATCATCGCCGGGAGTTACTTATCTTGATAAACACTTCTATCATGTCGACCTCTTGCGGATGGAGTTGAGCCAGCATATCACCGCGCTCCGCAACGTCGGCGTTGATGAATCTACTAAGCGCCTGCCGCATTTCAGTCGACAGCGATCCTATGAATGCGTCAAGTCGCGTTTTCTGGTCTTTAGGATCGCCGTGATAGTCGTCGTACATACTACTCGGGGCCATAAGATGTTCCGTCAACTCCGAATCTGACCCATATCCATATCCATATCTCGCACACATATTTCACTCTCCCGCTGAGGTTATTCCGTTCGTTCGCGTTTCATCTTGGCCCGAAAATCTTCGAGGAAAGTGCTTTTCTCCTCGGCGGTCTGCTCGAACTGGGCCAGGAAACTGTCTATCGCTGCGGCGTCTGCATCGGCCTGTTGTTGGCGGAGTGTGAGAGGCGTATCTGACGGCAGGGAGTCCAGCAGCGAATCGATATCCGATTTGAGGTCCATCTTCGCCCCGTGATAACGCGATGAATTGCGATCGGGGTCCTGAGCTAATCTTGCACACATGGCTGACGCTCCTATAAAAGTTTACCGTTCTATTATACTGGCCGATCGCAGATCACCAACTCATTTCTAACGATATTATCAAGCAGGCGGATCGATCCGTGCGCTCAGTTCCCGGTCCATCGCTTCGATCCCGCCCCAATCGATCGGCAGGGCCTCCATCGCCACTTCGTTTCGTAATCGTCGGATCGCATTATGCGTTTCTACTTCCAGTGCGTCTGTGGGCTCGTTGCCTAGTATCGCCGGCCCGGCCACGTCCAGTGCTTCGGCGACAAGCCGGCCGGCCAGGTCGGAGTCGCGATCGACAGCCGCCAGGCACAGTTCGATCGAGTAGCGAACGATAAGAATTCGCAGATCGATTTCACCGTCGCCGATAAGCGCCATTGTCCTGGCTATGGCGTTTTTCCAGCGGTCCAGACCCTCCTGCATGTCGCCGCAGATGTAATGGATCATCGCATCGACGAGCGTTGCATTCGCCCGTGGTCCGAGTATGTCGCGTCGCTGGTCCCGGGCCAATCGCTCGTACAGATCGCACGCTTCAGTGATGCAGCCCAGCGCGTCGGTTGCTTCGCCGTTGGCGGCCAGTGACCATGATCGCCGCGTCAGGGCGAACGCCAGCATCGGCTCGAGATGCTTTTGCCCGTCGGATTCGATCAGATCGCGATATGTTTTGACGGCCTGGTCGAAATGGTCGATCGCCTGTCGATGGCGCAGCTGGATTTGCAGAACGGTTCCGATGAGTATGCGACCCAGGGCTCGAGGGCCGCGGAACTGCAGTTGTCCGAGGTTTACCATGTTGGTGTGGATGGCCGATGCGGCCTGGTAGTCGGCCATTGCTTCGTCGCATCGCCGCAGGTCCCTGTAAGCGTTGCCGCGATTGGTCAGCGCCGAGGCCAGTTCCGAGTTGAGTTGCTGGTAGAGCGGTTCGAGATGCGTGCGATGGATGTCTATCGCCGTCGAGCAGTCGTCTACAGCCTTTCTTACGCGGCCCATTTCGCGAAGGACCATCGCGCGGTTTGCGTAGACTCCGGCCAGTTGAAACGCGCCTGATTCGGTGTCGCCGGGCTGAAGGAGTTCTACGGCGCGATCCAGATCGTCGATGGCCCTGGAGTAAAGCGTCAGGTCCAGGAAGACCGTGCCGCGATTGGACAGGGCTCCGGCCAGATCGGCGATGTCGGACGGCTGGCGCGTTTCCGGATCGTCCAGAATGGCGATCGCCTCGGCGAGATCGTCGACGGCCTCGGTGTGCCGGCCTATCGGGCGCAGGAGCGCCGCCCTGGCTATGCGTGCTCGAGCCGCGAGCCGATCTCTCGCGGCGCGGGCCAGTTCGTCCAGCAGTTCGGCTCCGTGTACGAAGTGTCCGAACCGATCCATCCACTCGGCCAGGCAGTACAGCGGCGTGACGTTTCCCCAGCCTATCCGCGCGCATCCCTCCAGGTCTCCGGCGGCCAGCGCGTGCCGCATCGAAAGCAGGCGTGCTTTGACATCGCCGAGAGTCGCCGGAGCCTCGCTGATAGGCTGGTCGCCGTACCATTGTGCGAATCGCCGGTGCAGTTCGGCCCGATCGGGCGGGTCCAACTGCTTTGCGAAATGCTCCTTCAGCAGCGCGTGGATCGCCACTGTTCCGCTGCGTGCGTTGAAGCTGATGACCTGCCAGTCGGCCAGCGTCAGGGCGATGCGCCGAGCGGTCCACTCTGCGTCGTCGCTGTCGGGTCCGAGCACGGCCCGGATCGCCTCCAGGCGGGTCTGGCCGATAGCGCACGAGGCGACGGCCAGGAACCGCTGGGAGGCCTCCTTGCCCGGCAGGCGTCGCTGCACTTCGTCAAAGAGCCTGGCCAGCGTTTTCTTGCGGTCCCATGTCGTCAGGTTCGTCGTTTCGTCCAGCGCGCCTCCGTATTCCCTCTGCACGTACCCGCCGAAAACACGTATCGCCAGCGGATGATATCCCAATTGCGCCGCCAGCATCTCCAGGCGCGCATCGGACCCGTCTACGCCGAACGACTTGAGCAGCGCCGTGGCGTCAGGCGGGTCGAGGCCCTGCAGGCCGACCTCGCCGCTGGTCGGCGTGAGAACCGGTATGATGATCTTGTCGACATCCTCCAACGACTCGGGCATCGCTCGCGACGTGATCAGCAGATGGCTCCCGCTCGACAGGGCCGTGGCCTGTACGAGCAGATCGTCGAGCCCTTCGGCCGCTGCGATGCGATCCTCGTCGCTCACGTCATCCTGATCGGCGTCGCCGCCGGCCCAGCCGCGAAGCCATCGTTCGATAGCGTCGATCACGATCAGTACGGGTCTGCGCTGCATCTCGCTGAGCAGCCGCTGGACGCGCTGGTGGGTCCTGGGCTCTGCGTTCTTGTCGAACTGTCCGTCGGTCAGGTATGCCAGCGTTTCGTCCAGGAACATGTCGAAACTGAAATCTCGGGCCTCCGCTGCGCACCAGAGGCCGGCATGGAACGGGAACGCAGCATCTTCCTGTCGCGATGATATTACGTTATGGACGAGCGATGACTTGCCCTGGCCGGCCATTCCGACTACTACGATCACGCCCGGACGGCGAGTCGACATGGCCTTGAGAAGCTGGGCTTTCTCTCTGGCCCGTCCGACGAATTCGCGGCTGGTCGGCAGGTGGAGATAGAACATCGGTGCGCCGCCGGCCGAGGCGCGAATCCGTGACGCCGCCACTGCGATTTCCTTCTCCAGCTCGAGTTGCGTCTTGAAGGTGCGGCAATACTGTTCGTTCATCACCTCATTGCAGTGGGTCTGCTGGAGTTTGGCGTCCCGGGCGGGTTGCCGAGGGGCCTGGTCGCCGTAGAACGAGTCGGCGGCCATGAATACGAAGACCGGTTTGCCAAGCCGTTTAGCGCAGTCGTACTCCAGTTGCGTATAGGATCGCTCGGGTCGGTCCTGCGGCGCTGCGCCGAACACTTTGCCGATAAGGCAGACAACCGCGTCGCACGACTGGACGAGTGCGTCGAGGAACTCCGGCAGATCGCGATGATCGGCCGGCAACACCTCCTGCGTGACCGGTTGAATGTTACTCTGCAGGAGAACGTCCTTGACCGCCTGGCGGCAAGTTTTCAGATCGCCCGATGTTGCGCTCACAAATACTTTCATAATTGGATTACAGGACAGGTTAACCGAAGTGCAAATACGAATCTAATATCTTCACGCTCGAAAAAGAGCAGTTTCGCCGAACAGGCCTCTGGCCCGCCGAGCCTGTGGAGTCGGCCGGTCGATTCTGGTATCCTGTAACCATGCTCGGGCTGAACGGACCGGCTTGGTGCGACAGTCCCGAATATTGGAAAGATTAATGCGAATGCGTAAGAACACTACTGCTGTGATACTCACTCTGGCGCTGTCGGCGCTTACCGCTTTTGCCCAGGATGCGAAGAAACCCGACACGCCGAAGATAGACTATCTCAAGGGCGGCAAGGTCGAACTCCTGCAGCTTTCCCATCACGATCTGGGCTGGCATCGCGGTTCGTACGAAGGCGAGATGAAAAGCTCCAATCATGAAATCAACGTGGCCCTGAAACTCCTGGCCGCCGATCCGGAGTTCAAGTACGACGGCGAGTGCACCGTCTGGCTGTTTGACTACCTGAGGCTCCATCCCGATCGGGCCGCTGAGTTCAAAAAGCACATAAAGACCCGCCGCATACAGTGGGGCGCCGGCTACGCCATGCCGTACACCTCGCTGGTCACCGGCGAGCAGCTCGCCCGCCTGATGTACCTCGGCCGCCGCTGGTTCAAACGCGAGTTCGGCGCCGACACGAAGCTCTGGTACAACACCGACGTGCCGGGCTTCAGCATCCAGATGCCCCAGATCCTGGCAAAGTCCGGCGTGGACAAGGCCTACATGGCCCGCAGCTGGAATATCGACGGAGTGTGGACCGATTTCCTGAACTGGTCATCGCCCGACGGCAGCAGCATATTCTGCTATTTCATGAACCACTACGCCGACAATATAACGTGGCGGCCCGGTTCGCCGAGGATCGCAAACGATCCGGCCAGGATGACAAAGTGGATCGCCGATCAGGACGCCGAATACAAGAGCCGCAGAATCAAGCCGGTCATGGCCCACCTGGTCAGCAAAGACTGCGTCCCGCCGCGCGACTTGCGGAAGATACTCGACGATTGGAACAAATACGCGGCCGACAAGAAACTCCCGAAAATGGCCTACGGCACGTTCGCCGACATGATGGACCAGGTCAAGGACTCCCCCGGCGCCAAGTTCAAGCAGCTCGAAGGCGAATGGCCCAACAAGTGGCTCTACGAGGGCGCTCCGGCCAACTACAAGATGTTCTCCGATCAGCGGGCGGCCAGCAGGTTGCTGTGTGCGGCCGAGGCGTTCGGGGCGTTCCGCGCGGTTACCGAGGGCGCGTGGGAAAAGTACCCGACAGAAAAGCTGTTCGAAGGCTGGCGCAACGTAGACTTCTCGTGTCACGGAATGGCTCCGGACAAGTGCATCGCCACTTTCCTCCAGAAATACGCCAGTGCGAAAGCCAGCGCCCAAAAAATGCTCGACGAATCGCTCGGCGCGATCGCCGGAGCGGTTAAGACCAAAGCCGAAAGTGATGATACGCCGTATATCGTATTCAATACGCTTTCCTGGACCAGGACCGATATCGTGACGATCCGGCTGCCGGAGGACAACGTGCAGGCGTGGTATCTGGTCTACGATAAGGACGACAAACAGGTCCCGTGCCAGATTACTTCCGACAACAAGATGATCTTCCTGGCAAAGGACATCCCGTCGATGGGCTACTCGACGTTCCGTCTCCACAGGTTCGGCAAGCCGATCTTCCCGGGCAAGGGCCTGGCCAAACCGGGGACCGCATGGTCCGGACCGTTTGAGAACGATTTCTTCCGCATCACCCCGGGCAAGCAGGGGATCGCCGCGATCTTCGACAAGAAGCTCAAACGCCAACTCCTGAAGACCGACAAATTCGAGGCCGCCCAGTGGCTCGATTTCGTCTACAAGGGCCAGGGCGCCGGCGAGCACGTGCACATCCGCCTGCCGGAGGCGGTGCCGCTGGACAAGCTCGGCGTGTTTGAAACCACCTGGACCTGCAAGGCCAGCGGTCCGCTGTCTACGACCTTCGAGTCGAAGGAAGTCGCCACGCCGCGAGGCAAGGTTTCGTTCCGGCTGATACTCTATAACGCACTCAAGCGGATCGACCTGACCTGCAGAATGCGCGAGTGCGACGAGACCGAGGCCAGGCAGATCCGGCTGGCGTTTCCGATCAACGCGAACTTCAAGAATGTGGCGTATGAGGTCCCGTTCGGCAAAGTCGAGATCGGCAAAGACGAGATCCAGCGGCAACTGGCGTTTGAAGTGAAGCTGACCAAGGAGCAGATCGCCGAATTCGAGAAGTTGCGATCGACCGACCTTGAGAAATGGAAGCAGTGGCGCCGCAGCCGACGCGGCAAGACACCGGTCCGCCCGCGCGAGATACAAAACTGGATCTACGCCGGGGATGGAGAAGCCGGCGTGACGATCGGATCATCGGCGATCGCCTGGGACTACAGGGACGCCAGCGACGCGCCAGTCGATTACCCCGTATTGCAGCCGGTGCTGCTCTGCTCTGCGTACAGTTGCAGCCGCTGGAAACACTGCTGGACCCAGCCGGGTGATCACGAGTTCACGTTCTCGATCTACTCCCACGCCGGCGGCTGGCGGAGCGGTCACCGCAGCGGTGTTGCGACGAACAATCCGCTGATCCCGGTTCCCGTCAAGGGTAATCCCTCGGGCAAACTGCCCCTGTCCAAATCGTTCCTGAGCGTCTCGGCGAGCAACGTGATCGTAACCGCGGTCAAGAAGTCCGAAGACAGCAACGACATCGCGGTCCGCTTCTACGAGACCGAGGGCAAAGCCAAGACCAAAGTAGTCATCACCCCGTCATTCGGAATGAAAGCCGCCCACAAAACGAACCTGATAGAAGAAGACCCGAAGCCAATGGATCACACCGCCAAAGACGCGACGCTCGAAACAGGCAAATACTCAATCGAAACGATAAAGCTCTCGCCGAGCAAGTAGGCGGCGCGACAACCGGGACACTGGAGACGCATGATCAACTACATTAAAACGTTTGCACTGGCGATCGCCGTCTTGATTGCGGTCAGTTGCTTCAGCCCAGGCGCCGAGGCCGCGAAGAAGCGACCCGCGGGCGCCGGAAAAGATGCGCCGGCGCATTTCTGGGACGAAATCCCCGTTTCGCCCAGCACCAAAATGCCCGAGAAGATCCTGGACGGATACTGGCATGGCCAATTCCAGAGGGTCAACCGCGAAGTAGCCCGATCGCGCGACGCGAAGATCGTCTTCTTCGGAGATTCCATTACCTGGCACTGGTCCCTCGGCCGGGGCACAGGCAAGAGCGTGTGGGACAAGTACTACGCCGGTTACAAACCCATCAATATGGGCAACTCCGGAGACATCACCCCTGTAATGCTCTACCGGGTCACCCACGGCAACCTGGACTTCGCCAAAAGTCAGGAGCCCAAAGTGGCGGTCCTGCTGTGCGGCACGAATAATTACGTGGTCCGCGGCAGCGCCAGCGGCAAGGTCAAGTGGGATCTCGGGCCCGATTGCCCGCCGGAGGATGCGGCCCACGGCGCCCGGGCCGTCGCCCAGGCGTTTCGCCGCCGGCTGCCTGGCACGCGAGTGATCATGATGGCGATTCTGCCGGTGTCCGACAAAACAAAATGGGCCAAGTGCCGCAAGACCAACGCCCTCAACGCCGCTCTGGCCTACAACAAAGACGAAGTGACCTACCTGGACCTGCGGGACAAATTTCTGGGTCCGGACGGTTCAATCAATAGAAAGCTGTTTTCCGATGGGACTCATTTGACTCCGCAGGGGTATCGCATCTGGGCCGACAGCCTGAAGCCGCTTGTTTCGGCGATTATGAAGAAGCCCCCGCTCAAGCCTGTCAGGATCATGCTCATCGGCGGCAGGATCACCGAGGGCAAGAACGCCGCCGGGGCCTGCAGGCGATACCTCGACGGCATGCTCCGTAGAAAAGGGCGGCTCATCGATTTTGTCGGGAGTCGAAAGAAGCATAACGATAATCAAACCCCGCCCGCCGGTTACCAGTACGATCCGGATCACGAAGGCCACTGGGGTAAGAACTCCCAATGGCTGGCCGAGAACATCGCCGGCCTGCTGGCTGGCCGCACGCCTGATGTCGCGGTGATTAACATCGGCGCCGAGGATATCGTTTCCGGCTCCGGCGACGCCGAGGCATTGACCGGGCGCGTTGTCGAGAACATCGGCAAGGTGATAAATACTCTGCGCTCAAAGAACAAGACAGTGAAGATCGTATTGGCCAACGTTATCCCCGCCCGCGGCAAAGCCGATGAGATCAACGTGCTCAACCGCAAGATCTCCGGCTGTGCCAAAGCCAATTCCACTGACCAGTCGCCTGTCGTTCTGGCCGATCTGCACACCGGATTCAAAGTGTCGTCCGACCTGGGAGCTGACGGCGTACTGCCCAACCCAACCGGAGCCGAGAAAATGGCGAAAATCTTCGCAGACGCCATCAACACCGTGCTGGGCGGCGGCGCTCGTAAATGATCCGAGGAAGCGCCTTGTCAGGGAGCGTCGCTTCCAGTTGCTTCTTCAATTCTTGCCCGAGCCGCCACTGACAAAGGCGGTGGTGATGCTCTGGGCTCATCTGGCGTCTGGGCCTATGGCTTGGTTGTTTCGGGTGGGCCTTGTTGTGTGGTAGACTTGGAAACTGGAGCTGATTTGGCGGCGGTGTGGGGCCTGGAGAGGGGGCGGCCGGAACGCGGCGGAATACTGTTCCGGGTTGTCGCGGCTCGGGAAGTTTTAAGGCTGCGGCGGTTTATGTTGATAATCAGCGCCTGAATGTTGACGCCCCGGTCCTGTTGGGACTGCACATTGCGTATGATGTCATCGTTCCAAATCTTCTGGCGGGCGGTGTTGTTGAGTCTGCTGAGTTGATTCTTGAGTTCCTCGTGTGACATGTTTTGCTTCTGCGTTTCGGCGGTCCGGGACGACTGAGTTCCTAATTCACGGGAGTCTTTCTCGCCCGAAATATCTTTCCGAATTCCGCCGGCTGTTTGGCCGGGCTCCTGGGGCCTGGTCGGCGGTAGGGGAGCCGGTCGTTTGGCGGGCGCCGGCTTGGGCGCGGGTTTGACTGCGAGCTGCGTGTTCGCATCGCCGTCTTCGGAGACAGGCGGTTCGACCGCCGGTTTGGCGATTTCTCGTACAACCGGCGCCCCCGAGGCCGTGGGTTTCCGACCACTGGGTATGTCGGGCTCGCCGTCTGTTTTTTTCTCGCCTTTCGCCCGAATCCGGTGCGCTTTGCCCGCCTTGCTTCCCTCCGATCTTTCGCCCAGGCCGGTGAGGGCGTCACCGCGGCGAGCTATCATTATTGCTTCCTTATCGCGGTCCGAAGGGTCGGGCTCTGTTTGTGGGGTCCGCGGTCCGGACCGGCGAGCAACATACCCGCCGACGGATTTTAGCTTGTACAGATCCGCCGCCGGCGCCTGGGAAACCAACTGGCCGCCGGCGAGTTTGTCGATGGCTCCGTTGATCTGCTCGATCGCCGCGTCGTCAGCCAGAACGAGGATCTGCACCTGCTCGTCATTCTGCACACTGTTGATAGAGATGTTCCCTTCGCCGTGGGATATGCGTCGTTTCCTTTCGGCGGTTTTGGCGGCGCGTTCATAGGCGCCTCCGGCAACTCCTCCCGGAACTTCCCACTCCATAGGCAGGACATTGTTGCGACCCAACGTTTCGTTCACCGCGGCCAGCGTGTTGCTTACATCGTGCGTATATATGGACGCATTTTTGGCGTTGGCTACCGCGTAGTCTAAGACCGCGTCGGCAACAACAAGCTTTCTGTCTGCGACCCCGCCGTTGGCGGTTACGGTCCCGGCTCCTTTACCTCCGCCCTTGCCGTGCGGGAATCCGCCATTGATATCCTTGTTCACCGTCCGGCCCGGACCATCGCCCTCAGCGTCGAGACTCGCTATGGGAGATGCGTTCCGGTCTGTTTTGAGCATGTCGATGGCGATTATGCCGATCCCGGCGGCCAGGAGAACCACAGCCGCCGCCGCCAGAGTGATCCATCGTGCCGCGCCGAACGCCCCGCCTGCCCGCCGGTCGCCCAGAAGATGTCTGCGTTCGGCCTGGACCATTACTTTTCGCACGAAATCTCGCGGCGCCCGTTGGTGCGACAGGCCCATTACAAGCTGTTTGGCGGAGTTAAGTTCATGCAGTTCCAGCGCCAGTTCGGGATCCTCTGCGACCGCCTGCTCAACAGAGTCCGATTGCTCTTGAGTTACTTCACCATCAATGTAGGCCGACAGCAACTCTCTGATGTTGTCTCGGTCTTCACTCATAATCATC
>CAYMSH010000020.1:0-29548 GCA_964392945.1 uncultured Planctomycetaceae bacterium | reverse complement strand
AGATCGAGATGGATCACGGCATAGCGTCCGCCGCTGGCCAACAGGGCCGCGGGGGTCGCCACCAGATAGCGCCGCAGCGCGAGCCGCGGGTGCCGAACGAGCGGCTCGGCGTTGGCCACCAGCACTGCACGCCCGTGCTGCTCCTGATACGCCGGGACCGCGTGGCCGACGCCCCAGGACGGATGCCACGGCAGCTCGACCAGCCCTCCCGCGGACTCGCTGTCGAGCTCGCGGTAGAACGCGGGCAGCGCGGACCGCGTGAGCTCGGGACGCGAACGCGTGAACAGAATGTAGTCGTCGTGCTGACGAAACGACGAACGCCAGAAGCCCCGGTCTCCATAAGGCCCCGCCCACAGCACGACGACCGCCAGACAAGCGAGCGCCGCCACGCGCCGTGCTCCCGAAGCCGCTCGCAAGCGAGTGAACAGAGCATCGAGCCCCGCGGCCGCCCCGAGCAGGGAGAACGGCAGCGTCACCAGGAATGCGCGTGTTGCGAGGATCGGCGAGTCGAGTTCGGGCGAGATCACGAGGAGCCCCACGACCTGGCCCAGTACCGTTGCGGGAACGAGCAGGGCGAGCAGCGGCTGCCCCCGCCTCCAGAGCTCGAAGGGACCCGCGACCACGGCGGCCCAGTAGGCGAGTGCGACCAGGGACCCGGCGCTGCCGGCGTGCAGGCGCATCACTTCCCACGCGATGGAGAGATCGAGCCCCCCGACTCCACTCTTGGCCCCCACCAGTGCGGCGAGGGTGTCTCGACCGGGCACCAACAGCGTGCCCGCTGTGAGCAGCAGCCCGAATGTGAGCCACGCCATCCCAGGCAGCCCCGCCGTCACGCGGTGTGGCTGTAGCAGGGTCGCCAACAGCCCCGCACCGAGCGCCGAAACCACCAGAGGCCCGGCGCCCAGATGGAAGAAGATCGCCAGCGCACCACAGAGGACGTAGGCGATGCCGAATCGCCTCCCCCCACCGTGCCCGTAGCGAGCGAGCGCGAGCACGGCGCACGTCGTGAGCGCCACCGTGATCGAATACGACCGCACGATCCGGCCGTAGGCCACGAGCATCGGCGACACGGCCAGCAACCAGGCCCAGAGCCACGCGACCCGCGCACCCGCGAGCGGAGCCAGCAGTCGCGGCGCAAACCACAACAGCGCGAGCGAGCCCAGCAGGACCGGAACGCGCAGCTCCGTTTCCGAGAGGACACCACCGGCGTCGAGCCAGGCCCGGTACAGCGCCGTCAGCGGCAGACTGTGATCCGTCTGCTGCCAGGTGACGAGGATCTCGTCGACCGGCATGGATACGGCCGCGCGCACGGCATGCAGCTCGTCGTCGCCCAGGATCTGCTCACGAAGATTCCAGACACGCAGCGCGAGCCCGACACCAACGGGGGCGACCAGCCGGGCGGCGCCGATTCGCTCTGCGCTCGGATCGGAGCCCATCGCGCGAGCTTCCTCCACCCGCAGCAGGCCTGCCAGCTCTGCGGGCCCGACTGCTACCCTGACCGCGTGGAGTTCGTGGCCTTCGCGGTACTCGTCGGTTACCTCCTGCCCTGGATCGCGGCGGTGGCCCGCCAGCACCACCGTCACGGCCCGATCTTGGCAGTGACGCTGCTGCTCGGCTGGACGGGTTTCGGCTGGCTGCTTGTCCTGGTCTACGCGCTGACGAGCGACCCGCAGCCCCCCCGGCTGCTCCGGCTGGTTGCGGGTGGAGCGATCGGAACCGCACGACCCTTGGAGCCCGGCTGACGCGGCGCGCTACCGTCGCGCTCGCGCGGCGCATCGCCGCTGCCCCGGAGGTCCCGTGTCGTACCAGGACATTCGCCTCGAGCTCGACGCCGGCGTCGCCACCATCACGCTTCACCGCCCGGACGTTTTGAACGCGTTCAGCGGCACGATGGGGCGAGAACTCGGCGAGGCGTACCTGCGCTGTGACGAGGACGACGACGAAGGTGTCCTCGCCCAGCCCGACGCCGACGAGTTCACCGCCGCCGCGGTCCACCCCCCGGCCTTCGCACTGCGCAAGCCAGTGATCGCAGCCGTCAACGGACACGCAATCGGCCTCGGCCTGACGCTCGCCCTGCAGTGCGACCTGCGAGTGATCGCGCGCGAGGGAAAGTACGGCGTCGTGCAGGTGCGCCGCGGCGTCATGCCCGACGCCTACGCCAACTGGACACTGCAGCGAATCGTCGGTCTGGAGCGCGCAGCCGAGATCCTGCTGACCGGCCGCCGCATGCGCGGCGACGAGGCATTCACCCTGGGGATCGCGACCCGCTGCGTTCCCGCGAGCGACGTATTGTCCACCGCGCTGACGCTTGCCCGCGACATCGCCGTCAACGCCGCCCCGGTGTCCGCAGCGATCACCAAGAAGCTGCTGTGGCAGAGCCCGATGTTGTCGCCAGCACAGACCGAACGGCTCGAGACGGCACTCCACCGACACCTGATGGGTCGACCCGATGCGATCGAGGGAGTGATGGCCTACCTGGAACGCCGCGACCCGGTATGGAAGCTCCGGGTCGGCAAGGACTGGCCTGAGTGGCCGGAGGTGTGAGTGCACCGCGTGTACGAGGCCTGCCGCCGCTGACCGGGCGCCGCTCGCACACCTTGATCCTGGGCTCGATGCCGGGCATCGCCTCGCTCGAAGCACAGCAATACTACGGTCACCCGCGCAACGCATTCTGGGACGTGGCCGAGGTCCTCGGCATCGAGCGCTCGCTGCCCTATCGGAGTCGTTGCGCTCGACTCCGGCACCTCGGCTTTGCACTCTGGGACGTGCTGGCGGAATGCGATCGTGCGGGCTCACTCGACCAGGCGATCCGCTCGCCACGCGCCAACGACCTGATCACCTTCGCTGAACGCGTCCGGCCGGCGCGCATCTGGTTCAACGGCCAAGCCGCGCGCCAGCACTTCGATCGCCTGATCGCGCCCCGCTTCGAGCTCGCGCATCCGAAGATCGTACTTCGCACCCTGCCCTCGACGAGTCCCGCCAACACGCAACGCAGCAAGACAGCCGTCTGGCGCCGCGCGCTTCGCGGTGCCGCCCGCAGCGCATTCGACGGGACACCTCACGCCGTGCTCGCCCGACGTTTCGGCAGCAACTGACGCGCTATCGTTGGCCACCCCGGCGCCGACAAACCACACGCCCCAACCTTCGGCCTCGAAGAGATCGGCGGTAATCTGCGCGCCCAGCTCGTCTACTTCACCCTTTCCGCAGACCACAATCATCCGCTTTCCGCTCTTGGGCTTGCGTGCGAGCATGCCCTGGAGCTGATCGGCTATCGTGCGATTTATGCGAGTGGCCATGTGCTCGACTATCAGCGACAGGTGATTGTCGCGATACAAGCGGTCCGTCTGCTCCATCGCGGGCCACACTACCGACTTGAGAAGCTTACTGGCCGGTACGCCACGGTCCTGTGCGGCGAATATCAGTTCCCTGGCCGCACAACGTTTACCCGAAAAGAGATGCTCTAGATACTGTTTGAAGAGGTCCGCAATTGTCATCGCAAGTTTCCTTTTTATTCGTATCAGATAAATCCGACTTTGGTAGCTTAGTAATACTGCGACCTTTACGTTACATGATAAATCGGCATCCGAAATGCCCCTTCTTGAAAGAAATTGTTAATATAGGTAGTTTGCGCACTATAGATAATAGCGATACTAGCTGAGGGTTAGACGTCAGGTGGCGCGTTCAATGGCGAGGCGCATCGCCAAATCGACCTTGCTGACCAGCCCCTAACCTACTGCCGACTCGATATTTCTGGCATTTCCAATCCAAATCTTTGCCCGCGCCGTCGGGCGACGATCTACTTGGCCGCCAGCGCGGCGGCACATTGCTGGAAAGATGATTGATTTGCGTTGGGAGTCGCGTGGACTCGCGGTTTCCCGCTTGTTCGAGCCGCATCTGATCGTTAAGCTACTTCTATGCAGACAATAGGACTAGGGTACGATTCACATCGATTTGGCTCTGACGGCGTGCTGAAGCTCGGCGGAGTGGAGATCCCGCACCACTGCTGTCTGATCGGCCACAGCGACGCCGACGTGCTGCTCCACGCCGTCACTGACGCAATCCTGGGCGCCGCAGGGCTCGACGATATCGGCGAACTCTTCCCTGACACTGATCCGCAATACCGCGACGCCGACAGCAGCGTGTTCCTGCAAAGGGCCCTGGAGGCGGCGGCCGGTGAGAATTTCAGGGTGATCAACTGTGACGTGACTGTTCTGGCCCAGGAGCCGAAGTTGTCCGGCTTCAAACAGCAGATCAAGGAGCACCTGGCCGAGTTGCTGAGCGTGCCGAGCCGGCGAGTAGCGGTGAAAGCCAAGACAAACGAGCTGATGGGGTTCGTCGGACGAAGCGAGGGGATCGTCGCGATCGCTGCGATAATGCTCAGTGATGAGCCCTGCGGCTAGAAGGACGTTTCTACATGAAGCAGTTCATTTCATCATTGGCCATCGTGCTGTGCGTTATAACATCGCTTGCCGGGGCCGAGCCTGACCAGCGGCGAATCTGGCTGGTAGTGACCCGTGATATCTTTACCGACGCGCTGAAGCCCCTGCTCAAAAAGCGGCGCAGCGACGGATTTGACGTTCACGTTTCGACGCTGAAGCCGGAAAAGGCGATCGCATCGCTCAAGCGGCGCCCCGGTTACATACTCCTGGTCGGCGACGACGGCCCCGACAGCAAGTCGGCTGCCTGGCTCGTGCCGTCGCCGCGGAGCAAACTGTATCGCTGGCGTCAGGTCCAACCCAGGCAGTTCTGCGCCGACATGCTGCTGGGCGACTTCGACAACGATCTTTTGCCCGAGGCCCCTGTCGGGCGCCTGCCGATCAGAACTCCCGCCGAGCTCCGCAAGATCACGGCCAAGATAATCGCCTATGAATCCCGGAAACCCTCACTCGACGATCTTCGCCTGTGCATATGGGCCGGAGCGCCGGGGTACAATCCGCTTATTGATTCGATGGCGGCGTCTATGGCCCTCACGTCGGTTCGAGCCAACTCGCCGCCATGGAGCAGTCCCTGGATTATCCTGGCTGACGCGGCGCACCCGCTGTGCGGATCGCCACGGAGCCAGAGCAAAACCTTCGGGGCGCAACTGACCCGCGGCGGGGTCATGGCCGTGCTCATGGGGCACGGCTCAAGGTACGGATTCTTCTCGATGCGATCGAAGCAAGGCGACGTATGGTTCACTGCTCAAACGGCCGGCAAAACTCTCAGCGGCGACAAGCCGGCGCCTGTAGTGACGATATTCTCCTGCTACAGCGGTGATTTCGGGGGGACCAAAGAGTCGCTGGCCGAATCGCTGCTGCTGACTGATGGCGGGCCGGTCGGCGTCATAGCCGCCACGACGGAATCCCATCCGCTTACGAACTACTTCTCGGGCCTGAACCTGCTGAAATCGCTGGGAGGTCCCAAGCGGCGACTGGGCGATCTGTGGCTCGATACCCAGACAAAGGCGCAACTGGCCCGGAATCCCATGATGGAGCGATTGCTGGCCGACGTGGAGGGCAAGCTCGAAGAGAAGATAAACGTCGCGAAGCTGCGGCGGGATCAAATGCTGATGTACGCCATTCTCGGCGACCCGGCCATGCGTATGCGAATACCCCAACGCCTGCGCGGCAACATCAAGTACGTTGACGGAGCCTGGAAATGGCGAGTCAATCGCCCCAAAGACGCCACGCTGCTGCATGTGGGTTTCCGCCGGTCCGGCCTGGTCATGCCGACGGCGCCCAAGAACGCCAGCGCCGCCGATCGCGACAAACTGCGGGCCCGCGCCAACGCGACACTTGCGTTCAAACCTCTGGAGCGACTCGGCCCGAATGACGCATGGTCCGGAACACTGACCGGGCGCGGCGTGCTGCGATTAGCGGCGATCGGGCGAGACTGCATCTACGTTGCGACGATCAATCTGACACCCCCCGCAACCGGCCCGGCCGCGTCGGATCGACCCAAACAATAGAATCACCGCCGGCAAATATGTATAATCTCCTGACGCGCCCTTGCCGGGCCGCAGACCGCCGGGCCTGAGAAGGCCCGATTCGCCGCAGAAAGTCGAGAGATACCGATGAGCATCACCCTGTACAACACGATGACGCGAAGCAAAGACCCCCTCGAGCCGCGACAGGCTCCGGAGGTCAGCCTCTACACCTGCGGCCCGACGGTCTACAACTACGCGCATATAGGCAACATGCGAACCTACGTTTTCGAGGACATCCTCAAGCGTGCGCTGCTTTACTGCGGATACGAAGTCAACCACGTGATGAACGTAACCGATGTGGGGCACCTGGTCTCAGACGCCGATGACGGCGAAGACAAGATGGCCCTCGGAGCCCAGCGCGAGGGCAAGACCGTATGGGAGATCGCCCAGTTCTACTGGGACGCGTTCCGCAATGATATCCAGCGGCTGAACATAATCGAACCGACGGTGTGGTGCCGCGCCACGGATCACATACAGGACCAGATCGACCAGGTCAGGGTGCTGGAGGAGAAAGGATTCACGTACACCATCGAAGACGGAGTGTACTTCGACACTTCCAAGCTGACGGACTACGGGAAGCTGGCCCGGTTGGACATCTCCGGCCTGCGCGCCGGAGCTAGAATCGAGGTGACCGAGGGCAAGCGGAACTACACTGACTTCGCCTTGTGGAAATTATCGCCAAAGGACTCAACGCGACTCATGGAGTGGGAAAGCCCCTGGGGAATGGGCTTCCCCGGCTGGCACCTGGAATGCTCGACAATGGCGATGCGCTACCTTGGCGAGCACCTGGACATTCACTGCGGCGGAATCGACCATATCGCGGTGCACCATACAAACGAGATCGCCCAGGCCGAGTCGGCCCTGGGACACGAATGGACCAAGTGCTGGATGCACGGCGAGTTCCTGACGATGGCGAAATCCGACGACTCGGCAGGCGGCAAGATGTCCAAGTCCAGCGGCGAGTTCCTGACCCTTGATGTGCTGGTCGATAAGTACGGCTACGATCCCGTAGCTTACCGATACTTCCTGCTTGGCGCTCACTATCGCCAGCAGTTGGCGTTCAGTTGGGAGGGGCTCGACGCGGCCGCCAGCGCACTGGCGCGATTGAAGCGAATCGTCCTGGACACCAGACCTCAATACGCCGGGACCGAGGAGCCGATCGCCGAATGCATGGATGAATTCCAGACCGCCGTCACTGACGATCTGAACATGCCGCGAGCACTGGCGGCTATGTGGAAGGCCACAAAAACCACGAGCGCAACACCCGGCGAGATCTACGCGACGCTTCTGCAGATGGACAGAATACTGGGCCTCGGCGTGGCCGAGATGGCGCCGGAAGATACTGGCGCATCGGACGCAGATATCGACGCACTGGTGCAGGAGCGCACAACCGCCCGAGCAAACAAGGACTACGCCCGGGGCGACGAGATACGGGACCAACTGGCCGAGATGAACGTGGAGATAATGGACTCATCCGATGGCACGACCTGGCGGCGGATATGACCAAATCGCAGCGATATCGAGTGCTGGGCGTAGACCCGGGGCTTAACATCACCGGCTACGGGCTCGTTGACTTCGCGTCCGGGGTGCACAATCCGTCGATCGTCGAAGGCGGAGCGATCCGCACCGACTCCAAAGCCGACATCGCGGTACGCATAACGCAAATCCACGCTGACCTGGCCGAACTGATCGCCGAGTTCCGCCCGGATCTCGTGGCGATCGAAAACTTGTACGCGCACTACGCACATCCTCGCACGTCGATACTGATGGCCCACGCTCGCGGCGTGATACTCCTGGCGGCGCAACAGGCCGGAGTTGCGGTTCGAGGACTAGCATCGACCAAGGTCAAAAAGAGCCTCACGGGGAACGGCCACGCCACAAAACTGCAAGTCCAGCGAGCGATCCAGGCCGTCTGCAGGCTGGAGGCCCTGCCCGAACCGCCGGACGTAGCCGACGCTCTGGCGATCGCGCTTTGTGCGGGAAGACAGTTGTAACCGCCGCTGAACAGAACTGCTGAGCGTAACGAGCTGCGAGCTCGGAATTGGACGACACTAGCGGCAAGGACAACACCCGCACCGCGCCTATGGCGTATTAGCCTTCGGGGTGTTGTTCTCTGTATCGTTTTCTGTTCCGGTAGTATTCCTCGGTCTTGTCTTTCATCGAGGCGTAGGCGTCTCGCAGTGCTTTGATCGCCGCCTTGCGTTTGGCCGAGGAGGCTTTTGCATCAAAATCCACGCTGGCGCCGATAATCTTCACAATCGCTGCGTTAGCCGCGTAACGAACGCGATGGTCATCATCGTCCATCGCCTGAAAAAGTGATTCGATCTCGGTATAGGCCCTGGTGCGCCCTAGCGTTCTGGCCGCCTCGACCTTGACCTCCGGCGACGGATCGTTGGCTACAATACTCGCCAGCACCGGTCTGTCGCTTTCATCCCCCGCCCTGCTGACGGCGATCACGGCCGCCACTCTAATCTCGGGGCGTTTGTCGACCATCGCCAAACGGATTCCGCTGATGGCCTTGGGGCCCACGCGTCCCATCGCCCTGACGGCGCGATATGAGGATTTCACATCTTTATTGGTCACGGCCGCCGCCAGTGCGGCCTGGTCATCGTTATTGGCGAGTTGTTTGATCCGCTGAAATCTCGCGGCGTCCTCGGTAGCAGGCGTTTCGCCGGCGATCAGGCGCCACAGTCCAAGGGCGGCCAGCACCACAACCAGGCCGATAAGTATCAATAGTCGAGGTTGGATGTTTTTCATGGTCGTTTCGCAAAAACCCGCTAGGGCGTCCAGTAGCCAGTCCGGTTATCATGAACGGAAGGATCAACTTCCTCCGGGCTCATAGATCTTACTCCGCCGCCGTAGATCAGAACATTCATGCGTCCGTTGTGGCGTGCAAAATCAAGTTCATCGTCTTGATCGATATCGAAAGATTCGCTTTGGTCCCAGAAATCGGTCGAGCGGGCGATGACCCAGATATAGTCCATCGCCTGGATTTTGCCGACCATATCCTTGCCGACAGTATGGGCGTTCATCGCATAGTTGCTGCCGGTGCCGCTTCCGCTTTCGACATATGCAGTCTTGCTCGTCGGCGAGTAGCGAGGGACAGCGTACCAGCGATTGATCTCGTCGTAATGCGCCAACACGACACTGTTCTTCTTGTCCCAGATGCAGGGTTTTCCAGAGGTTTCAGACGTTATCAGGAGTTCGGATCGGCCGTCGGGGGTCAAGGTCTCCCTGACCAATACGTCCTGGTAGTCGTCGCCGCCGACTCGCTGATCTTCGTATCCCCAATAAATCACGCCCCGGCCGTCATCCTTGTATCCCTCACCACTGGCCCAGTGAGCCCGCATATCTCCGCCTTGATGGTCGAACTGCGTTTGAGACGCCTTGGCCATGCGTCCGCTTTCGATGAATTCTTTCCTGTTTGTATGGTTCGGATGGTAGGCGATGCAGGCGAATTCTTCGAGCGGTTTGTGCAGCCCGCCGCCCTCGGGTATTCCGTCGGCTTCGGGGCATGCGAGAATCTCCGAACCGTCGGGTCCGAGATACTCGGTAAGCGCGGTAGGCCATCCGAACGCCTCAAGGGGCGGCGCGCCCTGCGGTACGGCCCGTCGCCCCGCGACGGCCTCGCCGATGCGTTTGAGATGGTTCTGGCACTGCACGTTGCGAGCGTGACTGAAAACCCCGTCGAAGCTGGGCATTAGCAACAACGCCAGCAACGCCAGGATCGCGATGACCACGAGCAGTTCGACGAGCGTAAACGCGGAATTTCTGGTTTTCATACCTGAATCGCCTTCCCAATCTCTTGTCGCGGAAATGGGGCAATTACCTATATTATACATGTATCAACGGATCAGTCACGGAAGAATTTCCGGCTGGGGAGGTTATCTAAGGCGCTGGTGGGACAAGACGCCGGGAAAACTCTTTTCACGCCAGCCGGATCGGTGTACTGTATGAACTATCCTTATGCGCCGCTCGATCGGGCGGCCTGCGAAAGTAAATCATGATCGCAAGAATATCAGGCAGATTGCAGGAAATGCGAGGACCTACGGCCCTTGTAGACACCGGTGCGGGACTGTGGTACGAGGTGATGGTCCCCGCCACCGACGCCGATCGTCTGGCCCCTCGCGTGGGCCAGGATATCGCCCTGCACACTATCAATCATATTGAAGGCGACCCGACTCGCGGCGCCATGACACCGCGGCTCATCGGCTTCGATACACCGGCGGATCGCGACTTTTTCAGGTTGTTCACCACGGTAAAAGGCATCGGCGTTCGCAAGGCGCTGCGTGCATTGATCAAGCCCATGGGCGAGATCGCCGCCGCTATTCAGGCAAAAGACGCCAAGTTCCTTATCGCCCTGCCGGAGATAGGAAAACGCACCGCCGAGACGATAATCGCAGAACTGCACGGCAAGGTTGAAGATTTCGCCGGAGAACTGAGCACCGCCGCCGGCGAGACATCCGATATCCCCGAAGCCGGACACGAGGCCGCCGCGGTCCTGATACAGCTCGGCGAGCGACGGGCCGACGCACTGGCGCTGGTCGAACGGGTAATGGCCGTCGCGCCGGAGCTGGACTCGCCGGAAGACATAATCCAACAGGTCTACAAACTCAAGGCCGGAGGCGTATAACAACAAGATGGCCAGAGAGAAGATAATTTCCCAAGAAGAACTTGGTCCCGAAGACGAGCGGTTCAACTCGGCCCTACGGCCCGAATCGCTGGCCGCCTGCATCGGCATGAGCGATCTGCTGGAGAAGCTGGAAATCTCCATAACCGCCGCACGCCAGCGAAACGAGCCGATGGAGCACGTGCTGCTGCACGGACCGCCGGGGCTCGGCAAGACCACTTTGGCCTACGTAATCGCAAACGAGATGGGCAGCACGATCCGCGTTTCGTCGGGCCCGGCGCTTACGCGGCCTAGCGATCTGATCGGAATCCTGACTAATCTCGAATCGCGAGACGTGCTGTTTATCGACGAGATTCACCGCCTGTCGCCGGCGGTCGAGGAGTACATTTACCCCGCGATGGAAGACTACAAAGTAGACTTCATAGTCGATTCGGGAATGCACTCTCGCACGATCAACCTCCCGCTCAAACCGTTCACGCTGCTGGGAGCGACAACTCGCAGCGGAATGCTGAGCCCCCCGCTCCGCACGCGATTCGGGATAACGCACCACCTGGAATTCTGGTCGGCCGCGGACCTGCTGAAGCGATGCAGAATGTCGGCTGACATGCTGGATCTGAAATATGAAGAGCCTGCACTGGCGATGCTCGCCGATCGGGCCAGGGGCACGCCGCGAATCGCAAACCGCCTGCTGAGGCGATGCCGCGACTACGCACAGGTCAAAGGCGACGGGCGCCTGACCGTCGGCAGCGTCGAAGCGGCGCTGGACCTGGAAGGAATAGACCAGCTCGGCCTCGACGAACTGGACAGAAGTTTCCTGCGGCGAATCATCGAAATCTACAACGGCGGACCGGTCGGGATAGAGGCCGTCGCGGCCACGCTGGGCGAAGAGACTGACACGCTGGTCGATGTAGTCGAACCGTTCCTGCTGCAGAACGGGCTGCTGGCCCGCACACGCCGCGGGCGAATGGTCACGGCAAAAGCGTACCAGCACCTGGGCGTAAGCGACATTCCCCCGGCCGAAGACGTCGGGCTGTTCGACGAGCAATAGCCCTACCGCAGCCCGGACCCACAATACAGGAGTAATTGCACGATGAGGCATATTTTCGCTGCGCTATCCGTACTGGCGATGATTTCGACTCTGGCGTTCGGCGCCGACGAACTGGCCTGGATCCGCTTCGACAACGCATCCCAGACCCATGCCGGCATGAAGTACTTCTGGCTCGGCGACGGCGACATTACGCTGACAGTAGACGTAAAGCCCGCCTCAGGACGCGTCCTGGAACTGCTCTGGGGCTCAAAGAACGACACTCGCAGCGGAACGTTGAACGTCGCCGGCAAGAGCATCGAAATCCGCGGCGGCGGTTACGACGGTTTCCGCTGGACCGCAGCTACGCTTCCGGACAAAGTCGCCGGCGACAAATACGTAATCGTCCTGAAACGCGCCGGCGGCAAGCCCGGGTTCATCGCCGCCGCTCGACTGGTCGATAAAGCCGCCGCCGGTTCGAAGAACCCGCCGAAAAAGGGCGCGGGTAAGATCACCTGCAAGGCGACAGCCCGACCCCGCCCGACGCCCGGGACGCCGAGAGGACCGGCATTCCCGGAAATGCAGAAAGTCTGGTCCACCGCCGCGGTTCCGGCAAAACCGAACGCTGACAAGGCGATCGAGGCCGCATTCGTCAAAGCTGAGATCAATGCACGCCAGGCCAACGAGCAGTTCTTCCGCTGCCGCAAGTTCGTTGACGGTTGGCTGGCGACGGCCGACGAGAAAACGGGCCTCATCTCTCGCAATCTCGGTCGCCATCGCGACATCTGGAACGCCAAGGACTCAGCGGCCGACAATTATCCGTACATGGTCCTGACCGCGGCGCTGACCGACCGCAAGCTGTTCGACGGACGCATGCTCGACATGCTCCGCACCGAGACGAAACTCACATGTCGCATCGGGCGACTCCCCGACACCTGGTCATTTTCAAAGCAGGCGTTCGCGTCCGACAAGCCCAACCTCGATTCGATCATCTTCGGCGGCTCGGAGTACGTAAAAGACGGGCTCCTGCCGCTTACCGAATGGCTGGGCAAGAGCCCCTGGTCCGAGCGAATGATCGGTATTCTGGACGACATTTTCGCCAACGCGAAGATCGACACGCCGTATGGCAAGATCCCGTCGAAGAACATCGAAGTCAACGGCGAGATGCTCCAGTCGCTGTCGCGTGTCTACTGGATGACGAGCGACAAGAAGTATCTCGAATGGGCCATTCGCCTGGGCGATTACTACCTGCTTGGCGATCAGCATCCGACAAAGAATCTCACATCGCTGAGGCTGCGCGATCACGGTTGTGAGATAACCGACGGCCTGGCGGAGCTGTATGTCACTGTCAGCGTCGCCCGGCCGGAGAAGGCCAAAGCCTACCGCAAGCCGATCCACGAGATGTTCGACCGCATTCTCGAAGTCGGCGCCAACCAGCACGGCATGATGTACGACACGATCAACCCGAAGACCGGTTCGCACTCCAAGGGCCTGTGCGACACCTGGGGCTACAACTACAACGGCATCTACGCGGTATACATGGTCGATAAAACCCCGGCATACCGCGCCGCAGTGCGCAAGGTGCTGTCGAACCTGAATCCGCACTACAAGGAACACCGATGGCGCGGCGCCGACTCCTACGCCGACAGCATTGAAGGTGCCATATGCCTGTTCAACCGCGAGCGTGTCGATACCGTAGAAGACTGGCTCGACAGCGAGATCAAGGACATGTGGCGCCCACAGCGGCCTGATGGCGTAGTCGAAGGCTGGCACGGGGATGGGAATTCGGCCCGCACGTCGATCATGTACGCCCTGTTCAAGACACAGGGGACACATGTGCGACCATGGCGGAAAGACGTTCGCATCGGTGCGGTGACGCTCGGCGCCGACAAGAAGCTCTACATCAGCCTTATCGCCGACGAAGACTGGTCCGGCAGAATTCTGTTCGATCGGGCGCGGCACAAAGTGCAGATGCATCTTCCGATCGATTACACGCGAATCAACCAGTTCCCCGAATGGTTCGCACCGGCGACGAAAAGCAGCTGGACCGTATCGCCGGGCGGATCGTTCAGCGGCCGGCAGCTTCACGACGGTATGAATATCAAACTCAAGGGCGGGATCGAGACGCGGCTGATCGTCTCACCGCAGAAATAACGCAGTAATACGATGAAAGGTCCGACATGAAACGGGTGGTGTTAGTTCTTACGGTATGCGTGTTATCAAGTTTCGCCGGCGCCGCAGAGACCGGCGTAAGTCCCGCTCGGCTTCGATGCGAGTATCGAATAAACCCGCTCGGAATCGACGTAGTCAAGCCGCGGCTGAACTGGATCGTACTGTCCGACGCCGCCGGTCAGAAGCAGACAGCCTATCGCATCCTGGCCGCGACGAGTCCGGAGAAACTCACCGCCCACACCGGCGACTTGTGGGACAGCGGCGAAATCAAATCGGACCAGACAACGCACGTGGTCTACAACGGCAAGCAACTGACCTCCGGGATGCGATGCTTCTGGAAAGTCCGCATACGGGGCGCAAATGGAAAGGCCTCTTACTGGAGCAAGCCGGCAAGTTGGTCCATGGGCCTGCTGAAACCGTCGGACTGGAAGGCCAAATGGATCGCCGCCCAGGAAGACTCCCCCGCCAGCGAGGCCGGCGTTATGCCGGCGACTATGCTGCGTAAATCGTTCAAGATCGCCGGGCCGATCAAGCGGGCGACAGTTCACGTCAGCGGGCTGGGCGTGTACGATCTGCACATCAACGGCAAGAAAGTCGGAGACAGCCTTCTGGCGCCGGGATTCACGATGTATCGCAGCCGCGTTCAGTACCAGACTTTCGACGTGACGAAGATGCTCGCCGAGGGCGACAACGCGGCCGGGGCGATTCTCAGCGACGGATGGAACGGAGAATACTTCTTCGGAATGCCGATGCGCCAGACCCAACGCCCCTTCGAAGGCCGACGCGGCTTCATCATGCAACTGGAAGTCGAACTGGCTGCCGGAAAAACACAGATGATCCTGAGCGACAAGTCGTGGCGTTCGACAAGAAACGGCCCGATGCGCGTGGCCAGCCTCTACGACGGCGAGAGATACGACGGACGAATGGCCATGCCCGGCTGGGACAAACCCGGTTTCGACGACAAGAGGTGGAACCAGGCGGTGCTGGCGACTTATCTCGACAAGGCGAATCTGGTCTGGCGCCGCAACGAACCGATCCGCGTGGTCAGGGAGCTCAAACCCGTTAAGCTGACAGAGCCGAAACCCGGCGTATTCGTGTTCGACATGGGCCAGAACATGGTCGGATGGTGCCGCCTGAAAGTCAACGGCCGGGCCGGAACCAGCGTGAAACTCGTGCACGGCGAGATGCTCAACGAAGACGGCACGGTCTACACCGCCAACCTCCGCGGCGCCCTGCAGACCGACGTGTTCATCAAGGGCGTGCACGAAGCCCAGACCTACGAACCGAAATTCACCTACCACGGCTTCCGCTACGTGCAACTCACGGGCAACGAGTACAAGCCCTGGCGATACATGCCGCCCTACAAGCCGCGAATAACCGATCTTGTCGGGAGAGTGTTCCATTCGGCCTCCCCCCAGGCCGGTCAGTTCGAGTGCTCCAGCGAGTTGATCAACAAGATAAACCAAATGGTGGTCTGGGTGCAGCGCGGCAACATGCACAGCGTGCCGACGGACTGTCCGCAGCGATGCGAGCGAGGCGGCTGGATGGGCGATATCCAATCGTTCGCACAGACGGCGATCTTCAACATGGACATGTCGGGCTTCTTCTGCAAATGGATCCCGGACGTTCGCGACTCGCAGAACGTCGAAGGGCCGTTCTCTAACTTCGCACCGATGGACCACGGGAGGTGGAAAGGCGGCACGCCTGCATGGTCCGACGCCGGGGTGATAGTGCCCTGGCGGGTCTACCAGAACTACGGCGATGTGCGAATGCTCGCCGAACACTACGAATCGGCCCGCCGCTGGGTGGATTACGTATACAAGAACAACCCGAACCTGCTGTGGGAAAGGCGCCACGGCGACAATTTCAACGATTGGCTCAATGGCGACACGATCATAGCCGAAGGTTGGCCCACAAAAGGCGGCAGGGTCCCGCCTCGCGTACTGGCCAGCGCGTTCTTCTACTACTCCACAAATACCGTCGCCAAGATGGCCGCCGTGATCGGACGCGCCGACGAGGCGAAGAAATACGCCGCGCGGGCCGCGGGCATCAAGGCGGCGTTCAACAAGAAGTACGTCAAGTCCGACGGGACCATCGAAGGCAACACCCAGGCCGGCTGCGCACTGGCGCTGCGTTTCGATCTGCTGCCTGAAAACGTGCGCCCCAAAGCCGCTGCACACATGGTCGCCGACTTCAAACGCTACAAGGGGCACATGTCCACCGGCATACAGACATCCCACAGGCTCATGCTCGAACTGACGCGGAACGGTTACAACGACGAAGCCTACCGCCTGCTGAACATGCGCGAGTTCCCGTCATGGGGCTTCATGCTGGACCAGGGGGCGACGACAATCTGGGAGCGTTGGGACGGATACGTTAAGGGCCGCGGCTTCCAGAAACCGCTGATGAACTCGTTTAATCACTGGGCCCTCGGAGCCGTCGGCGAGTGGATGTGGCGCAATATCGTCGGTCTGAATCCCGACGAAGCCAAACCCGGCTGGAAGCATTTCATCGTAGCCCCCCGCCCGGGCGGTGGGCTCACTTGGGCCCGTGGCAGCTACAAATCCATACGCGGCGCGATCACAAGCGCATGGCGCATCGAGGGCGGGAAGTTCAGCCTGGACGTAACGGTTCCGCCAAACACAACGGCAACGGTGCGTCTGCCGGCAAAGTACGCCAAGACCGTGACAGTAAACTCTCAGCTGATCGCGCAGTATCCCAAGCGCGGCTTTGAAGTCGGCTCGGGGCGCCACAAGTTCGCCGCGTCGATCAAGTGACTACAGATCCCAGGCCTTTGCGAACGCTTCAAAGCTGCGATCGTAAGTCTTCTCGGCCTCTGTCGGGAAGCAGCAACCCGGAAGCTGTTTGCTCTTGAGGTGATACTGCAGGCAATCGCAGCAGGCGCCCTGACGCGGGCAGGTTGTGTACGTGCAGGTGCAGAATTCGAGGTTTCGATCTTTCTGTGAACAATCGGCCATGGTCTTTTCCTTGTGTCTCGGATTGATTATCGCGTCAGCGACGCCCTGATCTTCTGGGCTCGTTTGGCTTGGCCGACAGTATCCAGCAGCGACGCCAACCGCCGGCCCAGGATATAATAAGAGTTCTGTTCGGCAAATACACTCGATACTTTGCGGGGTTTCCTGCAGGCTTTGAAAAGCTTTGTGTACATCAGCACTGCACGCTTGGCGTGGCCGGCGTCAACGAGCAACTTCTCGGCCTTGCCCGAGGCGACAGTTACGATACTCGCCAGATCAACATTCTTTGTCGCGGCGGTTTCGTAGAACTTAAACGCCAGGGCCGACTTGTCGCTGTCGGCGCAATCGTCGCCGCAGGCGATCAATATTCTGCCCTGAAAATCTCGCCTGGCGCCGTACACGCCCAGGGCTCTCTGGTATATCTTCATCCTGGCCGCATGGTCCGGGATCGAGGGGACGATTCGCAAGAATATTTCGCAACTATAGTCCGGATAGGCCTTTGCGGTCTTAGAGGTCAGCACATCGAAGTACTTGCTCAGATTCCGCGCTGACAGGAGGTCTCGACTGACTCTCAGTTCGACAACAAAATCCCAGGCCCGTCTGTGCGCCAGATTGTGCTCCAGGGCCATCTGGAGGAATTCCTCGACGAGCTTCATGTCTACTTTGATTTGGCCCTTCAGCGATTCGGGATCAACTGGAGACTTCTCGAAGCGTTTCTTGTACAGAGCCGCCATCGCCTTCAGGTCGGTCATATCCGCGACATTGGCGGCGTTTGCGACATCCGCGACCAGGATCGCCATCGCCGTAGCGGTGTCGGCGTCCTGGCGCCTGACAGGAGGCAGCATGGAAGCCGCGCCCTCGAGCATCAGTTCGCAATCCAGTATTTTCTCTCCGCTGGCGGGATTCTGAACATCACCGACGAAATACTTCTGCTCTTCGTATCTTCCGGTGCTGGAGTCCCAACCGGCTGACCGCCGGCCGCGTTTCAAGATGAAGCACATCGTCCAGGCGTGATATCCGCCGTCGGCGCCTCGCCCGGTCACTATCTGGGCCGGAATACCCAGGGCCTTGCACACTTGCGACGAATAGTAAGCCTGCTCGATGCAGACCCCGCCGACCTTGCGAAGGTTCTCAAGAGTGAACTCCAGTTTGGATATCCTCTTCGGATCGCCTTTGACCAGATGATCCTCGTCGTACCTGAGATCAAAGTAGCATTTGACCGGACTGGGATACCTGTTGTACCTTCCGTAGGCCCACTGGCGCTCTTTGATGCTCAATTTCGTGTCGGTCAGGTATCGCGACAGTTCGTACGGCATCGTCTTCAGATCGAACCGCATCTTACGAGTCGTGTAATACTTGAACGCCGCCACGATCGACGCCCCTCCCGGCTGCTCGTGGTAACAGCGCGCCGCTCGGCTGGTCGCGAACGCAACGGCGAGTTCCCTGTAGGCCAGCAGTCTCTTCTCGCCGACGGCCTTGAGTTCAGCGATGGCCTTGAGCGAATCGAGCGGTTCACTGACGTCCTGCATTCCGCGAAACAGCACTCGCGAGAAACTCCGGTTCGCCAGCAACCACTTGAACAGTTCCTTTCCGTCGGCGAACAGACCGGCCCGTTTTGCAAGTTTGGCCTCGGCTGCAGTGCGATCAAACTTCAGATCCATGGCTACTTTGCCGAATCGGCAGGCCCGCAGCACGTAGATCAGGTCCGTCATGTCGTCGGGTTTCATGATCTTGTCGATGGAAAGGCGGCCCAGAACGGCGCCTTTAACTTGTGCGGCCAGTTCGTCGAACTGACCGTTTTCCGCGGCCCGGTCCAGTTCCGACAGGGCGATCCTGGTCATCCAGGCGTCGTCTGCCCTCGCCTCGCGCAGGCCGACAGAGCCGACAAGCATGCAGATAAAGCACAACGCAACAATGCGTTTGTGTGCGTTTTTCATAGGGCGGTCCCTTCCGAAGCAGTTCCCATACCCCATTATCCGCATTGGAAACGAGTGAAGCAAGAAAAAGCGACGCTCAACGCCCCTGGTCGCCGCGACGGCAAAAGACTAGGCGGGTTGCGAAAATGACGGCCGCAAACATCGGCCAAACAACCCAGGCCCAGAAAGGCTCAAGACTCCGAGCGGCGGCTCCTGGCGCCGCAACGTCCCACGCGCGGGTCAGCGGGCACAGAGCCCACAGTTTGTCGGTCCATCCGGCGCCGTAAAAGAATTCCGCCGACACGTACCACAACCACGGCAGACCTATCGCCGCCAGGACGGGAATGAGCAGAGCCACAGATCGGCCCGATCCGCCGGAAGCCAGCCACGCTGCGAACACCCAGGCCATCGGCCAGAGGGCCAGAACGTAGATCGCCCCGGCCAGCGCATCAGCCGGACTCGATCCGCTAAGCCAGACCGCCGGAACGTAAAACAGCACGCTGATCGCGGTCCAGAAGAGCGTCTCTACCGCGGCGTCAGGCCAGAAACGCCAGCCGGAGGTCCGCTGCGATCGGAATACCGCAATCACGGGATAGATCAGCAGACAGAACGCCGCCTGGGCTATAGTGAGAGTTTGAACCGCGGGAACCGACGCGGGCCAATACGGGTTAACCGAGCCGGTAATGATCTGCGGCCAGAAGCCGACAGCCAGGCCGATGAGCATCGCAGAGAGATAGGCTATCCCCGCCGGGCGCCACATCGCGTCAAAGAGCCCGCTTCTGTCCGCCGGTCCGGCCGCGATTTGTCGATTCACCTGGGCACTGTCCATTCATCGCCGCTCTCAGTCGAGTTGCAGGTCCAGCCCCGGTGTTCCGGCCAGCCTGCCATTGTGCCTGGCGATATGATTCCTGAGTACTTCCATCTTGTGATCAACCGAGACGTTGTAGTGGTATCGGTCCTGTGGGAATCGCCCGAACTTGAAGTATGAATTTCCAGCCCAAAACGCCAGATGGGGCGCAACGGTGCTCAACCGCCCGGCGTGATTCCGCGCGTCAATGCGGAAACCCTGCGGCGTGTCATTGCGGACCTTCAGCGTCTTCAGCAACGCCGTGAGCCTCAGGCCGTGTCCGACGAGGGCCTCGGTCTCCCAGACCTTACCGGGTTTCGGCGGCGCGGGGTCCATGCGGCTGTCGAGATCAATTATTATGTACTGGATTGGCCGGGGTATGTTGCCGCCGGGAGCATCAGCTTTCTCGATGAAAGCCTCCTGCCTTGCTCTCTGGCCGTTTCGCCCGGGGACAACGGCCACCCAGCGCGGCACGTCTTTGTCATTGAGTCGAACGCCAAGCTCGTCCACGAAGAAGTAATGCTTGCCCCAGGCGACCATAGCCGCAGGCTTGCGGAACTCGCAGTCGACTCTCACGAAGGGGCGGCCTTTTGAGTCTCTGGCCTTCCTTACCGAGCGAACCTGTCGCACCCATGGGTTGCGACCGGCCTGTGCGGCGATCTCGTTGGTGAGATTCTTGTCGTCGTAGTCCGCCGGTCGGTCCAGAGCGAATGATTTTGCGATCCTGAATGACAGTTCGGCCGGCATCCACGCCGGGCGTGTGGCCACCTCAAGCCGCACGCGTGCGGTTCGCGTGGCGTTGCTGACGGCCCTTACATGCGATTCGAGTTTCTTCATTCCCCATCCGGCAGCAACAAGAATCGCAGCCAGCAGGATTATGCGGAGAACGACTTGGGTTACTCCGACCTTGCGCTCGAGACTCACGCTGTCCCACCAGCGTTTAAACAGCGACTGCTGGCTGGCCTTGCGCGAGCGTCGTTTGCGAGTTTTTCCTGCCTTCGGTGACATATCAATCTTCCTTACATCATTTCCGCACATCCGGGCCCAAGACCCGCGCGGGACTATCTGTTCATCGCCATGGCGACAATACCGTCAACTAGTTGTTCGAAGCTGACCCCGGCGGCCGCTGCGGCCTTGGGGACCAGCGAATGACTCGTAAATCCGGGGATCGTGTTGATCTCCAGCACGTTGGCCCTGTTTTCCGAATCGAGAATAAAATCGACCCGCGACACGTCGCGGCAGCCCAGTATTCTGTGAGCGGCCAAGGCGTCGGACTGCATGCCCGCAACCAGTTCTTCCTCAAGACCGTGCGAGAAGACGTACGCCGTTGCGGCCTCGTCGTCATACTTGGCGCGGTAGTCGTAGAAATCGCCGTCGGGCACGATCTCCATTATCGGAAGCGCCGAGTTGCCGATTATGCCGACGGTGAACTCTCGCCCGGGCGTGTAGCGTTCGAGCATCACTCTTCCGTATTTGTCGACCAGGTACTCCAGCGCCTCGTCACGCTGGGCTTCGTCGGTTACGATCTTGATATCAACGCTCGACCCGCCGTCAACGGGCTTGAGCACGACTGGAGGCGGAAGCTCCTGCAACCAGGCGGCGACTTGCGATGAGGAATGGTACTCCTCGACAATCATCCAGTCGGGGGTAACCAATCCGCCTCGCTTGAATATCTGCTTGGCGGCGGCTTTATCCATACCCAGTCGGCTGGCCCGTTCGTTTGAACCGGTGTACCTCAGTCCGCGGTCCTCGCAGAGGGCCTGGACCTCGCCGGACTCTCCGAATTCGCCGTGCAGGGCGATGAAGACCACGTCGATCCCGTCGCGATCGAGCGCGGCGGTGTCCTGCGGCGAGATGTCGGCACGGGTGACCTTGTGACCCGAGGACTCCAGTCCGTCGGCAATAGCCGCCCCGCTCAACAGTGAGACGTCTCGTTCAGACGACGGTCCGCCCATGAGGACTGTTATATCGAGCACTCGTTCTGTCTTAGGAAGTTCAATCACGGCGCCATCCCTGGCTGCGACACTTTTATCCATAAATCACCAGACTTCTATTTCCATTTCCAGGTAGACCTGCGAGTTCTTGTAAACTGCTTCGCGAATCGTGTTGATAAGCTTGAGCACGTCAGAGGCCTTGGCCCCGTCGTCAACAAGTATGAAATTCGCGTGCTTGTCGGAGACGAACGCCCCGCCGACCCGGCGTCCCTTCAGCCCGGCCCGATCGATGAGGGCTCCGGCCGACATTCCGCGCGGATTCTTGAATATGCAACCGGCGTTTCGATGCGCCAGCGGCTGGGTGTTCTTCTTGTATATCCAGATCTGCTTGACCTGCTTGAGTATTCTCTGCGGATCATCTTCCGACAGTGCAAAGACCGCCGAGAGTATGAACGGAGCGTTGATGTTCGAACTTCTGTAGGCGAACGCCAGATCCGGTCGATGCCGCGTGAAGACTTCTCCGCCGGGTCCCATTACGTCCACCGACTGGATAACGCTGCCGATATCGCCGAACGCCCCGCCGGCGTTCATTTTTACGCATCCGCCGATGGTTCCGGGAATACCGGTCAGGCATTCCATGCCGGCCAGTCCGTCGCGAACGCATCGCAGCACGAGCTTGCCCATATCGGCTCCGGCGTTGGCCCTGAGCCCGCCTTCGATGATCGTGGTCTTTCCGAAGTGCTCGCCGCCAAGATGTATGACTGCTCCGCTCACGCCGGAATCGTCGATCAGGACATTAGCTCCGCTGCCGAGAATGTACATCGGTATCTCGTTCTCGCGACAGCGTTTGACGACCTCGGCGAGTTCCTCCACGTCATTGGGTTCAATGTAGTACGCCGCCGGACCGCCCAGCTTCAGCCACGTTCGCGGCGCCAGCGGGTAGTCTTCCTTAACTATCTTTTCTAAGCCAGTGAACAATTTCATCAGATACTTCCCAGACATTTCCAGCCCCCATGGTAACCATGAGGTCTCCGGTTTCAGCGATATTCTTAAGGCGCGCCACAATTTCCCTGAACGACTTCAGGTAAATCGCGTTGCCGCCATGAAGGCGAATTTGTGACACGAGATCGTTAGAGGAAATGTAATCCTTCTCACGCTCAGAGTCCCGGACAAAATAAATATCCGGCACGATAACCTCGTCGGCTTCACCAAAACTACGAGCGAAATCCTTCAGTTGGAACCGCGTGCGACTGTGCTGGTGCGGTTGGAACACGCATATCAGGCGATTGGGCTTGTAGTAGTCTCGAATCGCCTTGAGCGTCACCTGTATCTCCGTAGGATGATGCGCGTAGTCGTCTAAAACCGTGATCCCGCGCTCGACGGCTTTCAGCGTCATGCGCCGCCTGGCTCCGGTGTATTTCTGCAGGCAGTCGACGATTCTGGCCGCATCAAGACCGGCGTGATGCAGTATCGCAATCGCCGCCAGCGAATTGTATGCATTGTGCAGACCGGGAAGCGGAACTCTCACGCGGCAGAACTCCTCGGCGTTCATCGTGACTGTCATAGTCACCAGGCCGTTTTCGGTCTGCAGGTCAACGCCGCGCCAGTTGCAGCTTTCGCCCAGACCGAAAGTCTCGACCTGGCACGGGGCTCCGACAACGGTCTTCAGCGCGTCGCGATCGTCGCCGTTTACGACGATAACTCCGTCGGCGGGTATCTTGGCCGAGAACTGCTTGAACGCTTCGATTATTTCATCGATGTCACGATAGCAGTCCGGATGATCTTCTTCGATATTCAGGATCGCCGCGTACTTCGGTTCGAGGTTCAGGAAGCTCCTGTCGAACTCGCAGGCCTCTGCGACAAAATGCTTGCCCTTGCCGACGCCGCTGGGCCCGCCGAGTTGATCGACAGTCGCTCCGACGACGAATCTCGATCCGAGTTTCGCAGCTTTCAGGACGTAGGCCACCATACCGGTGGTTGTGCTCTTGCCGTGCGTTCCGGCAATGGCGATCCCGGCGTGATGGGACATCATGCGCCCGAGCATGCGGCTGTATTTAACGACTTCCAGTCCGCGCTGCCTGGCGGCGATCAGCTCGGGGTTGCCCTCGTGTATCGCCGCAGAATAGACGACAATTTCGCAATCCTCGGGAATATTCTCGCCGCGCTGGCCGACGCTTACGCTCATGCCGGAGTCGATGAGTTTGGAGACCGCAGAGCTAGAGGCCATGTCCGAGCCGCTGACAATGGCGCCTCGCCAGGCGAGCATCTCGGCAAGCGCACGCATTCCGCAACCGGCGATGCCGATCATGTGTACGTGAAGCGAGTCAAACGGACCAGCCGGATTCCCGGCCGGGTCAGTCTGCTCGATGTCTCTAATATCCGCGCCTTCAGGCATTTCAGCCGCCATTTCCTTTATCTTACCCACTGCGCAATAATACAAACGCCCCGTCTGCAATTCGACTCAGGCATTTATCATTCTATATACTCTATCGCCCCGGCGGGGCCAAATCCTTTAACCGGCCTGTTTAGCAGCCGGCTGCGGGCTCATGGGCCCGGTCTCATCCAGTCGGCGACCTGGGTCGCTGCATCCGGACGGGCCATGGAAACCGCAGAAGTTCGCATGGTCTCCAGGCGCTCCGAATCGCCGAGCAGTTCAAGGAGATTCTCCCGAAGCATGCGTGCGTTCTGTACGCCGTCGGCGGCGTCTTTGCGTATTATCGCGGCGCCGCAATCGGCCAGCGGGACCGCATTAAGACACTGATGATCGTCTTTGTGATACGGATACGGCATTATCAGCGAAGGGGTTCCGCTTGCGGCCAGTTCCGCGGCGGTCGAAGCTCCCCCCCGGCACAACGCTAGATCCGCCGCGGCGTAAGCCAGGTCCATACGATCGCAGTATTTCAATGTTACCGACGGCATTGTCCTGGCGTCGTCGAGATCGGCTATTTCAGTGATCTCTGACAATCCCGTCACGTGCAGCATCTGCCAACTGTCGCCAAACTCGCCGAGATCGTCGTCGATGATCGCGATCGCTTCGTTTATCGTCGCTGCACCCTGGCTTCCGCCGTTTACCAGCAGAGTCTTGCGATTCGGGTCCAGGGAGAACAAGTCGATAGCCTCGTTGCGATCGGCCTGGGCGAATCGACTGCCAATGGGGCACCCCACTGCTCGCGCCTTTTCCGCCGCGGGGCGCGGGAACATCGCAGTTGTCGACTCGAACTGCGTGAAAACAACGTCAACATACCTGGCCAGATACCGATTGGCTTTTCCCGGCACGGCGTCGGGATTGAGCATCGCTGTTGGGATTCCGGCTTTAGAGGCCTGCTTGACAAGCGGCGCAGCGGCGAATCCGCCGGTTCCCAGGACCGCGACAGGTTCGAGATCCTCGATCATCGTGCGGGCCAGTTTGCCGCTTTTTCGCCATGCCTTGAGGAATCCATACGCCGCCGATAGCCTTCGCGGCAAAGGTCGGATCGGCTGGGGAACTATCGCGTAGCCGGTATCGCCAAGCACGCGACGGTCTATGGACCTGTTGCTGCATGCGAAAACAATCGCCGCATCGCTATCGGCGGCGAGCAGTTGCTCGGCGACAGCCAGTGCGGGATACAGATGGCCTCCGGTCCCGCCGCCGGCGAAGATATACGTCGGTCTACTCACTTATAATGCTCCGATCTTCGTCCCGGGCGCTGCGATCAGCGGCCGGCGGCGAGAATCAATCAATGAATTGTAGCAGAATCGCTTCCAGCCCGGCGCAGTTATCCGGCTCGCGGGACGGTTTGCTGGGCTCGCCTGGCTCGCGCCGAAACCGAGACTATCAGCGACGCGGCTCCTGCAGTGACCAGCAGCGCGGTGCCGCCTACGGAAACAAACGGGAAGCTCATTCCAGTCGGCGGCGCAGCAACGGTGTCTACGGCTATGTGCAGCACCATCTGGATCGCGATCATCGCGCCCATGGCCCCGGCCAGGATGAACCCGAATCTATCTGGTGCGTTTGTCGCCGACTTGCGAGCGAACCATATCCACATTATCACTAATGCCATCAACAGCATGGCTCCGACAAAGCCCCACTCCTCGCTGAAACTGGCGAAGATAAAGTCGGTGCTGCGCTCCGGCAGGTACTGCTGTTTGACTATTCCGCGTCCCAATCCCTTTCCGAACCATCCGCCTGTCAGGATCGCAAGCAGGCTCTGGCGCGGCTGATAGGCGCTGGGGTTGTCCAGGCACCAGGGGTCGATCATCGCCTTGATTCGCAACATACGCTGCGGATCGCCCTTGACGAAGTACCAGAACCCTCCCGCCCCCGCGGCCAGCATACCGCCCAGTGCGTACCATCGCACCCCGGCAATGAACATAGTCAGCCAGACCGCAACAGCCATTATCACCGCCGTTCCGAGGTCCTGGCCGACTACGATCGCCAGGCACAGGGCCGTGATCGCCGCCGGCGCCACAAAGCCGCTGAGCAGGTTTTTGGCCTGAGTCTTCTGGCGTGAGTACCACGCGGCCAGGAATATCAACAGTGCGATCTTCAAGACTTCCGACGGTTGGAATATGCCGAAAGGAACCGGTGCGATCTTCAGCCATCGCAGCTTGCCGTTACGCATATGCCCAAGCGGGGTCAGTTGGACTGCAAGAGTCAGCATCACGGCGATAACCAGGATTGTCACCGCAGTCCTGGGCCATTTCTGCGTGTCGCCGCACAACCAGCTATACCTGAAATGCCATCCGAAGCACATGACGATCGCCGCGGCCACGGCGAACAGAGTGTGCCGCATATCGCTGCGCATGTACCACTCGACGGTGCTGGGGCGCACTCCGGCCAGGGCCGAATGCACCGTGACTATCCCGATCGCCAGCATAGCCAGGGTCACTACGACCAGACCGCTTCCCGATGAGTTTTCCGCCAGGGGCAGTGTTACTAATTCGTTACTATTCCGCGCCATCTACAGCTCCCTTGCCCAATGGCTCGCCCCGGCTCGAATCGCCGCAGTCGAGCCGTCAGGCCCGTATCTACCTAAGCTTCAGCGTTGCAAATGCAATCGCTGCAAAAATTATTCCCATCACCCAGAATCGTATGACCACTTTTGTCTCGGCCCATCCGCCAAGATGAAAATGATGGTGTATCGGAGCGACCCTGAAAATGCGTTTACCCGGAAGACCGGGTCCCGGGCGGGTGAGTTTGAAGTAGCCGACCTGCATTATCACGCTGGCGGCCTCCATCACAAACACGCCGCCGATTATCAGCAGGAGCAGTTCCTGGCGGATGACAATCGCTATGTATCCGATCAAGCCTCCCAGGGGAAGCGAGCCGGTGTCGCCCATGAAGACCTGCGCCGGCGGCGCGTTGTACCACAGGAAGCCCAGCGTAGCTCCGAACATCGCCGAGCACAGCACGGTCATCTCCGCCGAGGCCGGTATGAACGGAAGATTGAACAAACCGGCCCAGTTCCGCACTCCGGCCAGCCACGACAGCACCAGAAGAACCATCACAACAATGCACACGCACCCTGAAGCCAGGCCGTCCATTCCGTCGCTGAGGTTCACGGCGTTGCTGGTGCCGACCATCGTTAGAACGGCGATAATTATGTACGCTATCAACGGAAGCATTATCGGCGTGGTGATGAACGGGACATAGAGATTCCGAGTCTCCTGGCTGCCCTTTCCGTAGGACCACATGTAGATCGACAGCAGCACGGCCAGGCCGATCTGGAACAGGATCTTCTCCCATGCCCTCAGACCGTCGCGAGAGCCTTTGCCGGCCGAATAGCGAAGCTTGATCCAATCGTCGACTCCGCCGAGAATGCCAAGCCAGACCAATCCGAACAGCGCCATCCGGATGTACATGTTTCCCAGATTGGCGAAGGTGACCACGGAGATGAAAATCGCCCCGACAATCAGGACCCCGCCCATAGTCGGCGTATTGGACTTGTGCCTTGTCAATTCGTTCAGATCGGCATGGTCAAACTGAACGTGATCGCCGAATCGACGCTTTATCAGGAATCGGATAACGCCAGGCGCCGCGAACAACACCAGCAGGAAGCTCAGCACGCCGGCCCCGGTTATGCGCAGGATAAGCCCTTCGTACGGACCAACGAGACGCTTGACCAGAACGATTCCCAACACCAGCAGAACGATGCGAATCGCTGCGTTCCTGTAAAGCCTTTGAATCAACGCGATTTATTCCTTCCCTGTATTCCCGAAGCCTTTTTGTACGGCCTCGACCAGGCGTTCCATGCCCATTGATCGCGAACCCTTGACCAAAACGGCGTCTCCGGGTTCCAGCAGATCGACTATCTCGGCCAGAATTTCTTCGACCGAGTCAAAACCGAGTGTCGCAACGTCCGCGCCTTGAGCGCCTATAGCGATATATCGACCCAGAGCCCCAACGCCTATGAGCAAATCCACATTGCTTTGGCCAAGCCTCTGGCCGGCCTGGCGGTGAAACTCCTCGGCGGCGTCTCCAAGTTCCAGCATATCGCCGGCAATGAGGACCCTGCGAGTCCCTTCGGCGCTGCTGAGCACCTCGCCGGCGGCGGCTAGACTCGACGGATTGGCATTGTATGCATCGTTTATGATCGAGATCGGACCGGCCTGGACCCATTCCTGGCGCATCGGCACGCCGGCGAAGTCCGCCAGATCGGCCGCCGCGTCAACCGGGTCAACTCCCATTCGCTGCGCCACGGCGATGGCGGCCATTGCGTTTAAGGCGTTGTGCGAACCGGTAACCGCCAGTTCTACGCTGAGGCGCCCGTTGATTTCGAAAACACAGCCGCGTCCTACGGGACGGTATTCGCTGAGCCGCAGCTGGCACTGTTCGGAGCGCCCGAACTTTATCATTCGACCGTCAAAAGCCCTTGATGCATGGTTCAGTTCGTCGCTATCGCCCCAGACTACAGCCAGGGCCTCGTCGGCCAGCAAACCCAACATCGAAGCCTTTTCGGCGGCGACCTTCTCGATCGATCCGAGTTTCTCCAGGTGCGTGGGACCTATCGAGGTGATCACGCCTATGTTCGGGCTGGCCATCGCGGTAAGCTGGCGAATCTCGCCCGGCGCGTTCGATCCTATCTCGCACACAACGTAGTCGTCATTGCGATTGACGCCGAGCAGCGTGAGCGGAACTCCGATATTGTTATTGAAACTCTTGGGGCTGGCGTATCCGGTGAAATGGCGACAGAGAATATGATCGATCATCCTTTTCGTGGTTGTCTTGCCATTGGAGCCGGTAACGCCGATAACCGTAGTGACCGAAGCTGTCCGACGATGTTCGACAGCCAGCAACCCCAGGGCCTTTACAGTGTCGTCAACGCTGATAATGCCGGCTCCGAAACGTCGATCGCTCTCGTCGGCCAGTCCGACCTGGCATCCGTCAGAATCCACCAGCGCCGCGATGCATCCGGCTCCGGCCGCAGCACTGAGGAAATCGTGACCGTCGAAGTTCTCGCCGCGAATCGCGATGAACAGATCTCCGGGCCTGGCGGTTCGCGAGTCTATGGAGACCCCTTCGATGGTGACGTCAACGCCTTCGCTGCACCATCTTCCGTGAACGCAACGTCGAATTTCATTCATCGTCATGGGAATCATTATGCTTCCTCGAGTCCCTTTAGTATCTCCGATGCGGTCTGCACGTCGCTGAAATCAATGCGTCGTCCGGAGATTTCCTGATACGTTTCGTGTCCCTTGCCGGCGATCAGGACAATATCGCCGGGCTCTGCAATCTTCGCGGCGATCTCAATGGCCTGGCGCCGATCGACACAGACTTCACATCGATCGCGATCCGAAGCCCCCACACCCTCCATCACCTGGTCGATTATACTCTGCGGATCTTCGCTCCTGGGATTGTCGCTTGTCACAACCACACGATCGGACAGCCGGGCCGCCACTCGACCCATTCGAGGACGCTTGGTCCGATCGCGGTCCCCGCCGCAACCGAAAACGACGATCAATCGCCCGCGTTTTATCTCGTTAAGCGCCGATAGCACGTTTACCAGCGCATCGTCGGTGTGCGCGTAATCCACAAACACCCGGAAATCGCCGGACCATGGAACCGGCTCGAGTCTTCCCGGCACGACCCGGCCCGACGCCAGAGCC
>CAYMSH010000019.1:26006-29589 GCA_964392945.1 uncultured Planctomycetaceae bacterium | reverse complement strand
GCCAGGTGCACCGCGATGATCAGCCACGTGATGTTGCGGAACCCCGCCTTGCGGGTCCAGGGTCGCAAGCCCACGGCCCCTGCCGGCAGGAGCCCTCGCGAATCTTTCATTGACGCTATCTTCTTCCCGTCAACATCGACTTCGATCACCCCGCCCTTTATGCACACCACCAGCGGGACCCAGCGCCTCAGCGGGATGGTTGTCTTGATGTCCTTCATCAGCGAGAAGTTGTGTTTATGGCGTCCAAATCGCAGAACTTGTCTTTGCGGGTCCAGGGCTATCTCGTATCCGATGAAGTTGTTGGCGCCGACGCCGGCCTGGCTGACATGCACCATCAACGCGGCGTTGCCGCCTTGCTTGTCTTCGAAATAGACTTCTACGCCGGCCTGGCCATCTGCGAAATCGGTGCCCGTCGCCACGAGCTTGGGGCCCGGCCCGCCGTCGCTCCAGACAGCCTTGTCGCGAACCGTCCAATTGCCGCCATGCGCGATCAGTGTCTTTTTGGCCGCGCCGCAAGCCGGGCTGTACAAGCACGCCAAAGCGACCAAACATCCTACAAATCTCAACATTCGCTGTCTCATAAAGGACCCTTTCGCATCAGACAAGATTGTATAGGCTCTATCACCTCAGGCCAAAGCGTTTTTGGGGGTATGAACCCTTGCGTCGGCGGGTTGCGGCTTGGTACGCTAACGGTTTCGATAACCTGCCGGAAAGGACAACCGATGAAAGATCAGAATTCGAAGACCCCGCAACTTACCCGTCGCGGATTTCTCGCCGCCGGAGCGGGAGCAGCGGCCGGAGCAAGCGTACTTACAATCATGCCCAGTCACGTCATGGGCGCCAAAGAGGCTCCGGCCCCCAGCGATAAGCTGAACATCGCCGGCATCGGCGTGGGCGGAATGGGAGGGGGAAACATGCGGCAGTGCAGCGGCGAGAATATCGTCGCACTCTGCGATGTGGACTCCCAAAAGGCCGCCGGCACGTTCAAGAGATTCCCAAAGGCCAAAATCTACAAAGATTTCCGAATCATGCTCGAAAGGCAGAAGGATATCGATGCGGTCATGATCGCCACGCCGGACCACACCCACGCGGTGACCTCGATGGCCGCCATGCAGCTCGGCAAACACGTGTTCTGCCAGAAACCGCTGGCCCACACCGTCTACGAAGCGCGCATGCTCAAAGAAGCCGCACGCAAATACAAGGTCCAAACGCAAATGGGCAACCAGGGGCACTCCTCAGAAGAAATCCGCCTGCTGAAGGAATGGATCGCCGCCGGAGCGATCGGCGACGTTAGAGAAGTTCACGCCTGGACAAACCGACCGGACAAGGGACCCTGGTACGCAAACTTCGCCGCACGCCAACTGCCCAAAGGCACGCCGGATGTCCCCAAGCATCTCGATTGGGACCTCTGGCAGGGACCGGCACAAGAGCGCCCGTATCATCCGGCGTACCATCCGTTCAAGTGGCGCGCATGGCTGGCGTACGGAACCGGAGCACTCGGCGACATGGGCTGCCACATACTCGACCCGGCGTTCTGGGCCCTGGACCTGGGATACCCGACGAGCATTCAAGCCGAAGTCAAGCACCACAAGCCCGAACTGGCTGACCAGGCGTTCCCGATCGCCTCGACGCTGACATACCAGTTCCCCGCACGAGGCAAGATGCCGCCGGTCAAGCTGGTCTGGACTGACGGTACATACAAAACACCCCGGCCGAAGGATTACGAAGAGGGCCGACGAGTTGACTCCAGCGGAGCGTTCATATTCGGATCCAAAGGCTCGATCAAACACGGCTCGCACGGCGCCGGCGGAATGCGGATATTCCCGGAAACCAAGCAGAAGGAGTTTGATCCCAAGCGCCCGGAAAAGACGATCCGCCGCGTAAAGAACGGGCACATGGGCGACTGGATCCGTGCGTGTAAGGACGGCAAACCGGCCAGTTCGAACTTCGAATACGGCGGAGCGCTTACCGAAATGGTGCTCCTGGGCGTGCTGGCGATGCGCTTCAGCGGCCAGAAACTCGAGTTCGACTCCAAGCAGATGAAGTTCACCAACTTCCCGAAAGCCAACGAACTGCTTCACATAGAATACCGCAAAGGCTGGAGCCTGTAAGGGCCTGCTTTCGAAGTAGTTACAAGCACAGGGCCGGAGCGGGCAGTCATTTTGGGCTGCTGGCCCGGCCCTTGGCTTTGCGCCGATCGGTAGAAACCGCCGCTCGTTGGCAGAAAATATTTTGGGTTATGTGTTACTAATGCCCGCGGCGCGGCACCTAGACTATAGATTTATTATTAGTCATTCTTTAGCAGAATTCACCGTCGCCCATATGGGACAGAACTTTGAGACAAGGAGACAAGTTATGAAGCGGTATGGGATTATGTTCGTCGCTGCAGTGCTCGGGCTGACTGTGTCGATCGGCGAGTCGCTTGGCCAACCATCCAGGCGAGGCCATCGAGGACACGGAGACCGCGGCAAGTCTGTCAAGAAGGATCATGACAAGAAGGGGCATGACAAGAAAGGGCATGACAAGAAAGACAGCGACAAGAAGGCCAAAGAAGCGCCCAAAGCCAAGGCGCCCCAGGGCCATAGCTCGCATCGCCGCGGATTCCACGGCCGTGGACCCGGCGGCGGCGGATTCGGCGGCAGGTCCCACCGCGGTTTCTCCGGACGTGGACCCAGCGAAGAGATGAAGAAGCGTTTCGAGGAAATGCGAAAGAAAGCCGCAGCGGCGCCGAAACCCGCACCGAAGTCTACGTCCAAGTCAGGCCGCCCCAGTTCACGCGAAGAGTTCATCAAGAGAATGCGTGAAAGAATGGCCCAGCATCGCGAACACGGATCCTCGCAGGCCAAGAGCAAATCCAGCGGACACCGCCCCAGTTCGCGCGAAGAGTTCTTCAAGAAGATGCGCGAAAGAATGGCCCAGCATCGCGGACACGGATCCTCACATGCTCGCAGTAAGTCAAGCGGGCACAGCAGCAAGGCCAGAGAAGAATTCATCAAGAAGATGCATGAAGCGATCCGCGCCAGGATGAGCCAATATCACGGTTCGAGATCATCGCAGGCTCGCGGCGGTTCGAGCCGACATGGCGGACATTCGGCACACGGTTCGAGAAGCTCCAGCAGTTCAAGACACGGTAAGTCCGGATCAAGCCACAGAGGCAGAGGCCGACATGGCCGCAGCTCCAGCAGACGCCGATCCCATCACGGATCACAAGCCCGTTCAGGACACGGCGGACACCATCGCGGACCGCAAGCCTCATCGGGACGACACGGATCACAACGCAGACCCCAACGCGGACCCCAACGCGGACCCATGATGGGCCGATTCGGACGCGGCGGACCGCAGCGCGGACCTATGATGGGACGATTCGGTCGCGGCGGACCACAGCGCGGACAGCAATCCGGACGCGGTCGCGGCAGCTCGCAGCGCGGACAGCACAAATGTCCGTCATGCGGACGCTAATCCGCCCGGACAGTACGAATACAAATACGAAAGCCGGCGGCGACAGTCATGTAGCCCCCCGGATTTTTTTTTAAAACCCCAAACGCTCATTAGGAGTGGTTTTTACTGTTGCCAACCCCCTGAC
>CAYMSH010000019.1:0-25996 GCA_964392945.1 uncultured Planctomycetaceae bacterium | reverse complement strand
ATTTATAAATTTCATCTCGGGGGGGGTTTTTGTTTTGGGGCCGCCGGCATTTTTTGTACAGACCCGATCGGCTCTTACGGAGTGGTTTTGACTGTGGCCACGCGCCTGACGGCTATGCGTCGGATCTCCCCTTCGGTTCCGTAAGTCGCAACTCCCAGCGGTCGCACCGGCTCCTGCTGCGGCCAGATCGTAAAGCGATGATCCTTGATCTCCTGGTCTATTATCTGCTTGTCGTCGAGGAACACACCGATTCGCCCGCCGGTCACACGCACCTCAACGGCGTACCACTTCTTGTCCTTGAACTCGATGTACTGGCTGGTGTCGTTTTCATTGGCCGCCATGTCGTCAATGTTCGACAGACCCACGCACCCGCCGCCCCAACCGCCGAGAATGAGACTGACGTAACTGTCATTGATCGGGAAGGTCAGCCCGCAGAAGAAATCAAAACCTTTCGTGCGGCGAGCCTCGAGCGAAATCACGTAATCGTTCTTCACCATTTCGCCGGCCCACTGCACTCCGGTCAGATCGCTACCGACGCCGATCACCATAGAATCGTCGCGAACGAAGACCTTCCCCGGGGCGTCAAAGTAATCCTCGGTCAGCACGTTCCAGCCGGTCAGATCCTTGCCGTTGAAAAGCTCGGCGTCCAGACCGGTCTTTAGGCTCGTGATATCCGGAGCCTTTGCAGGCCCGGGCGCCGGCTTCAAGGCCGGTTGGCTCGCGGCCGGCGGATTCGGAGCCTCGGGCTTGCCCTGGCATCCCAACGTCATGACTAGTGTCACCATGGCGATCGTAAGTGTCGTAAGTCTCATAGTTGTCTCCATTCTCATATTCGCCAGGCTTCCATTATCGCCAGGCAGGCGTCGTTGAGTTCAGCCGCCCGCTCGGAAGTGTCGGCTTCGTTGTAGCATCGAAATTCCGGCGCGTTGCCCGAGGGACGCAGGTGAATAACTTCAGCGTTGTCGAACGTGGCCCGGAGCCCGTCGGTGTCATCCACGTCGGTTACCTTCCCGCAAAGGTCTCCGAAAGCGACCTCGAACGCCGCCGCCCCGCCGCTGGCGAACTCGGCGAGTTTGGCCTTCGATGTCTCAGTTGGGAACTCCTTGAGGCGATTGGACGCCGTGAAGCGTTGCGGCAGACCGGCCAGCAGTTGCGAGATCGTCTTGCCCTCGCGGATCGACAGCAGGATCACCGCCACTATCGGCAGGATCGCATCCCGCGTAGGCAGCGCCGACAGCGTCTTACCGTCATTCAAAAGATCCGAATTCGTCAGGAATCCGCCGTTGGCCTCGTAGCCCACGACACACTTTCCGCCGGCGGCGCTGGCTTCGACCATTCCGGCGATAACATACGGAGAACCGATCCGGGTGCGAATCACACTGCCGAACAGACCGCATTTCTCGACGGCGCTATTGCAGCTTACCGGCGTGACTACAGCGTCAGCCCCGAGATACGCCGCACAAAGAATCCCCAGCACGTCGCCGCGCAGCCACACGCCCGATTCGTCACTCAGCAGCGGCCGATCGGTGTCGCCATCGGCCGACGCGATCGCGTCAAAATCATTCTCACCAGCCCACTGTCTGGCCAACTCGACATCCTCGGGCCGAATCGCCTCGGTGTCGACTGGGATGAACGTGTCGGAAAAGCCCAGCTTCGTAACATCGGCGCCCAGGCCGCTGAGTATGTCGTACATCAACTCGCGCCCGACACTGGAATGCTGGTAGAGCCCGATCGCCTTACCCGCCAGCGCCTCAGCCCCAAAGAAGTCAACATACCGCGCGACGTACATCTCCCCGGCCGCCGGAGCCACGGCCGGAGCTTCAAAAGCCTCCGCCAGCATACCGTCGTCGCCGAACAGCCCATCATCGAACGAAATCTCCTGGGCTTTAATCCCCGCCTCGTCGACTTTGGTTATCTCGCCGTCGGGGCGATTGTATTTGATCCCATTGCGATCGTCGGGAATATGAGACCCGGTGACCATCACAGTCGCCGCGCCATTGACCAGCCCGTAATACGCCACAGCCGGCGAAGGCAGCTTACCGGTATTGATCGGCTTGTAGCCCATATCGCTGACCGCCCGCGAAGCCGCGGCCATGATCCGATCGGTGCTGGGGCGCAAGTCGCCAGCGATAGCCACGTCGGCCCCGACCTCGATCGTCCCTTCAGCCGCCAGATGCTTCAGAAACGCGGCCGTGTAAACGTAACAGACCTCATCGGTCATCGCGGTAGCCAGCCCGCGCGCCCCGCTGGTGCCGAACTTGACCCCACTAGACTCCATAAGCTCATCAACACGAATTGTCTTGTCAGCCATAAAAAAACACCTCAAGAGCCAAACCGGCGGCCGTTAAGAATAAAAGAAAACATCTCGCCGTCCCCAAGAGCATACACTCCCCAACCAACCCTGTCAGCCCCGCAACTGGAACGACCGCAAATCTTCTGTGGTTTCGAATCGGAACATACCGAACTTGCTTGCCCATCGACAGCTGTTATACTCGCGTGGCGAATGGATGCCACAAGCCCTAAAGAAGGCCAAGTAGTGACTAACGCCGACAACAACTTGCCTCTCATACTTCCTATCGGCACAGCCGTTGTCGTACGGGTTGAGGTGCGTAGTGGTCAGTCTGTCACGTGCCCGACCGGGGCGGTTGGGACGATTGTTCAATCGCCGGCTGATGCCGAACATAGTTATCGCGTGCGGCTGCCGGGCGGAGAGGTCGTTTCGCTGCGACGGCGCGAAATCGCCGTGCTGAAGCAATACCAGCGTGCGGGCCTGGCCGCGTGCGACGATCCGATGGCCGAACACGATCTGTGGCGCCACGTCATCCTCCGCAGCGTAGTCGGGTCGCGGGCTTACGGCCTGGACCACGCTGAATCGGATTTCGATCGCAGAGGCGTTTACCTGCCGCCGGCCGACATGCACTGGTCTCTCTACGGAGTGCCGGAGCAGTTAGAAAACCTCGATACCGACGAATGCTATTGGGAACTCCAGAAGTTCCTGACCCTGGCCCTGAAGGCCAACCCGAACATACTCGAAGTGCTCTACTCGCCGCTGGTCGAGCATGTGACGCCGCTGGGACAAGAGCTGCTGGATATGCGGGATGCGTTCCTGTCGAAGTTGGCGTACCAGACGTACAACGGTTACGTGATGAGCCAGTTCAAGAAACTCGCCCAGGACATTCGCAACCGCGGCGAAATCAAGTGGAAGCACGCGATGCACCTTATCCGCCTGCTGCTCAGCGGGATAACCGTGCTGCGCGACGGTTTCGTTCCGCTGAAGGTCAACGAACATCGCGATCGCCTGCTGGCCATACGCGACGGCGGCCAGTCGTGGGAAGACGTCGACGCATGGCGCCTGGAGCTGCACAAGGAGTTTGATGCGGCGTTTGAGACAACCAGACTGCCAGACCGGCCGGACTACGAAGCGGCCAATGCGTTTCTGGTCAGGGCGCGGAGGCACATGGCCGCTGGCCAGGGGAGCAAACAGCATGAGTCGCAATGACATCTCTGAGTTTATGAAACTCGTTAGAGAGCGAGACACCGTCTCTGTCGAAAACGAACTGGAGCATGAAGAATCTCGCCGCCTGGTCAACACTTTGCATTGGGAGGATGTTGACGACTGTGTCGCACCTTTGCACCGTGCGGCCGCCTTGGGGGATATTCCTATGATGCGGTTGCTGGTCGACTACGGAGCCGACATCACGATGCGGGCCGGCGACGACGAGATGAACGGGCACTGTATAGGAGTCGGACCATTTAGAATTAAGAACGAAAGCTCGGGCGACTGCTTCCTGTGCGCCACGCCGCTGCATTACGCCGCCTGGCACGGGAAACGCGCCGCCGGCCAGTGGCTCGTGGACCGCGGAGCCCAACACGATCCGCATACCGTTGCGGGCTTGGGCTGCGCAACCGAACTGGCGGCATTCCTGGCCCAGGGAGCCGACCGCAACGCGGGAGTCCTGCTGCAATGGGCCGCAGCAGCCGGAGCAGAAGAAAGCGTTCCTTTGCTGCTGAACTACCATAGCGGCCCGGCAGTAATGACAGAAGCGATCCAGCGCGCTTTTGCTTCCGGACATTACGGCGTAGCCCTGCAACTGCATGCTGGCGGGGCCCAACTGCTTCCTGATCCCGATTCGTCGCGACTGAACGACAGGGTCTTGCACGGCGACAGAGATGGAGTCGAGTTCCTTATCCGGATCGGAGCCGACGTGAATCGCGGGCCGGAAGACTGCCACCCGCTTGTCCAGGCGGCCTGCAAAGGACATCTGGACATCGTGAAGCTGTTGTTGGAAGCCGGCTCGCGCCCGGACATAGCGGCGGAATTCTTCCCGGAAACAACATCCGGACAATTCAGCCAAGCCGTCGGAACGCCGCTCCAGGCCGCCATTATGTGCGGATACGATCAAGTCGCGGCTTTTCTCCAGGAGTGGAATCGCAAACACGGCGCAGGCGGGCCGGAGCCGAAATCCGCCGAGGAACTGCTCGATATGTGGGTGGTGCTGAGCGACAGGCTGAGGCTGTCGGCCGGTAAAGACCAGCGTCTGGCCGCCGGACGAGAGCTGATCGACATGTACTCGGCAGACCCGAGGCGAGCTTATCACAACCTCGCACACGTGTCGGCCTGCCTGGCTGAACTCGAGCAGGCCGGAGCCATGTCGTCGGATACGAATCTAGTGGCCGCTGCGTTGTGGTTCCACGACGCGGTATACGAGCCCGCCGAAGCAGACAATGAACTATGCAGCGCCAGACTGGCTGTCAAAGTGCTCGAGCAACTCGGCATGGCGCCGGACCGAAGGCGAAAAGTCGCCCGGCTGATAAACGCAACAAGTCACCTCGACGAGCCCGAATCGTATGACGAAGAACTCATCTGCGACATTGATCTGGCGATTCTGGGCAAACCGTGGAGCCAGTATTCGCGTTACGCCGCGGCCGTACGCTGGGAATACTCGCTGCCGTGCGAGCAGTACAACGACGGGCGAGAAACGTTCCTGCGAAACATGTTGACTCGCCAGAACATATACCACACCCGGCGATTCCGCGACGCCTACGAACAAACCGCCCGAGAAAACATGCAACACGAGCTTGTGGAGTTGGAAGAATGAACCAGCTTAAAAACGCCATGCCTGAGCTGCGCCAAATCGCCGCCGCCCAGCCGTATCCGCTGCTGTGCGTGACTATCAGCGGGGCGCATCTGTATGGGTTCCCGTCGGCGGATTCGGACTTCGATTTGCGCGGGATACATATCCTTCCACCCGCGGAGGTAATGGGCCTTCCGACGCCGCGGGAGACGATCGAAGTTTTTCGCAAACCCGAGAAGCCCGGCGATATCGATCTGGACCTCGTCACGCACGACATCAAGAAGTTCATGCTCCTGATGCTCAAGCGGAACGGTTACGTGCTTGAGCAGATCTATTCGCCGCTGATCGTGCAGACCACGCCGGAACATGAAGAACTCAAAGAGATCGCACGCGGCTGCATTACCGTGCATCACGCTCACCACTACATGGGATTCGCCAAGAACCAGTGGAAGCTTTTCGCCAAGGAAGATCCGCCCCGGGTCAAGCCGCTGCTGTACACCTACCGCGTGCTGCTTACGGGAATTCACCTGATGCGGACCGGCGAAATCGAGGCCAATCTGGTGCGTCTGAACGAAACGTTCGCCCTGTCGCACATAGACGATCTTGTAGCCCGCAAAACCGGCGGCGCCGAGAAGGAGAAACTCCCGGCCGCCGACATGGAGTTCCACGAAAGAGAATACCTTCGCCTGACGACCGAACTGGAGCAAGCTCGCGATGAATCCGACCTGCCGGAAACAACTTCCGCCACGGGCGCGCTGAACGACCTGCTGCTGCGAGTCAGAGCCCGGTGTCCGAGTGAATCGTCACAATAAGCCACCGCCGGGCTTGGCGGACGGGTATTACTCAATTCTTATTTTCTGTATGACTTGTAGACGACCATCAGGATGACAGTTGCGATTGCTGCAAGCAGTACGCGCAGGAACGGGAGCGGGATCGTGAAGATGAACACTCCGGCCAGAACGCCGGTCACGGCGCCCCACAACAGCGGCGATTCTCTATCGTTTGCCGCTACTTTCGCCATCACCGAAACGGCCATGCCCGCCAGAATCAATTCAATCATTTCCCACTTGTCCCTTCATAGAATTCGTCGCCAGCGGCAAATCCGCCCGGTGTTTCACACCCGCATTCTACGGTCCCAATACATCATAACGATGATATGATGCGCTATGGCTACGCGGGATGTCAACGCCCTGATTTCCGCTATCGGCTTGCAGGCGGCCAGCTTATGGGATTTCGAACCGGTAGCCGATTTCTCGGATTGTCTTGATGAACACCGGTCTCTTCGGGTCCGGTTCGATCTTCTTGCGGAGCGTGTTTACGCAGCGGTCTATGCTGCGGGCGGTTACGAATACGTCGTAGCCCCAGACGCGACGGAGGATCTCGTCGCGCGTTAGAGCCCGGTCGGGGCGAGAGACCATCAGCTTCAGCAACGCCGATTCCTTCGGCGTCAGCGGGACTTCCGCCCCGTTGCGGGTCAGGCGATCGGCCGAGATGTCCAACACGCAATCGCCGAACTGGTATTCCGACGGTTCCGCGGCGCGACGGCGGCGCAGGAAGGCGTTGGCACGGGCCAGCAGCTCCTTTATGCTGAACGGTTTGGTTACGTAGTCGTCGGCTCCGAGGTTCAGGCCCAGCAGAATGTCGGACTCCTGCCCCTTAGCCGTCAACATGATGATCGGCGTGTTGAGGCCCTCTTGGCGTATGCGGCGGCAGATTTCGTAGCCGTTGATCTTCGGCAGCATTATGTCCAGGAGTATCAGATCGATCGTTGCGTCGAGAGCTGCGGTCAGGCCTTCTTCGCCGTCGGCGGCGGTTCGCACCGAATACCCCTCGAACCTGAAATTGTCGCTCAGGCCGCGCAGCAACGTCGAGGAATCTTCGATAATCAGGACGGTCTCTGCGCTCATCGGTCCGCCTCGCTGGCGGGTTGGGCGGGAATCTTGACGATAAACGTGCTTCCGGATCCGCTTCGGCTGACGACTTCAATCGTCCCGCGGTGCGCGTCGAGAATGAACTTGACGATGCTCAGGCCCAGTCCGCATCCGCCGGCCGAGCGGGTCAGCGTGCAATCGGCCTGGTAGAATCTTTCGAATATCCGCCTGGCGGTCCGCGGCGGCATGCCGATTCCGTTGTCGATCACCTTGATGCGCACGAACCGGCCTCGCAGATCGGCTTTTATGCGTATTTGTCGATCGTCGCGGGAATACTTCCAGGCATTGTCCAGGAGGTTCAGGATCACGGTGATCATCGCGTCGCGATCTCCGGCGATCGGAGGAAGATCGGCGGCGATGTCGACTTCGAGGCCGCTGTCGTCGCCAAGGAATCTGTCGCCTGTCGATTCGATCGCCTCGGCGATCAGTTCGCCAACGTCAAGACGTTCGAACTCGAATGCCCTCCTGTTGCGCTCCATGCGGGAGAATGTCAGGAAGTTTTCGATTAGTCGGCTCAGTCGCAGGTTCTCCCTGGCGATCAGTTGCAGGTACTCGTCGGTTTGGGATTTATCGCTGATGCGTCCGTCGACGAGAGTGTCGATCAGCACGCGCATCGAGGCCAGCGGCGTTTTGAGTTCGTGCGAGACCGTGGCGATAAGATCGTTCTTGAGTCGCGTGAGCTTCATCTGTCGCCGCACGTATCGCCCTGTCGCGCCCGAGAGCACCAGGATCAGGGCGATCGCCACTCCAGCGGTGATGAAATATATCTGCCTCTGTTTGTCGGCGGCGGCCTGGAACGGATCGGGCCTGCGTAGAAACATCGATATCCGCCATCCGGGCATGCAGGGCCCGATGAATTCCGAAGCGAACGCATCGGAGTCGGCCTCCGAGGCCGGGGCATATTGAACCGTAACGCCGCACCCCTTGATGCTCAGGGCTTGGCACACTCCGTTGATAATCCCCTCGACCCGCGACTTCTTGAACACCGCCGCGACGCGAGCGTCGGATGAGGCGACGGTCCATATTTCGCCATTGATTAGCGGAGTCAGTTCCCCGGCGATGGCTCTTGAATCGAAGTCCAGATATATCTCGGCGTAGCGATGGGATTCCTCGAGTCGATGGGCCCGCAAGGCCGCATCGCTTTCGGGCTGAACGGAACCGGCATCAGGCTTGATCTCTTGAAGTTCGCCGATCAGAAACCGGCGCTGGACCAGCGGCATGAGAGTATCGTTTTCGTCCCACAGTCGCGCAACCAGCAGGCCGACTAGGCGATCGAATCGCTCCGGCGTGAGATTCTGCTGACCGATCTGAAGGGCCAGGAGTTGCCCCATCGGTGCGATCAGGCGCCCCTCGGCGTCCAGAGCGTCGTTGTATCTGGCATCGCTTAATTCGTCGCAAATCACGTCGATCGCGTCGTCGGTTCGCCCGGCCTGGACCAGGCATCGAATTTGGGCCTTGATGGCGCGTGCGGCCAGGTGAACGCTGCCGCCGCCGGGGGGAATGGCTCGGTATGCGTCGGCTGCTTGAGAGTAAGCCAAATCGTCTTCGAACCGGCGAGCCGTGGTCCAGAGATCGCCTTGAGTCTCTCGGATATCAACGGGCCGGAGCACGGGCGGATAGATCACATGGCCCGAATCGTCGTAGACAATAACGGCGTCGCAAGTTTCATCATCGACCAGCAGTTTGTATATCGACGATGGGTTTTTCAGTTTTCGCGTTCGCTCCAATCGTTGCTCGACACCGCCCCATATTCTCGACAACTCGTCCTTGTGTGCATTGAAGTTGCTCTTGTAGACGTCAGTCAATCGTTGTCGAACCGCCAGTTGCTGATTTTCCATCGCCGCGTTAAGGAACCAGAGCACGCACCCGGCCGGTATGAACGCCGCCAGCAACACCAGTATCACTATCGATCCGGTGTCTGATGCGCTGTCGGAAGTTGTCGCCTTTATCGCTCGAGCCATTTAACCTTCCCCGCCCGATCGGCAGTATTTGCCAAGCACATCGATGAACTTTTCGCAGTCGTCCGGCGAGATCAGGATCGGTTTCTTGTCGCGGCGCCTGATGCATACAAGCTTATCGACGCGCGAGGCGTACATGATCATGTGTCCTATTTTTCGGGACCAGAATCGCCCGAACCCGCCCCAGAGTCCGCCGGCTCCCCAGGTTCGCACGACGCAACCCAGATCGGATTTGGACATCGCCGTCACTTCGGTAATCTCGCCTAACGGGATATCCATCATTCGCCATGCCCAGATTATCAGCAGGCGATCCTCGCGAATCTCGAAGTATTTCGGACGGTAAAAAGACCACACCAGGCGGAACGTCAACCAGAAGATGACCAACAGCAGCACGGCTATCCACGCCTGAGGAGCCGTCAAGAACACAACCAGCGGGAGCACGATCGCCATTATGCAGAAGATCCACGTAAGGACGGCGATGCCGCTCGACATTGTCGCCAGTTGGAAAACTGTTCGAGGCGGCGACGGTATTTCACGGTTATCCTGGTTCATGCAATCTGCTCCTGCCGGGCCGCTGAGGGTTACTTGATATAGTATCCCGAAACGCGCCACTTTCCATCTTTGTCTTTCATAGCTATCACGGTCTCTATCGCGACCGGTTTCTCGGCGTAGACAGCCTTGAACGTAAAGACCACGTATTGGCCCATGGGTCTGCCCGGCAGCGAGGTTCGGTAGTCGGCGTCGGTCCTCTTGCGAGACTTAAACTGTCCCATAGAGCCCATGAGCGTATCTATTTTCGAGGTCCATTTCTTTTTGGAGATTCCTTTGCGGAACAACCCGGCCGATTCTTCCCAGGTCTGTGCGTATTTGCCCTCGTCCAGAAGCGTCAACCATTTTTCAGCGGCGGACAGAGCCTTCTTGCTTTCGGCCCGGGCTGCGGCGGCTTTGGTTTGCGCCGCGTCTAATTCGGCCTTGATCTTCTTGTTGTTCGGATCGACTCGCAACCAGGCGGCGTAACAGACCGCAGCGTGATGATACTGCCCACGAGCCATGAAAGTATCAACCATGCCTCTCAGCGCGGCGGTGGCTTGCGGGTTGGCTATAACAGCCTTTTCCCACCAGCCGATCGCTTCGTCTTCCTTACCGGCCTGTTTGGCGACCCAGCCGAGTCCGTTGAGGGCTCCGGAGTTCTTCGGTTCCAGCGCCAGGCATTTCCCGAATGCGTCGGCGGCTTCTTTCTTGCCCTGGTTCTGCAGGGCCCAACCCAGCCCGTTCCAGGCATTTGCGTTTTTCGGATCTTTCTCGACGGCCTCTTTGAAGAGGTTTTCCGACTCTGCGAGCTTTCGCTGGTTCCACAGATACCAGGCCCGCTTGGCCAACTGCCTGGCCGCTAGCTGCTCCGCCGTTAGTTCGGCATCAACCGGGCCGGACTTCTTGAGAACAAGCTCCACTTTGTTAGTCGTGCCGGGAGGAACTTCTCGGCTCCAACGATACACGTCGAAGCCGCCGACTCTCTTGCGTGAGGCGTTCTCGCTTGACTGTGTGACAATCTTCACGTTCGGCAGAACAACCAGGAAGAAGTTCTCCAGCACCGGTGCGCCGAAGTGGTTGTGCATCTTCAACTGAAAGCCGCCGTCGGTTTTCGTCAGCCTTGTTGTCGCCTTTTTTTTCCAGCCAAGCAGGCGGACATCGCCCGGCTTGAGCGGTTTGTCCGGCGTCCACATGAGACGATATCGGCCACCGCGAGCTGTCTTGCGATCAACGAAGCGGACCTTCTGCACGGCTCCGGTTTCGTTCATAACTTCAAGGTCGGTATAACTAAAAGTTCCCGCATGCATTTCGCCGCTGATAACCTTGTCTGTCTTATTCTTAACGGCCGACAGCCCGCCGAAATGCAAGTTGAACTGATCGTCAACGCCGTAGATGTGCGAATTGACGTACTGGCCTTTGGGTTGCAGCTTCTTGTAGTCGGCCAGGTGAATGTCAACCATATACGTGATCACATCGGCCGGCAGTCGCAACTGTGCGTTCAGCATCGCCAGGGCGTTTTCGGCGTTGTTGACGACGAACTCGTTGTCGTCCTTCAGGGCTTTTTCCAGGACGGATCGGGCCTTGGGATCGCCCATCAATCCCAGTGCGTACGCGGCGCAGCGGCGAGCGTAAGGGCTGGAGTCTTTCAGCGTCATATCGCAGAGTAACTGCAGGCTGGAGGCCGTTTTTCGGGCTCCGAGAGTCAGCGCCGCCATGCCGCGCGTCATGCCTTTTTCATGCTTGCAGAGTTTTGTCAAGCCCGCTTCGGCGGCGGTGATTTTATCGAACTGGCCCTTCCACAGAATGTAGATCGCCGAGCGGCGCACCGTGCTCTTTTCGGCATCGAAGTGCGTTGTCAGTTCCTTGACAACGGCCTGTTCGTTCAGGCCGACCAGCGATTCCAGTGCGACCTTTATTCGCGGATCAGTCTCGGCGCACGTCGAGACGGTTGTCACCGCCTGGGTGACGATTTTCGAAAGTTCGGCCCCGGTGATTCTGCTCCTGGCCCGGCGGATCTGTTTTTGAGCCTTGGCCACGAGTTTGGTTTGATCGGGGTAGCTGGCGACAAAATCTCGCAAGACAGGCGTCGCCTCGGAATACTTCTTCTGCTTGATCAGGCATGCGCCGAGGCGATAGTGCGCCTGGGCGACGTATTTTCGATTGGCCTCGGCGTTGTCGGTGAGCTGTTTATATATCTTGATCGCCGCGTCGATATCGCCTTTGGTCTCTTCGGCGAAGACGCCTTTTTCCAGCAGCGTCGCCGGTGATTCAGCCCGAGCGACAGTCGCGGCCAGCATTGCTATCGCGGCCAGCAGGATTAGTGTGTTGCGTGTCATGGCATGGTCCTTTCGTTTTAGGATAACTGTTTATCATCCGTCATTGAAAGGAATTGTAACGATCGAATGTTACCGTCATGTTACCATGGCGTCCTTTTTTCGTTCGCATACAAAATTGTTTCCCCAATGGCTCTCAAAGCGGCGTTCGGCATTCAGGGGGCTTCGGGGCCGGAGCGTTTGATTCTCAGCATGTTCGCCAGCCCCTGCATGCCCTTTCCGCCTCGAACGCTGTCCAGCAGGACCGCGGCGAGGATGACCAGGCCCAGTACGACCTTTTGCGTATAGGCCTCGACGTCAGTCAGGTTCATCCCGTTTTGGATCACGGATATTATCAGCACGCCAATAAGCGTTCCGAATATCTTGCCCCTGCCTCCGCTAAGGCTCGTGCCGCCTACGACGACTGCGGCTATGATGTAAAGCTCGGCCATTTCGCCGTACTTGGGACTCCCGCTCTTGAGGATCGACATTCGGATGACGCCGCCCAGGCCGGCCAGCGCACCGCACATCACGTAGCAGAACAGGATCACGCGTTTTACCGGAACGCCGGAGAGGCGAGCAGCTTCGGCGTTTCCGCCGACGGCGTAGATGTACCGCCCCAGGACGGTGCGCGACATCATCACGTGCGCTGCGGCGTACAGGAGCACCATGAGTACGAGCGTATTGGGTATCCCAAACAGATCGGCTCCCTGGCCCAGCCAGACCACGAAATTGGGAAGTTGATACTTCGACTCGCCTTGTCCGATAATAAACGCCACGCCCCGGGCCACGAGCATCATCGCCAGGGTGACTACAAACGGCGGTATGGAGAATCGCGTGACCATCAGTCCGTTGAGTAGGCCGACAAGCGCGCAGGCGAGTATTCCGGCGAGCATACAGATTACAACGGCTCCGACGCCTGCGTCCCAGGACCCGGCCAGTTCTACGATGCAGTACGCCGCCGTCATCGCCGACATCGCTATCAGACTGCCGACAGACAGGTCAATACCGCCGGTGATGATAACGAGCGTCATCCCGATGGCGATGATCGCGATCACGACGTTGCTTGTCGCAACGTTGCGGATGTTCCCCATTTCCAGGAATTTGGAATGCGTAAAACCTTCGGGAACTATGACGGCTATATCGCCCATTTCGGGGACTTTGTCGCCAAGTTTCTCTATCAAGCCCCACTGGGACACCCATCTGGTCGTCGCAATCGCAGAGACTTTTCGGTTCGATTTCCCGACTTTGGTGATAACGGCTTTCAGATCCGCCGGGGCTCCGACGACCTGCTCAACATTCGTCATTCCGCCGGCCTGCAAAGCTCTGACCGTCGCGGCGACAAAATCCTTCCCCTTGCCATTTTCGTCAATCTGAGCGACGACTATCACCGTGTCGTCTTTCTTGTGGGTCTTCAGCACCATTCCGGCGACCTGCTGTACGGCCTGGTCGCCCTCGGGATACTCAGTGGTGATCGTGGCGAAGCTGAAATAGACGCACAACGCAAACAGACCGACTATCATTCCATAGTCAGACAGGAATCTCCGCGTCAAGTTTTTCGAAGTCGAAAGTTCAGTCATTGTTTCTCGATCCGATCGCCATGTGCATTATCTGCTCTTGAGTCGCTGCGGCGACGTCGGTTATCTCTCCGCTGATCGCCCCTTCGTGCATAACCAGGATTCGATCGCTCATACCGAGCACTTCCGGCAGTTCGGAGCTTATCATTATCACGGCCTTACCGCGAGCGGCCAGTTCGTTCATCAGCAGATATATCTCGTACTTTGCGCCCACGTCGATCCCACGCGTGGGTTCATCAAATATAATCACATCGCAGTCGTTTTCCAGCCATTTGGCAAGAACGAGCTTCTGCTGGTTTCCGCCGGAAAGGTTCTCGGCCAGAGTTTCGGCGTCGGAGACCTTGATCCTCATGGACTTGACGAATCGCTGGAACCGTGCTTTCTCCGAGGCCTGGTCGACAAAACCCAAGCGCGAGAAGCGCGACAGGTTCGGCAGAGCGAAGTTCCGCATGACGCTGTGAGCCAGAACAAGTCCCTGGGCCTTGCGGTCTTCGGTAAGCAGGCAGATGCGGTTGGCGATCGCGTCGCGCGGGTTTCTTATGTTCAATAGGCGCCCGTCGAGGGCAATATCACCGGAGTCACGCTGATCGGCTCCGAAGATTAATCGTGCGGTTTCAGTTCGCCCGGCCCCCACCAGACCGGTAAGCGACAGGATCTCGCCGGCTCGCACGGTAAACGATACGTCCCGGACCGCGGCGCCGCGGTTAAGCCGGCTTACTTCCAGCCGCACGTCGCCAAGATCCGGAGTTCGCGCGGGAAATTCGTTTTCAAGCTTTCTTCCGACCATCAGCTCGACGAGTCGATCGTGGTCGATCCGGCTTACATCGCACGTCTCTACGTGCTGGCCGTCGCGGAGGACCATAACCCGGTCTGCGATTTGGAATATCTCTTCGAGCCGATGGCTGATATAGATGATCCCGATGCCCTGGGCCTTGAGGTCTCGAATAATCTCGAAGAGTTTGTCGACTTCCTGACCGGTCAAGGCCGCCGACGGTTCGTCCATGACAATTATGCGGGCCTTGACTGAAAGAGCCTTTGCTATCTCGACTGTCTGCTGCTGGGCGACTGTGAGCTCCTCGCATCTGGCGTCGGGATCGATGTCCAGACCAATGCGTGCGAACAGTTCCTTCGAATGCTCGTATTCATCGCTCTTGCGCAGGAATCCGAAGTTGGCGTTTTCTCGTCCCAGGAAGATATTCTCCCTGACCGTCAGTGCCGGTATAAGGTTGAACTCCTGGTAAATGATCGATATTCCGGCGGCCTGTGAGGCGTGCGGATCAGTAATTCGCACGGGTTTGCCCTGGATCGAGATCGATCCGACATCAGCGAGGTGCGCTCCGCCGAGGACTTTGATCAGTGTGCTCTTTCCGGCCCCGTTTTCTCCCAGCAGCGCCAGTACCTGGCCGGTCTGCAGATCGAGGTCGACACCCTTTAGCGCATGCACGCCGGCGAAGGATTTGTCGATCCGGCGCATTTCCAGCAGCGGAGCCGAATCATTGGATTCAAAGGAGACCACAAGGCGCCTCTACTTCGACGCCGGTTGAGTCGTCGCGGCCGGGGCCTTGTATCCGCGAAGCGTGGGGTCCTTGTCGGCGTCGGCCTTGCGGTAAAGCGTAGTGGGTATCAGCTTCTCTTTCGGCACGTCCTCGCCTTCGGAGTGCTTTATTATCGCATCGACAACGCCTTCGCCTATCAGGCGGGTCGACTGGACCGCGTCGGCGTAGATATGCCCTTCCTTGATCGCGTGCCTTCCTTCAGGCATTCCGTCGAAGGATATTATCTTGATGTCCTTTTCCCTTCCTTCGGCCTTCAGCGCCGCGTAGGCTCCGAGTCCTGTCGGATCGTTTATCGCAAAAATGGCGTCCAGATCAGGCACGGAAGTGAGAATGTCTTTGGTGACTCTGAAGCTCTCGGCCCGATCGCCGCCGGCGGGAAGGATCTTTACGATCTCTATCGGACTGCCGGCATCCTTGAGTTCGGCCTTGAAACCCTCGACGCGTTTTATCACCGATTCGACTTCGGGGTAGTCGATAATGGCGACTTTGCCCTTGTTGCCGGTAGCCTCCATGACGGCCTTTGCGGCCAGGCGCCCGCCGGAGAAATTATCCGTCGCCACGTGGCAGACGACCTCGGCGTCCTTGGCCAGTGACTTGATGTCGCACGTGAAGACGGGGATGCCGGCCTTGTTGGCGCGTTTGATCGATTCGCCAACCGACTTGGAGTTTACCGGGTTCAGGATGATCGCGTTGACCTTTTTGGAGATGAAATCGAGGATCTGGCGATCCTGGGTGGCCTCCTTCATTTCCGCATTGACGATCAGCACGCGGTAACCGTGTTTTTCCGCCGCCGCGGTCACGTCGTCGGCGAGGTCCTTGAAGAACGGATTCTTCATCGTAAGGACCGAGAAGCCGATGGTCTTCTGATCGGCGTCATTGTTGTCGCCGCTATTGCAGCCCGAGGCGCAGATCGCAAACGTCACCGCCAGGACCAACACGCTCAATCCGAAGTTCTTCATAACCGGCTCCTTTCGACGTTATTGGCTTATATGACCACAGCGCAGAGACATATTGTTACCATCGAAACGGTTTTCAGGCAAGACTGTAATCCCAGGCGCCTTGATTACTCCTGCGACGTCCCGGTCTCCGGGGTCAGCGGCGCCCTGATCTTGGGCTTGGAGTACATCGGCAGATAACGGTAGTAGACCTCGAGCGACAGCGTGCTGATCGCCGTTGACATCACGCGGCCGCCTTTTCCGGAGGTCCACTGGCCTTTGGGGTCCCAACTGCCGACATGATCGCCTTTCTTGTTCTGCATTTCAAGCAGGGTCTTCTTCATCTGCTTGTTCCAGAGCTCCCAGGCCGGGCCCTGGTGCTGGAACATCGACAGGCAGGCGTAGTACCAGTAGTAGTAGTTGGGCTTTCTGGCCTGCGGCAAATTGACTTTGATCAGCGAGACTGCGTCTTCCATTCGCGGATCGCTGGGGCGCATGCCCATGATCTGCTGGCAGAACATGCCTTCGGCTGTCATCGTCGGTGTCGCATTCTTCCTGCCCTGGTAGCTGTAGCGTCCGTTGTTCTTGCCGCTGGAGACGCTGTCGAGATACTTGCGGGCCATGATGAACGGTTCTTCCGGCACTCGCAGGCCCGACATTCTCGCGCTGGTCAGCGCCATGACCTGCCATCCGACTACCGACGTGTCGCTGTCGGTGGACTTGTACTTGTATCGCCATCCGCCTGCTTTGTTCTGTGCGCGGATGATGAATCCGACCGCTCGCCTGAGCGGATCGAGCAGCGCCGGGTCCTTTGTCATTCCGTAGGCTTCGGCCAGCGCCATCGTCGCGATTCCCTGGTCATACATGCCCTGGGAATTGCCGGCGGTCAGATCGCCGTCCTCGCCGACTCGGCTGATGAGCCATTTCACGGCTTTGGTCATCGGGACCTGGTACGGGCCCTTCTCGGTGTGCCTGGCGCCCCAGCCGAAGTAGCACAGCATCGCAAAGCCCGTAGAACCGTTGTCGTGGCCTGACGCGCCGCCGTGCTTCTTGGTGTCCCAGTGCCCTTCAGGCTCCTGGGTCCTGGTGAACCAGTCCAGCGACAGCCGGATGGCCTTTTCGGTTTCGTCGCTACCGCCGAGTCGCTTGAGAACTCGATTGCGGTTAAGCGGGTTTCGCAGTTCGTAGTTGGACTTCCTGTCCGCGGGTGCGGCGAGATCCGTTACTTCGGCGATCTCCAATCGCGGAGACTTGCGGCTCAGCAGGTCTCCCGGGCCGATCAGTTTCGGCGCTCCGACATTGTCGGGGCCGGATTCGGCGTACATGGGCCTGATGTCCATCTCTCCGAGCCCGGTGCTGTGGCGAGCGGCCGCTCGCGCCGGAGCCGGAGCTCCGCCGACGGGCTTGCCGATCATGTTGCTCATTGTCGGAGCTCCGCCGGCCAGCGCCAGCGGATTGTTGACTTTCGCAGAACCGGTCTTGGCCTGCTTGGCGCCTTCGGCTCGCTGCTCGAGCTTCTGATCTGGCGACCCGAATCTAACCGGCCCGATAGCCGTTACATCCGGCTTGGGAATGTTCTTGTGCTCGACGGCTTCAGTCGGATCGACTTTGGCTTCAGTGGCTTCAAACGCCACTTCGGTAGGCTTGACCGGCGTGGTCATCGCCGGATCGGTGGGCTTGTCGACAGCCTTGTCGGCAGTCTCCGTCATAGCCGGAGCCGCCTCGGCGACGCTGAACTCCGTAGAGGGTTTGGCCACTTCGCTCTTTTCGATTTTCTCTGACGGCTGCGGCTTGGTCTCCAGTTCAACATCGACCTCAAACTCGACCCTCGCGATCATCTTGACGTCGGGATTGGCGTGGGTCTGGGTCTCCTGGGTCGGGGTCTCTTTGGTCTCGACCTGCAACTGGGTCCGCTCTACGGCGAAGTCCGAGGAGACCATCTTGCGATCGGCCACGTCGATCGGCTCTATCTTCGGCAGCAGCATTGGTTCGCGATTGGAATGGATTCTCACCAGTTCCGGCGTGAACTTGATCTCGGTTACCTGCTCGCGAATATCGACTGAGAGTTTCTCGCTGGCCAGGGAGTCGGCGTCGACGGAGATTTCCATCGGGTCGCCGCCGGCCTCGACTACTATCATGGTCAGCATCCAGATGCTCAGCAGGATCAGGGCGATCGCGTGCAGAGCCGCCGAGCCCATGAGGCATCGCATCAACAGGCCGACCTGCTGGCGGTTCTCGGCGTTGAGCCACCAGATCAGCAGCGCCAGCAGCGTCAGGAAGCCGGCCAGGAGACCGATCAGCCACCACATGATGCTCTCGAGGAACGTAAGGGCCTTCTGTATTTCCGAGATGACGGTCAGGTCGGTTCGATAGAGGAACAGTCCGCTCTTGCCTTCCACTGAACGGTTCGAGCAGAAGATCATCTCGTAGCCGTTGCTTGTTATCACCGGAGACGTTTCGCTGTCTCTGGAGTTGATCGGATCGCTGATATTCTCGGGCTCCTGGATCACGCCCTGGACGATGAGGCTTCGGTAGATGTCGTATCCGCCGTATCCGCCGACGCGGTTTGATGCGACGTATGCGTAGGCTCCGTCGTCGGAGAAGGTGATCGACTGCTCGCTGCTGGGCGAGCTTAGCGCTTCGATCCAGCGGGCCTGCAGCGGGATGCCCAGGAAGACCGCCTGTGTAGTGCGGATCGGTTTGGGCTTCCAGACAGTGTTGAGGTCCTTGTCTATGACGCGGACCATCGCCGTGGCGTCGCGCCCGTCGATCTTGTACATCGGCAGGTAGCGGTAGTAGACCTCCAGCGACAGCGCGCCCATCGCCGTGGCGACAAGCTTGCCCGATTCCTTCCACTGTCCCGGGGCCCACGTTCCTGCGTCAGGTCCTTCCTTGGTCTGGCGATCGACCAGCAGCTCACGAACCGTAAGGTTCCATTTCTTCCAGAGCGGAGACTGGTGCTGGTACAGCGACAGGAAGCCGTAGTACCAGTAATACATGTTGGTCTGGCTCTTGGCGTTGGGCAGATTGCCCTTTTTCTTCCGCCTGCCCCGCAGGTTGGTGTCGCCGACGAGATACTGCGCAGATTCAATCTGACGCGGGTCCGAAGGGGTGGCGCCCAAAAGCTGCTGGACGAACATGCCTTCGGCGACCATGGCGTCTTTGGGGCTCGGGCCGGTGTATCCGTACAGGCCCTTGTGCTCGCCGCCGCCGACCTTGTCGAGCCAGAGTTTGGCCCGTTCGAAGGTCTTTTCAGGTATTTCGACCCCGGCGACCTGTGCGCAGTGCAGCGCCATCATCTGCCAGCCGAAGACCGACGTGTCGCCGTCTCTGGGTTGGCTGGTGTAACGCCATCCGCCGTGCTGCGGGCTCTGGGACTTGACGATCGTCTGGAGCGCGGCCTTGAGCGGATCGAGGAGGGCCTTGTCCTTGGTGATCGAATACGCCTCGGCCAATGCGATAGTCGCCATGCCGTGATCGTACATGCCCTGGCCGGCGCTCTTGGAGTAATTGCCTTTGTACTTTTCGCCCTGTGCGACGAGCCATCCGAGGGCCTTCTTGAGCGTGTCCTGGTAGGGACCTTCCTCGTCGTGACGCGCGCCCCATCCGTAGAACGCCAGGATAGCCATCGACGTTCCGCCGACATCGTGCGAGCTGCCGCCGCCGTGCTTCTTCATTGACCAGCGCCCGTCGGGCTCCTGGTTTCGCATCATCCATTCGAGCGCCTGTTCTACGGCGCGTTCGGTCTCGGGCGTTCCGCCAAGCGCTCCGATAATGCTCTCTCGATACTTCTTGTCGCGAAGCGGATTGGCGTGTTTCGAAAGCGACATATGGTCAACGCAGAAGATGTCGTAGTCGCTGGGTATCTTCCCGCTGGTGAGATTCTGCCAGAAGCGGCGTCTGTCGCCGTCTGTGGTCTCTCTCTTGGGTCGGTCCGATGATATGTAGAGTTTGTCCTTAGCGGGATTCATCATCGGCCCGCGTTCGTTGAACTCGCTGTTGACCTTCGGCCCGAGGTTCACCGGCGCGCCCCAGCCGTAATCGGTTTTCGGCGAGACCCAGATGTCGTACCCGCCTGATCCGTCGGGACGGTCCGATGCGAACAGCAGGTGCTTTCCGTCAAGCGTTATCGAAGGTTCGATCTCGTTGTACTTTTCGGTGCTGACTGTCTCGATCCGGGCCGGAGTGCTGAATGTCTTCCCGTCTTCGTTGCGCTGGCATATGTAAAGGTTGCTCTTGGCGCCCTTGCCGGCCAGTGTCCTGGCGAAAACCATCGTCTTTCCGTCTTTGGTCAGACCCGCGGACATGTTGTGCGGCACGGAGTTTACCGACCCGCCGATGATCTCGACTTCCTCCCAGGCCATCTGGTCCCACTTTCCCTCGGCGTTCTTCATGGGAAAAGCGTTTCGGCCAGTGTAGGCCTTCCACTGTTCGGGGTAGAAGTTGGCGAACGCGATCACACCGATCAGCGGAAGCGTAAGCAGGGCTATGACGAACCAAATCATCACAATCCGCAGCACCTTCCGCTGGGGCTTGGGTGTTACCGGGACACTGGGTTTTTCATTCATAACTTCAGACATAATTCACCGCTCCGGATCGGCTTCTTCTACGTGCGAGTATTCGTACCCGATATTTGCATTTTCGACTCCGCCTTCGTGACAGGCGGCCACAGCGTTGGCTACATTGCCGTGCGACGCCAGCTTGTCGCCGCGAATCAACACTTTCTGATCTTTGTCGTTCATCGCGCCTTGGGCAACGATCTTGCGAAGCTGCAGCAGGTTCATTTTTCGTCCTGAAACCACATACATAGGTTCATCTTCGGGTCGATCTTCGCCTCTGACCTCAACTACTATCAGCTTCGATCGTCGGCCAAGCGCAATTCGCTTCTGTTGGTCCGAGGGAAGTTCGACCATCATGTCGAACTCCCGCTCGCGCTGCTCCAGGGTCATTTCCAGGTTCCTTTTGAACCCGTAGAAGACCCAGGCGGCCAGCAGTGCCGAGACCACAGCCGTAGCGGCACAGCAGCCCACTAGCAGCCATATGCTATAACCCTGGCGTGCTGTCGGAACCGGCGGCGGTTGTGTATGGTCTTCCTGCATATCTTACCAGATCTGCGTTACTCCACGGCGTGATATTCGTATCCTATGTTCGCTTTTACGACGCCGCCGTCATGACAGGCCGCTACCGCATTGGCTACGTTGCCGTGCAGGGCCAGCTTGTCGCCGCGAATCAGGACTTTCTGATTCTTGTTGGCTTCCACGCCGTCTCTGACGAGTTTGCGAAGCTGCAGCAGGTTGACCCTGCGCCCCGAGACCACGTAAAGCGCCTCATCTGCGGGACGGTCTTCGCCTCTAACGTTAATTACTATTAGTTTCGATGCGCTGCTGAGCGCAGTTCGTTTCTGTTGAGCGGCCGGAAGGCTGACTTCCATATCAAACTCTTCTTCTTTGAACGTAGTAGTCGCCATGAAGAAGATCAGCAGGATGAACATAACATCCAGAAGCGATTCCAGATTGATCATACCTTCGCCGGCGCCGTCGTCGCGTCTTAATCTCATGGGATTCAGTCCTATTTAGGGGCGGAGGTTGCCGGAGCCGGGGCCGGCGCTGCGGAGCCGGGGCCGTCGCCGTATGCGGTGTATTCGAGGAACTCAATCGCCTCGTCGTCCATGTGGTCCACAATCGAATCAACCCTGTGACAGAGGATTTCGTATACGATGACGACCGGGATCGCCAGGGTGAGTCCCGTGGCCGTGGTCACCAGCGCCTCGTAAATGCCCTTTGCCAGATGGTCAGCCTTGCCGGCGCCCATCGCCGAGGCCGACTGGAACGCCGAGATCATGCCGTAAACCGTGCCCAGCAGACCCAGCAGCGGAGCGACTCGAGCGATGACCGACAGCGGCTTGAGGCTCCGCTTCATCTTGTTGACTTCGCGTGCGCCGGCGTCTTCGATGGCTTTTTCCATCGCTTCTTCGCCCTGTGGGGCGCGATTGATGCCGGCCTTGAATATGTTGCTCAGCGGACATGGCGTCTGCTCGCAGTACTCCATCGCCGAACTGTAGTTGCGCCCGCCTGCGAAGCTTGTTCGCAGCCCTTCGCTAAACTCGACAGGAACAAGCCTGCTTCGCTTAAGGCTGATGAACCTCTCGACGGCGACGCCGAGGGCCAGAACCGAGCAGAGTCCCAGCGGGAACATGACGTAGCCGCCGGCCTTGATCAGGTCCAGCACGTTTCTGGGTCCGTCGACTTCAGCAGCTTTCTTGGTGTTCTTCTTCGGCTGAAGTGCGCCGGCGGCGCCGGCGGGGGCCTCTGCCGGAGCGCCCTCGGGCACCTCAACGGCATCGCCCGCCGGAGGCGCGCCAGCCGGTGCGTCCTGTGCGAGGATCTCGGCTGTGAACCCCAGACCTATTAGAAACAAGATCGCTATGGCAATCTGACAGACTGCTCTTTTGGTATCTGACGACATATTACGGGTCCTTTCGATTCTGTTGATTCGAATCTCTGTTCTTTCAGGTGCTATTGCAGTTTCCGCAGGAGGCTCTTGGCGACAGTCGCCGCCGAGGTCTTGGGGAATCTCTCGATTACTTCGTTATAACGCTTGATCGCCTCGTCTTCGTCCTTCTGTGCTTCGCGGATCCGCCCGAGTTCCAGCAGAGCTTTGGCCGACCAGTCGGGGAAGCTGTACTTTGTCTCTACGCGAATAAGTTCGGTGATCGCCTCGTCCAGCTTGTTGCTGACGAACAGGCATTCGCCGATCTGGAACTGCGATCGCGCGCTGAGCGCGTCGTTCTTCTTGCGTGCGATGACCAGGCGATACTGTTCGATGGCCTGGGGATACTGCTTGCGATTCTCCAGGGCCCAACCCAGTGCGAAGGTCACCTGCGGGGCGAGAGTCGACTTGGGATAGAGCTTCAGGAACTCGGTGCAGGTGCGTCGCGATTCGTCCCACCTGTTTGTAAGGCCTTCGCATTCGGCCTGGCGGAGCAGAGCCGGGGCGTGGGTCGATCCGCCCTTGCTTGCGGCCACAGCCCTGCGGAAGTGCTTGAGGGCTTCTTCGTACTCGGCCAGTTTCATCCGGGCCTCGCCTGCCTGGAAGCTCGCCGAAGCGTTGGCTCCGCCCTTTTTCGCCTGCAACGCGGTCATCTCTTCAAGCGCCGCGGCGCTGAGTCCGGCTTTACCGGTCTTGGAATAGCTCCATCCCAGCAGGTAAAGTGCGTTTTCGCGAAGCGTGCCGGTGAGCTTCTTCTCGGCTTCGGGGTCCAGCAGGGTCTTCATCGCCGCGATGACGGCGTCGTACTGCTTGGCCTCGAACTGGATACGAGCCCTGTCCACGGTAACGTCGTGGACCAGTTTGTGCTTGGGATACTTCTGGATGAACGTTGCGAAGACCTCGGCGGCCTTGGCAGGTCCGCCCTGGGCCGGCAGTTTGTCCAGGCACTTGCCTTTCCAGTACAGTGCGTTGGGAAGCTTGTCGCTGTTGGGGTACTTGGTCAGCACCGTCTCGAAGTGCCCCAACGCCGCGGCGTATCGCTGCTGGTCCTGTTTCTTGTTTCCGGTGTCCTCCTGGCGCGCCATCGCCAGACCGAGGTAGTACGCCCCCTGGTCAGCCTTGATCGGATTGGGACCCGACATCATCTTCTTCAGTGCGGCTTCGGCGCTCTTTACGTCCTTGTTGCGGATGTGCAGTATCGAGCACTGCAAAGCCGCGTCCTGTGCGAACGGGTGGGCCGGGAATGCGGCGACTTTGCCGAACGCACCGGCGGCTTCCTTGAGGTTATTCTGCTTGAGGTAGACCCAACCGAGATAGTACTCGGCGTTTCCGTCGCCGACGATCTTCTTCTGCTTGTTGTGCTGTATCGCAGTAGTCAAGTGACTCTGTGCTTCAGGGAAGATCCCCGCTTCGTACAGCAGTTTGCCCAGTTGTACGCGAGCCTTCGGCATGTGCGGACTCTTTTGAAGAACCTGCCGCATCGCATTCTGATCGCGTTTGGGCCTCTTTTCCGTGGCCGGGATTTCCTGGCCCTTATCGTCGCGACGGCTGTACTGGTGTCGCGAGACGAAATTCCTGAGAATGGCTATCGCCTTTTCATTGAGTTTCTTCCGCTCGCAGGCCAGCGACAGGTTGTATATCGCCGTATCGACGTTCGGCTCGCGATACTGCTGGTAGAGGAAATCCTCCATCGCCGCGATGCACTGATCCCATTTTTCCAGGTGGAAGTAGCAGTCGCCGAGCATGAACCCGGCCTGGTTGAAGACCTTTGATTTGTGCTCGCCGGCCAGCAGGAGTTCAAGATGCTTAGCGGCCGGGGCCCACTGCTTGGCCCCGACGTGGATCTGGGCTACGCGGAAGTTGGCCAGCGGAACTCGCACGTGTTTCGGCGCGATTTCCAGGAACTTCATGTATACCGCCAGAGCCTGGGGCGACTGCTTGAGCATCAGGAGGTTTTCGGCCTTGATGAACATGACTTCCGGCGTGTTCTTGTCGGCGTCGTGTTTGGTCAGGAAATCTTCGGTAAGCTTCATCGACGCGTCGTATTGCTTGGCCTGGTTCAGGCAGAACGCCTGCAGGCGGAGGAACTCGACGGCCTGGGGTCCTTTTGACAGGGCCCGGGCGCGTGCGAAGAGGCCTGCGGCTTCAGGGAACTTCTTCAGCCGCATCTGGGCTGTGGCCAGTTCGTTGAGCATGCCGGGCATTTCCGGGGTCGTGGCGAAGCTTTCGATCACCGGGGTCAGTATTGTCACAACTGTGGCGCTGGAGTTTTGTCGCGAGTATGTCCTGGCCAGCCAGAGAGTCGCCGGCGCTGCAAGTTCGCTTTTGTTCTTCTGCTTTATGTTGCTCAGCGGTTTGAGGTATTGCGTGGCGCGATTGTAGTCCTTTATCTCCAGGTAGGCTCGCCCGAGATACAGGCGCACCCTGGGAAGCAGGGTGCTGCTGCGGTATGCCTTCTCGAATCCGTGCAGTTCTTCGATCGCCTTCTTGTAGTCCTTGTGCAGGAAGTGGACCACGCCGAGATCGTAGTAAGCTGTCTCGCTGTAGACGCCTTTGCTTGTCTTGGCGACTTTGGCGTACATCTCGGCGGCTTCTGTGAACTTGCCGGTCAGGTGCTTGCACTCGGCCAGTCGGAAAGTCGCACGGTGAACAAGTGCGGTATTCTTGCTGCTGGCGATGAGTTTCTCGAAGACCGCGGCCGCTGCGGCGTAGTTTTCGAGTTTCGAACGGGCCACGGCGCCCTGGAAGCGCACCTTGTCAACGTGCCGCGAAGTCGGTGCGTTGGTCAGCAGCGCATCAGAGGCCGTCACCAGCGGCTTCCACTTGCCCTGGAGGTAGAGGGCTTCGACGAGCCCAACCTGAGCGTCAACAGCGGATTTGGCTTTAGGGTCCTTGGCGTTGGTAATCGTCCAGGTGAACGCCTTCTCTGCTTCGGCGAATTTGTTGAGTTCGAGCTGGCAGGAGCCCAGGAGGTTGTGGACCTGGTCTTGGGCTTTTACCTCTGTGCTTCCGACGAGGCTGGCCAGCAGCGGTTCGGCTTCCTTGGTCCGGGTCAGGTTGTACAGGCTTATCGACATTCCCCACTTGGCTTTGGCGGCCTTGGCGTGTGTGGGATATTTGGCCAGGAACCTTGTGTATTCATCGACCGCCTGTTTATAGAAGCGGCGATGGCACAGGGAATTGGCGTTGTAGTACAGGTCCAGGCCCGGGTCTGAGGCCTGGGCGTAAGACCGGTCAGGGAGAACCCCCGCCAGCACCGCCAGGATCAACAACAACCCCATTACACGCATGCGTCTTGAGCACAAGGCCACCATAGAATGCCTCCGGGGTCCGGGTCTCGGACACCGAGTTAAGGTTACTCTTTCTTTATCCGCGGGCCACTTTTCTGACCCCAACCAAGCGTATCGGGATAAACGGCCGCAAGTTATCACATATTGCAGCGTTTATCCTTTCAATATCTTCGCTCCGGGCCGGCGCCGACCCTGCGGCATTATTGACCCGAAAGCGAAGAAAAAGCAATATGATTTTCACCGGCCCAGAGGCCGGAATGTTATGGTTTCAAAACGTCCAAACTCGTGCTAGTGTACCGTCAGTTTTGAATCCTTGGGTATAGCCGTTTCAGCTTGATTCGA
>CAYMSH010000018.1:4166-30317 GCA_964392945.1 uncultured Planctomycetaceae bacterium | reverse complement strand
GAACGTGACCCACTTCTTCGGAAACGACATGCTGCACCCGATGATGATGGTCGAAGCTACCGCGATTCCCGGAACCCACCGCGTGCTGACGACCGCACAGGGACACCACAGCTACAACACCGGAACGTCAGTTGTACTCGACACGAACATAGGCGAGAACACCGAGAAGGCGATCCAGCACCTCACGCCGGAAACGCCGTATTCCGAGTCGCCCGGCGGCGGATGGCCCAGACCCCACTACTCCCATCCGTATGCGATCAACGACGAACTGTTCCTTGTTTCGCGAGCCAATCACCGCGTGCACAAGCAGGGCCAGCTTCCCCCGGCCAACAATCGCGGCATCTACCTTATCGACCCCGTCGGCGGACGCGAAGTAATCTACGAAGATCACGAGATGGCGTCATTCTCGCCGATCGCTGTCCGCAAGCGGAAGCGTCCGCCGGTCATGCCGGCGATGACGCCGCCGGGCGCGCCGGACTACGGAACCGTCTTCCTGCAGAACGCATACCTCACGCGTAAGGAAAACGATCCCAACGGCATCATCAAGCCCGGCATGATCAAGGCCGTGCGAATAATCGGCATCGGCGTTCAGCCGCGGGCCAGACGAACCGCGTGCAGCATGTACGTGCCGGTCGAAATCCCCAAGAAGATCATCGGAACCGTCCCGGTCGACGAAACCGGCTCGGCTTACTTCAAAGTCCCGGCCAGAATGTCGCTGCAGATCCAGACGCTCGACGAAAATGGCATGGCGATTCTCACCGAAAAGAGCCTGTTCTACCTGCAGCCCGGCGAGAACAGAAGCTGCGTAGGCTGCCACGAGCCCGAAGGCTCCAGCCCAATCGTAAGCGCGATGGCCAAGCTCCGCAGACTCAGGCCCATCGACCTGAAGCCGGCGGCCGGCCCGAGCTATCCCGGCGGACTGAGCTTCATGCGAACCGTCCAGCCGGTGCTCGATCGCTACTGCATCAAATGCCACGGACTCAACGCAAAAACCGACGACAAATCGAAGAAGGCCCAGAAGATCAACCTGATCCACGACGGACAAACCTGGCCCCGCTCGTTCAAGGAACTCATCACGCGCGGCAGCCACAAAGTCGGCCTAAAGAGCTACATGGGCGGCAGCAAGAACCACACCGTCGCAGACAATAACATCTCCAAGCCGCGTCGATTCTTCGCATACAGCAACAAAGTGGCGCACATGCTCGTGAAAAACCACGGCAAGTGCAACATGGACAAGGAAAGCTACATGCGGATCATCGAGTGGCTCGACGTCAACGCGCAGTGTTACGGCGATCTGTTCCCCAACAAGATCGAAGAACGCAAGATCGACGCGACGGCGATGGCGGCCGTCAGAGCCTACGCCAAGGAACTGTTCGGCGACAAGATCGCCGCCCAGCCCGATCGGGCCCTGATCAACGTGGCCCAGGTAGACGAGTCGCGCATCCTGGCCGGACCGCTGGCGGTCAAGGCCGGCGGCTGGGGACAGCTTCCCGGCTATACATCCAAGACCGATCCGAAGTACAAAAAGATGCTCGGGCTCGTCGAAAAGTGCCTGGTCATCAGCGACAAAGAGAACAAGAACGGATGGCAGCCCACACTCAAAGCCGGCGGCGGCGAGGACTGGGTCATGAAGGAGCGAGCCCTGCTCCGCGAAAGTCTCAAGAAAGCCGCTGGATCGAAGTAGATCCGACAGGTAACATAGAGCGGCGCAGTTAGCCGCCGGCGACGCACGCCCGCATTTTTCTCCTGACAGCGTCAGGCGGAAAATGCGGGCTTTATATAACCGCACTCGGAGAGCAAGACCATGAAGCAAATCACCGGTTCAGTGATACTAGCCGCAGCAGTGCTTGGGATGTCCTTTTCAGTCGCCGGAGCCGCGACAGACGCCGAACTGGCCCAGGCCGCCAAAGACGCCGGAAGCTGGACATTCGGCGGCGACGCCGGACCGCTGAACCGGATCTCCGACGAAGTAGTCAGAGCGGCCGCCGCGAAAGATCCAAAGGCGCGCCAGGCCGTGGAAAAGCACGTCATCGCCGGACTCGTCGGCGCAAAGACCCCGGCCAGCAAGGACTTCTTCTGCCGCCAACTGGTCATAATCGGCTCAGATGCGGCTATCGGGGCGCTGGCGAAACTACTCGGCGACGCCGAATCGTCGCACATGGCGCGATACGCTCTGGGGCGTTTGCCCGGTCCAGCAGCCGACGCAGCCCTGCTCGACGCGCTGGCGAAAGTAAGCGATGACCTGAAGATCGGAATGATCAGTTCACTGGGAAGACGCGGATGCAAAGACGCAGTCCCCGCTGCGATAAAACTCATCGAATCGAACAACCAGGCGCTGGCGATCGCGGCGCTGGACGCGCTAAGCCGCATCGACTCACCACAGGCCGCCTCGGCAATCGCAAGAAAGCGAAGAAGCAGCACCGGCAAGCTCAAGCTGGCGGCCACTGACGCATATCTCAACTGTGCGACGCGCAGCGGCCCGGCCGGTGCGGCGAGAATCTACGCCGAACTGATGAGCCCAAGCGAGTCGGTGATGTGCCGCATCGCCGCGTTGAACGGTCTGGTCGAGACCACAGGCGGGCCGAAAGCCACCTCGCTGATCATCAGAACAATGTCCGACAAGAACCCCAAGGTCCGCCAGGTAGCCGTCGCGGCGCTTCGCAACGTCAAGGACGCCGGCGCGACGAAAGCCATCGAAGCTCAACTCCCCAAACAGGACGCGGCCACACAGGCGGTGCTGATAAACGTACTTTCCGGACGGGGCGACAAGTCCGCCCTGCCGATCGTTATCAAAGCGGTAGCCTCGCCCCGGCAGCCCGTTCGCACCGCGGCGATAGTCGGCCTGGCGAGCATTGGCGATACGTCCTGCATACCGATGCTGGCCGAGTTGGCCACCAGCGCTAAAGAAGACGCCGACAAGACCGCCGCACACAACAGCCTTACGATGATGTCCGCCAAAGGCACAGACGCAGCGATCGCCGCGCACATCCCGCGAGGCAAACCGCCGGTGCGCGTTGAACTGGTCAAGGTCCTGGCGTTGCGTCAGGCTTCGGGACAGCTGAACGCCGTAGTCAAAGCCGCCAAAGACCCCGACCCTACCGTAAGAGCAGAGGCCATGAAATCGCTCCGAGTGCTCGCGGGGCCCGATCACCTCGCCCTGCTGACCGACCTGCTGACGTCGTCGAAAGACGAAAATGTCGTGAAAGAAGCACAGACGGCGATACTGGCTGTGACTATGAAGATCAAAGACAATCGCAGCCCGGTAGCCGCCCTGCTGGCCGCCGAGAAAAAGACCAGGAACCCCGCGGTTCGGAAATCGCTGCTCCGCACAATGGGAATGATCGGACACCGCGACGCTCTGGGCACAATCAAAGCAGGCGTAACGAGCAGCGACGCCGGCGTAAAGGACACCGCAATACGGGCCCTGGCAAGCTGGCCTACGGCGGATCCGATCAAAACGCTGGCCGCAGTCGCCGCCGACAAGGCGGCGTCAAAGACCCATCGCATCATCGCGCTGCGGGGCTATATCTCCATGATCGACAAGCAATTGGATCTGTCCGATGTCGAGATCATGGCCGATTATTCCAGGGCGATCGCATTGGCCTCGGGCCCGAACGACAAGCGCCAGGTGCTCTCGAAGCTCTCGGGGCTCCGGTCCCGCCAGGCGTTGGCCCTGGCCGAGAAGCTCGCGGGCGACAAGGACATCAAGCGCGACGCCGAGGCGGCCGCCAAACGGATCAAGGAACTGCTGGCCAGACCCGGCAGAGTAACCGCGTCTGTCAACTCCGGAAACGCAAAGAACGCCATAGACGGCAATCTCGGCACGCGATGGGACACCACCCGGGCCATGCGGGGCGGCGAGTGGTTCAAGATCGAACTGGACGCCGGACAGGAGATAACCGGTCTCATCCTCGACACCAGCGGCTCGGCCGGCGACTACCCGCGAGGGTACGAAGTCTACGTCGCCAAAGGCTCGATCGGCCAGGGCACGCTCGTGGCCAAAGGTCACGGAGACAGTCCCATAACGAAGATCAAATTCGACAAGCCCGTGAAGGGCGCCATCCTCAAGATTATCCAGACCGGACGGACCGAAGGACTGAACTGGTCGATACACGAACTGACGATACTGGCCAAATAACGAGAGAAAGGACTAACCATAATGTCACGACGAATCAGTCTGCTGTTGATCGCTGCGATCTGTGCGGCCCCGAGCTGGAGCGCTTTGGCCCAGGACACCAAGAAGGCCCCCGCTCCGCCGAAATCCGAAACGATAAAGATCAAGCCCGCTCCGTTCAAGATAGAGCTGAAGCTTCCAGGGGTTTTCGAAGCGGTCGGCATGACCGAAATCTCCTTCAAAGGCAAGTCCGGCGCATCGCTTACGGTGCTCAAGGCGGTCGAGCACGGGACGCGAGTCTCCAAAGGCGACGTGCTGGTGACGCCCAAGCTGGAGAAGTTCGACAAGGCCCTGAAAGCCAAGCAACACGCCGACGTAGCCGGAGCCCTGGCCATGAAGCAGGCCGAGGCCGAGTTCGCACAACTCAAAGCCGCCACGCCGCTGAAACTGGCGGCCGCAGCGTTGAGCGCAAAGCGAGCCGAGGAGAACCTCAAGCACTTCAAGAAGAACCAGGCCCTCAGCAAACGCGCGACTATCGAGACATACCAGGGCTCAGTCGATCGCCTGGCGTACATCAAAGAAGAGCTCCGCCAACTCAAGAAGATGTACGAGGCCGACGACCTGACTGACGCGACTGAAGAGATCGTGCTGCGGCGAACGAAGGATGCCGTACGCCGGGCCGAACTGTCTGCCGCACAGGCAAAAGTCGCTCTCGATGCGGCGTTGGAGCGGAATCTGGCCCGCCAGGCGCATGACATGATCCTGGCGACGCAGACCGCAGTCACCGCCGGTAAGGATGCCGGGGTAATGCTGCCGATGGCCCTGAAAAAGGCGACGCTGGGAATCGAAGCGTCCCGACGCGCCCGCAAGAAGGCTATCGAAGCCCTGGCCGACATGAAAGCCGATCGCGCCGCGATGACGATCAAGGCGCCCGCGGCTGGAATCGTTTACTACGGTCGATGCACCAAGGGCAAATGGTCCGCCACGAGCGTCGGGCCCAAACTGGTTCCTGACGGCAAGATTGCGGCCGACGAGGTCATCCTGACGATCGTAGACCCGAAGAAACTGCTGGTGCGAGTCAGCGTATCGGAGAAGGATTTCGGTCTTCTGGGCGCCGGCCTGGCCGGCGTGGCGATACCCACAGCGTTCGGCGACAAACAGCTGGCGGTGACGCTCGACAAGTTCTCGACAATACCGTCTGCTACCGGCCAATTCGCCGCGACCCTCGCCGTCAGCGACGATCTCGGAGCCGTAGTCGCCGGCATGACCTGCAAGACAACGCTGACGGTGCTCGATAAGCCCAACGCCATAACCGTGCCGACAGGCGCGATCGCCAAAGACGCCGGCAAGCAGTTCGTCTACGTGTCCAAAGCAGGAGCCAGGGTCAAACGCCCCGTCGAAACCGGCAGGACCCGCGCGGGAAAGACCGAGATCACAAAGGGCCTGAAAAAAGGCGACATTGTCTTCCGCAAAGCTTCAAAATAGCCGTCCCTCCGGTATCAATATGAAAACACTCAGGACTCGAAGCTTCGCGGCCGCGACTGCCGCAGCGATAGTGATCACCTGCGGCTGCGCCCTGGGCGATCACCCCAGGCCCGGACCGGCTCCGAAGATATCGCGGGCGAAACTGGACAGATCGATCGGCAAGGGAATCAAATTCCTGCTGGCCCGCCAAAACGCCAACGGTTCGTGGGGTTCGCCTCGCAACACTAAAGGGCGCAACATCTACGCCCCGGTCCCCTCGGCGCATCACGGTTTTAGAGTCGCGATTACCGGCCTGTGCGTTTCGGCGTTGATCGAAGCCGGCGGCGATGGGCCGGCGGTTGCGAAATCGATCAAACGCGGTGAAGCGTACCTGGCCGAGAATCTGCCGAAGCTCAAGCGATCGGCGCTGCGAGCCCTGTACAACAACTGGGCTCACGCATACGGACTCCGCGCGCTGGTGCGGATGTACAATCGAATCCCGGGCGACAAGATCCGGCGCAAGGAGATACTCAAGCTGGCGGCCGGGCAGATCGATTTCCTCAAACGGTTCGAATCGCTCGGCGGCGGATGGGGCTACTACGAGTTCGACTACCACACCCAGAAGCCGTTTGGGCTGACAACGTCGTTCCTGACCGCCAGCGTGGTTGTCGCCCTGACCGAAGTCCGCAGCATCGGCGTGAAGGTTCCGCAGGGCCTGATCGATCGGGCCAAGGCACGCATAGTAAACCAGCAGAACCCCAACTTCACGTACACCTACAGCCGCAGTTGGACCAAGCGTCGGGCCGGATCGATAAACAGCCCGGCCGGAAGCCTGGGACGCTCACAGGCCTGCAACCTGGCGCTGAGAGTCTCCGGCGATCCGAAGATAACCGACGACGTGCTGCGGACGTGGCTGGACTGGATATGCGCTAGAAACGGATGGCTTTCCAGGGCCAGGAAGTTCCCCCGCCCGCACGAATCGTGGTGCGGAGTGGCCGGGTATTTCTACTACTACGGTCACTTCTACGCCGCCGGATGCATCGAGCAACTCCCCAAACGCCAACAAGCTTTCTACCAGGACCACCTGGCCGGGATACTCATGCCGCTGCAGGAAACCGACGGCTCCTGGTGGGATTTCCCGCTGTACGACTACCACCAGCAGTACGGCACGGCGATGGCGATAATGTCGCTGCACCGCTGCCGACGCGACGGGGTGCGGGGCGAGATGAAGAAGGTTGAGTATTCGAATCCCGTTATCGACGAGATCGGGCCGGCCGACCCGCATGTCATAAGCTACAAAGGCAAGTACTACCTGTACCCCACCGGCGATAACTGGAGCTATCACGTTTACACCTCCAAGGACCTGATCAACTGGACCAAGGGCCCAAGAATCTTCGCCCCGGGCAAGAAAGGCGTCTGGGCGCCGGATGTATTCCACAACCCCGCCGACAAGAAATTCTACCTCTACTACACCGTCGGCAAGACCATAGGCGTAGCGATCGCCGACAAGCCGGATGGGAAGTTCGTCGATCGCGGGCTATTGTTCAAGAATGCGATCGACGCGCACATGTTCCGCGACGATAACGGGAAACTCTACCTGTATTACGTGCAACTGCCCGGGTTCAGGATTCGCGTTCAGCGAATGAAAACACCGCTGCAGAAGGACAGCAGCAAACCGATCCAACTGATCAAGCCGACGGAGCCCTGGGAGACCAAACGCGGGCGGGTTACTGAAGGGCCGTGGATGCTGAGGCACAAGGGAACGTACTACCTGATCTATTCCGGCACCGGCGCCAACTCGCTGGACTACGCCGTGGGCTACGCGACTTCAAAGAGCCCGACAGGCCCGTTCGTAAAGCACAAGGGCAACCCGATAATCGCCAGGGGAAACGGCGCGCTGGGCCCGGGTCACGGATGCGTCGTCAAAGACGGCGCCGGCAAGATGTGGCACGTTTATCACCAGCAGAAGGACGGATCCAAACCGTGGAATCGTTTTGTCTGCATCGACCCACTCTGGTTCGACGCCAAAGGCGTTTTGCACGGAAAAGCAACTCGTAAAACACCCCAACCGGCGCCCACGCCGCTGAAGTAATTTGGATTACGTCAACGACTACTGCTTGGGCTTGCGCTTCCGGTTCTTTCGCTTGCGGCCAGCCGGTTTGGGCTTTCCGATTGGCGCGGTTGGCGTGAACTTGCCTTTGCCTGTGGCGGACCATTGGAGATCGGCTTTTATTTTCGCTACCGACGTGCGCCCGTCCTTGAACTTCCGGCCGTATTCGATTAGCTGGGCCGCCAAGTCGCGGACAATCTGTCTATACTCCGGATCAAGGAAGAAGTTTTTCAGCTCGTCGGGGTCCTTGTCCATGTCGATCAGCCAGGGGATATCCCGCGGCGAGACGATGAACTTGTAGCGCGTTGTAAAGGCTCCGAGCCAGTTGGCCTCCGGCCCGCCGGTCCCGCGAACGAACGCAACGTCCTTCCAGCCGTCGGGCGCCTTGCCTTTGGCAAAGAGCTGTGAGGCGTCGCGGCCTTCCTCGAGCCCGGCGGTCTTTACGCCCATCATGTTGATAATCGTCGGCAGGAAGTCGACTGTGCCGAGGGCCTCTTTGACGATCGTGCCGGACTTGATCTTCGCGGGATAGTAGATAACGAACGGAATCTTCGCCGAACCCTCCATCGGAACGCCCTTGTTATGGCGATGGTGCTCGCCGCGCAAGTCGCCATGGTCAGCGGTGAAGATAACGATCGTGTTGTCCATCAGCTTCAGCTCGCGCAGGGTCTTGAGGATCTTGCCTACGTTGTCGTCGATGCACTTGACCATACCGTAGTACTTGGACTGTCCGTAGGCGCCCTTCTGCTTGGTCGCCCAGGTCGGAACACCGGCGGCGGGCTTGTCATACGTGCGGGGCTTTTCGAACGTCATCGAGTCGTACATGCTCGCGTACGGAGCCCGGACGGTGTCCGGACCGTGCGGGTCGGGAATCGAGACCATGTAGCAGAAGCGTCGCGACGCGTTAGCCTTGATGAAGTCGATCGTCTTGTCGGCCAGGAAGTCCGTCGCGAACGATTTCTCGTCGGCGCCGGCGACACTGTAGCTCGGCTTGGCGCCGGTGCGGGCTTTCACTCGCGGTCCGTTTGCCGTGTCTTCGAACTGCTTCCAGTGGCCGCGATTGAACATGTATGCGTTGTCCTGGAATCCGAACTTGCGATTGGGGCCCCACTGCGGCTTGCCGCCGCCGTCGAGATGCCACTTGCCTGCGTAGCCCGTGGCGTAACCAGCCCGCCTCAGGATTTCGGCGAACGTTATGATGCTGTCGTCCAGGGCGATGTTATTGTTAACCACTGGCGTATTCTGTGGATACCGCCCCGACACAAACGCCGCACGCGACGGCGAACAGACCGGCGTTGTGGCGTAAAACTTTGTGCAGAGCGCCCCGTTGGCGGCGATCCAGTCGATGTTCGGCGTCTCTACAATCGCCTTCTTGCCCCACATAAACGCCTGCTCGGGGCTCAGCGTTTCGCGATAGCAGCCCAGCGTGCGGAAGTTGTGCTCGTCGGTCTGGATTATCAGCAGGTTCGGTCCGGACTTCTCTACCGCCGGTGCGTATCGCGGCGCGATCGCCGCTGCGAGAACCAGCCCGCTTGCCTTGAGGAAATCGCGCCTGCTCTGTTTTCTTAGAGTGTCCATGGCGGTCTGAATGCTGTCCTTCGCGTCAGGCGGTTGGCCGCGTCGTTGTCGATGAAGACCTCGGCGTCGGGGTCCCAGCGGAGTTTCTGTCCGCCGAGCATTATGGAAATATGCGCCAGGTGGCACGCAGAGTTCGTGCGATGCCCCACTTCGGCGTCGGCCAGCGTTCTGGCGCGTGTCTTGACGCAGTCGATGAAGTCTGCTTTCTCGCTCCTGAGCGGGAATCGTATCGGGTCATCGGACCCGAGCTTCTCCTTGGCCAGAGCCTCGGAACTGTATCGAGGGGCTTTGCCCCATTCGGCGTGTATCCATCCGTCTTCGCCCTCGAAGCGTACGAAAGGTCTGCCCATCACGTAATGCATAGTCACGCCGTTTGCGTATTTGTACTTCGCATCAAAGCTCAGCAGCACGTTCCACAATCCGTCAGTCGGATAAGTCCCGCTGGCCTGGACTTCGACCGGACCGGTGCGATCGGTTCCGTTGCCCCACTGTGCGATATCGATCAGATGCGTTCCCCAGTTGGTTATCATTCCGTCGCAGTAGTCGCGAACGCGCATCCATCCCGGTCTCCTGAAGCTCTGCGGCGTGTGCACGCGTTTCAGGGTGTACGGTGCGGCCTGGGCCGGTCCGAGCCACATATCGTAGTCCAGTTCCTTCGGGACGGGCATGATAGGTTGCGGTCCGCAGGCTATGTCGCCGCGCGGCACGCCGGCGCGTATGGTGTGGAGCTTGCCGATGCGGCCGTTGCGTACGAGTTCGACTGTGCGATGGAAGTACCAGTGCGAGCGGAATTCGCTGTCGGTGCGGAAGACGCGCCCGTATCGCTTGACGGTGTCGGCGAGAATTCGGCCCTCGTGAATGCTGAGGGTCAGGGGCTTCTCGCAGCAAACATCTTTGCCGGCCTTCGCCGCGGCGATCGCCATCGGCACGTGCCAGTGGTCCGGCGTGGAAATCATCACCGCGTCGATATCGTCGCGGGCCAGGATCTCGCGGAAGTCGCCGCAGGTGCTGCAGCCCTTGTACTTGCCTGACGGTTTCTTCTTGGCGTAGTGTTTGTTTACGCGTCCGAGCGCCTGAGCCGCCCGCCAGGAGTCCACGTCGCAGATCGCTGTAACCTGTGTGTCTTTCGACTGCAGGAACGGCGGCAGATTGGCTTGGATCCCCTGCCTGCCGACGCCGATCATGGCGATGTTGATCCGCTCGCTGGGTGCGATCGCACCGGCCGCGCGGGATGGAAGAACGAACGGCATGCCTGCGACGGCTCCAGCCGACAGAACGCCTTTTACAAAAGTACGACGCGATATTCCGGTTTGGGGCTTACTCATGATTACTTCTCCTCGGCGATCTTCTTCTGATACGTCTTCCAGGTAGCCAGCGAACGGGCCAGGTTCTTCTTCTGATCGCCCTTGACAGCATAGCACTGCAGTCCGATCGGTCCGTGATAGTGGACGGCGAGTATCTTCTTGAGGAAGCCCAACACGTCAAACTCGCCGTCGCCTAGCGGCCGGATCAGCTTGTCCCATCCGCCTTTGTGATCGGCCCCATTGATCGAGACCATGAACAGATACGGCGCGGCCGCATTGATTATTCCGGTGAGCTTCGGGCCATTGCCGGCCCGCAGTTCGTGGCACAGGTTAATCGAAACGCCGACGTTCTTTCGCTTGACCTTCTTGACCACACGAATGGCCTGTTCGGTGGTTGCGATATAGAACCCGTGGTGCGGATAGAGAGCGATCTTTACGCCGTGCTTGGCGGCCTTGTCGGCGAGTTCCCGAAGCGTGGCGACGGTCTTCTCGTCGTCGGTCTTGCCCTGAACTGTCAGCCAGAGCATGGCTTTGGTCCCTTCGAACGCTTTCATGACGTCGATGAGTTTCGGATCGTAGGGCGTCTTGGCGCCGGGCCTGCACCATACGTAGGTGCTGAAGACCTTGAGCCCCTGGTCCTTGAACGCCTTGACCTTCTTGGCCATGTCCGCCGTTCCGGAGTAGCCGATTCCGGCGTATCCGATTTCCTTGAGCGTTTTGGCCTGTTGCTCAATCGTGGGCCGGCCTCGGTTGATGCCGTTGTCGAAAGCAAAGAACTCGTTTCTCAGTTTCAGCTTCGCCATCGGCGGGTCGGGAAGATTCGGAGGTAAGGTCCTGGCCTGGCAGATCAGAATAACAGTAAACAAGCCCAGCACCATCACGGCGCCGCACAGAAGTCGCCTTGCGTTCATAATCTCTCCTCGTGATCGAGTTAGAATCGTTCGTACATAATAAGGCCAACGCACGCCGGGGACACCAATTTCTTTTCGCCTCAGCGCTTGGTTTTGAATGTCGGCGGCGTTGTGCTGATGGCCTGGTCGAACGTGACGGACGGTCGATAGTCGGGCCGGGTTTTGTATCTCACGTGGCGCCGACCCCAGTACGACCCGTAGTACTGGCAGTTGGCTTCGAGCCAATTGCTGATCTTCAGGAGTTCGCCCGCCGTCAGGTTGACTTCCTTGTGATCCTTTGCGAGTTTCGCGGCCCTTACGGCCAGGGCCTTGTCCGGCAGGCTGACCTTGCCCTTTGCCAGCATCGCAACGATCGTAGTGTTAAACGAGAACGACGCTTTTGCCGGCAGGTATCCGACAGTCGGCTTGTTGTTTTCGCTGATCGGCGTAAGCGACTTTCCGATCCGCCCCAGAATCGCTTCGTACGACTTTGAGAAATGGCCCGTAGGCTTGCCGCTGAGATCCATGCCGCCGGAGACCTTCTTCGGCTGCATCGGATTGTGGCACATCACGCAGTGCTTGTCGAGCACGGGTTGGACGTCGCTCGGGTAGTGCAGCGTGCGGCGTGCGGTCTTGTCGCCGGGCTGGGCGGCGGGGATCGAAGGTCCGCGTTTCAACGCCTTAACCGCCCCGCCGGACCGACCGGCCGCGGCGCTGTTGGGGGTTTCGTGGCAGCCGATGCACGATCGCGTCTCGCCGGGGCGGTAGTTCACGTAACTCCGCTCGGTCTGCACCGCCAGGTGGTTGGCGTCGAGCACCTGGAAATAGATGTTCCGATCGGCCGGCACGACAAAATGCGCCGACCCGTCAGCCTCGACAGGCACTATGCCCCACTGGACCTTCAGGCCGATGTTCGTGCCCTTTGACAGCACGACGTGCTGCTTGCTGAATTTGTCCGAGCCGTCGGTGCGTCGCGCCGACCAGGGGCGAGGGACCTGCTCCATGATTCGGATGTGCTTAATCTCGCCGCGTTTGACGCCTTCGAGCCCGTGATAGACATCCGTCACTACGCAGACGGCCTGTTTTTTCGCGGCCAGCTTGCTGTCAAACGCGGTCTTCAGCACCGGCGGTTTGCGGCGGACTCGCAGCGGATACGGCTGCCAGCATGACAGCTCGGCATCCTTGTAGACCAGACGCACGGCGCCCTTGTCGTCCAGCAGATAGAGCCCGTAGGCCTTGGCGTCGGACCATTGCGGGCCGGCCGGTTTGTGCGAAACGAGAAACTGCTTGTCCGACAGCGGGTACGGGTCCTTGAACAGCTCGCCGGTCCCTTTGGCGTCCTGCTTCCATTTGCCGTCGGCCTGGAGATACCAGTAGCCCTTTTCGGTGCGGATATCGACTTTCGGGGTCATGTAGGTCATCGGTTCGCGTGTGCGGATCGGCTTGCTGGTGTCGATGCGGATCACGGTCCCGATCGAGTTGGGGAAGCAGTGCGGGGTGCCGAGGAATACGTATTGCGTGGACGAACCGGGGATCGGCCGGCCGTAAATGAACGACGGCGGATACGTGATGTCGTTGCCGTAGATCTCTACCGATCCGCTGCCGTCGGGCTTCATCGCCCAGAGGCATTTGGCGCCGATGTGGCCCTTCTCGACATACTCCCAGCGGGTGTAGAGAACCCGGCCGTCGTCCAGAACGCACGGCGACGATTCGCTGACCGAACTGTTGGTCAGCTTGGTCATGTTTTTGCCGTCTGCGTCCATGCGGTGCAGGATCATTGAGCTGAACACGTCGTCGTTATTACACAACACGCCGAACTGGCAGCGTGTGGAGGTGAACACGATCCCGCCGTCGGGCAGGTAGCACGGGTGCATGTCGTCAGTCCCGTGGTGGTAGTACATCCCGCCGCGGCTCTTGCCGTATTTCTTGACCAGCGCCGCTTCATCGGCCGCCGGGTGAGTCAACTGCCGCACCGAACCGCCCTTGGCTCGCAGGCCGGTCGACGGATCGATGTCGATCTCGAATATGCGGTAGCCCTCCTTCGGCGCCTTCTTCCAGCCGAAGAGTATCTTCTTTGCGTCGAAGGAGACGTCGAATCGCCCGAGCCAGCCGCCTTTTAACTCCGGGGTCAGTTCGCTGACGCGCCCGGTGCGCAGGTCCAGAACGCAGAGGCTCCCGCCGGGTTTGGCCCGATCGTTTATGTGATCGGTGTAGTAGTGGTCCGCGGTGCACGTGTTTCGCCTGATGAACACGATCCGCTCGAACTGCTTTGCGTAGTCGCCCAGGAGCGCTTTGCGCCCCGCCGGCGCGGGCCCGGCCGCGCACGGCGAACATAACGCCGCCGCTATCAATATCGCTGCAATCGCGGTCTTCGGCATGCTACTTTCCCTTCTCGTTATACAGGCGCACTTCGCAGATCACGGGTATCTTGGCCGATGTTATGCGTATTCGATCGGTTGCGACGGATTTCAAGTTAACTACGCATCTTCGCAGCTTGTTGTCCGGCAGTTCGGCCAGGGTCTTGAACGCCCCGCCGACAAACGCTTCGACGCTGAAGCCGACGGACTTCCGCTTTTCGAACGTTACGTGAACGCTGTTGACTGTCTGCTTTGAGCCCAGGTTGAACTCCAGCCAGTGCGGACCCTTGGCCCCGCCGGCGGGCGTCCAGGCGTTGCGGTCCGGGGCGACAATGCGATTCCATCCGTTAGTCACCTTGTCCGGGGTCATGTCCTTGTGTGCGCTCGATGCGGTGATCTTCGCGGCCAGGGCCAGATCGTTTTTGTCGGCGTTTTTGACGCCGAGCAGGTAGCAGCCGTCCTTCAGCAGTCGCTGCTGGAGTTGGGTGATATGGTTCTTGTAGACGCCGCGCGGGGATATCTTGCTTTCGATCGCGATCGCCGCGGCCGTCCCGGCGGCCTGGCCCGTCAACATCATCGGGCGCATCACGCGCGTGGCGCCCAGGGCGATGTGGGTGGCCGAGTGGCATCGACCGGCCATGAAGAGATTGCCGATGTTCTTGGAGTAGAGGGATCGATACGGGATGCTGATTCGCCGGCCGTGGTAGACGTGAATGCAGTCGTTGCCGCGCACCCAGAAACCCTCGGGATGATGCACATCGATGCCCCAGTCGGTAAATCCGATCGTGTCGGGATGCACGATCCGCTTGTCGAAGTCGATCTGCGTCATCACGTAATCGCCCATCAGGCGGCGAGACTCCCGCACGCCGGGCACGTAGTTCAGCCAGACCAGCTCGCGATATTTGTTTCGCCCGATCGTCCTGGGATTGTAGTTCTTGGCGTAGTTCCACATTCCGATATTGATGCGGAACAGTTCGTCGCGGATCTTCTCGGCGTCGACGATGATGTCCGACATCCCGCCAAGCTCGACCCAGTATTTGTGCAGCAAAGCGCCGTTTGAATCGTTGCCGGGGTTGCGGCCCTTTCCGCGCGATTCGCCGTCGAAGTTTTCCGGGCGGTCCGGGGTCCTGATCCGCCTGTGGGATCCGAGTTTTTCAAAGTCCTCGCTGGACCGCCACTGATAGGCCCATGGCGGACAGTCGAACCGCACGCCATCGGGCTTCGGCTCGGGCTTCGCGGCTGGAGCGGGCGCCTTGGCGGACTTGTCGCCGGGGGCCACCACGCGGATGCAATCGGCAAGCACTACACCTTGCGTACCGGTAGTGCGGATCGTCACTTTGACCGGCGTGTCGGGCGAAAAGTCGAACGTCCCCAGCGACTTCCACCCGCGATCGCTTCTCCGCTGGTCAACGCTGATCTTCGTCTTTCGGCCTGCGTACTCGACGGTGACCGGAACGTTTCCGGCACGGTTATTAAACGCCATGTAGCCCAGGTGCACTTCGTGCTTGCCGGCCTTCTTGACGCTATACGTGAAAACAACCGACTTGCCGCCCTTGCCGCTGTCAGCGTCGTGAAGGTAGTCGCCGCCCTGGAACGTGCTGTGCTTCCAATCGCCGGTTACGGCAACTCGCTTCTTGTCACTGTATTTCACGACCACGCCCGGAGCCGGGGCCATCTTGATCGCCGGAGCCGGTTCCTTGCCGCCGGGATGCGTCTTGAACGCCGCGAAGTAGAGCGTGTTGCCCATCGTTCGCTTTCCGCGTTTGACGGGCGCCAGAGATTCGTTGTGCTCGGCCCGGGCCTCCTGGCCCATTCGGTATTCGGCTCCGGCGTAGTATCCGATCCAGCCGTGGCCGGTGCAGTCTACAAACAGCGGCGCGGCGAAACTCATGCGCTGCCCGGTGCGAACATCCAATGCGATCACCGACTTGATCCGATCCCTTGCCGACATCTCAACACCGATCGCCCGGGTGTTCAGGTGCAGCGAGATGTTCTTCTCGGCCCGGACGATGCCCTCCATCTTCTTCGAATCGGCGAAGCTGGCCCACCCCTGCTCCGGGAAGAACTCCTCGGCCAGGCCGGTTATGTTCACCCGATCCGGCGGCTTGCCGATGTAGCCCATCGGCGGGACTTGGATCTCTGATGACGAGTTTCCGCCGAGTACGGGCCGATCCTGGATGAACGCGACTTTGATCCCGTGTCGAGCGGCCGCAGTGGCCGCACCCATGCCGGCCGGTCCGCCGCCGACTACTACAACGTCGTAAACGCCCATCGGCTTGACATCAGGCGTGACTCCGCAGAATTCGACCCGCTGTGCGGCCAGTTTCTTCAGATCATCGGCCGGCTTGAACGATTCGCTGGCCAAAACAACCGCATCGCAACGGGCCCACCAGCCTGTAAGGTCATGAATCGCCACGTTGACCGGCCCAGCCGCCAGATCGAACACCCCGCCGTTCACCCAGCGCCAATCATCGGTCTTGGCCTTGCCGAACGTTACGCTGGAAGGCTTGCCGCCGACGATCACGTTGAACCGTCCCGGCGAATGACTGGGGAACCAGTCTCTGCATCGCACCCAGAGCGTATACTTGCCGGCGGCGGGTATTTTCGCAGGGGTGACCGCGTCGGCCACAGGTTTGCCGACCCCCGTGGCCAGCAGGTAAGGCGAGCCCATCAGGTCTACGTGCTGGGAGTCGTTTGACCACTTGCCGGTATTGTCGAAGCCCTCGGCCTCCAGCCAGACAACGCCGCCTGAGGCTACGGAAAACGACAGCAAAACCGCCAGCGACGCGATAGCAAATGTTCCAGCTTTCATCAATCACTCCTGCAACAATAAATATTGTTTCTCGGGGCCAATTCCGAAAAGGTCAGTATACCCCGAGCCGGCGGGTCGGGCCAAGATGATTACCGCTATTCAAACGCCGCCTTGTCAGTCCGGCTCGGGAGGGATATAATTCTTCCGGTCGGTCAGACCTGATATTACGGGAGCAACAAATGAAGATATTCGCCAAACGCACGGCCGCATGCATACTTACCGCTCTTGTAGCGGCAGTGTCGCTGTCCGGCGGATGCACAGACATGAGCAGATGGTTCGGCGGCGCGGACACCCCGCCGGTGTCTAACGACAACCCTGCAGTGCGCGAGTATACGCCGATCGACGTGCCGAAGCCGGTGAATCTCCTGCTGCCGACGAGCATTAACATCCACCCGTTCACCATCACGCGCACATTCGACGACGCCGGCGGGATAAAAGGCGTAGACGTGCGAGTCGAAGCGTTCAACGCATTCCACGAGGCCACCAAAGCGTTCGGAAGCTTCCGATTCGAGATATACACCCACCAGTCGAACAATCTCGAACCCAAGGGCGATCTCCGCGGCGTGTGGGAAATCGAACCGTCGCTGCTGGACGCCAAGGAGAACCTGCGATACTGGAACCGCAGCCAGCAGATGTACGAATTCAAGCTGCAGTGGGCCAAACCGATCCCCGTGGGCCAGAAATTCGTGCTCGTGGCGGTGTTCACAAGCCCGTTCACCAAGCGGCTGACAACCCAGCGAATCTTCACGTCGGGACAATAACCGGCCGATATAACAAGTGGAATTAAAGACACCTTAATGACCAGAGGAGACGCACAATGAAACAAACCGTACTGCTGTTGACGATATCGGCCCTGGCGCTGTGTCTGGTAGTTGGCGGATGCACGAAGTTCTCTCGAGCGCGTTACGAATCCATTCACAATGGAATGGACAAGCTGGCGGTCGAGAAGATTCTCGGCCCGCCGTCGGCGAAGTTCTCCGACTCCTGGACATACACTCCCGACGAGATCGACAACGACAAGGAATACTACTACGTGACGATCCACTTCGCAGGCGACAGGGTCACGCAGAAGACATGGTCCGACAGGCACAATATCGCCGACAATCCCGACGGCAAGAAGCCGATAGGCCCGCCGAAAATCACAATCGACTGATTCGAATAACGATTACATAAGACGGTCCCGGACAGGCGGTTGCTTGTCCGGGACCGTTTTTGCTTTTGAATCCGACTTCTGCAACGTTACTTGGTGCGCTTGATCACGTGGAAGCCGAACGGCGTTTCAACTACGCCGCTGACATCGCCGACCTTGAGCTTCCAGGACGCCTCGGTGAAGTTCGGGTGCATCGTATTCTTGTCGAACTCGCCGAGATCGCCGCCTTTTTCACCTGAGGGACCTTCGGAGTGTTTCTTGGCCAGCGCTGCGAAATCAGCGCCCGGCGCCTTGGCCTGGGTCGCGATGTCTTCGGCCAGCTTGAGGGCCTCTTCCTTGGTTCGCGTGGCCTCGGACCGCTCAGAACCCTTGTATCCGATCAGGATATGACTGGCGGTGACCTTTTCCGGTCCGCCTGGCGGGTCGGGTTTGGGAGCGGGGATATCCTCGATCAAATCCTTCAACGACTTCCGCATTCTGTCAGCGGTCCACGAGGATATCTCGTAGACCCAGTTGCTGTGAAGCTCGTTGAACTTCGGAGCGTTGTCGCGGGCCAGGAGCACCGAATCGTTATACGCGCGTTTGGAGTCCGGATCGCCGGCCGCGAACGTCAGCGATTCGACGATCTCCTTGCTGGGCCCGCCGCAACTGAGCCTGACGTAGTGCTTGTCGTCTTTCTTCGACAGTTTGACAATATACGTAGCGTGCGCTTTGGTCCTGCATGTGAAAGTAGTATCGATCTCGGCGGCCAGACTGGCGTCACCGGACATATCGTCCAGGGTGAGGCTCGACAGAGCATCGAAGAGCGACTCGACTTCGCTGTCCTTGGCGCGTTTGCCTTCGGGGACGCCGCCGAGCTTGATCGCCCCGCCGGCGTCGCGTGAGGCCGCGTAAGCCGAATCTTTGCCGGTCACCGTAACTTCCTGGACATCGTCTTTGGCGATCTTCAGCAGTTCGGTGTTCACGTAATCAGTGACGCTCGATGAGAAGTTCACCCATTTGCTCGTGACGTAGACCTCGTCCTTATCGACCAGCCGAATATGCATTCCCGCTCCCCTGGAGGCCCTCGGGCCCAGGACAACGCCGGTGATCACCTTTCCGTCCGAGCCGATCAGTTTGACTACGGTGGCGGCCTTGTCGTCAGCGGCCACACCGAGTTCCTTGTGCTCTTCCTTGTTCGCGGTGATCCTGGCCTCGCAACGGATGTCAAGGCTGATAAACAGGTTGTTGATCTTGTCGACCGAGGCCAGATAGCCCTGTCGCTCCTTGACTGCGTATCCTCTTTCGGTCTTCTTGAGAGTAACGGCCTCGTCGCCCCTTGTGATGCTGATCTCCGATACGATACCGGGATCGAGTCCCTGGATCAGCAGTGAATCGGGCGTAAAGTCACTGGGGGAATCAAACAGGCTGGCCGAATAGTGGACCACGAGTGTCACAGTCACCATCGCCGCGGCCACACAGGCCAATACGGATAGTTTTTTATCTGTCAGTACCATCAGTTATGTCCTTTGTGCTGCGTAGTGTTTTGCTTGGAAGTACCTGACGAGCCACAATATTATCGCGACAAGCAGCATTATCGCCGAGGCCAGGAACTTGTTGAAGGCCTCCAGTCCCGACTCGATGGCTTCGACCTTGTCCCGGCGTACGCCTCTGAGATCTCGAAGCTTGCGATTGCAGGCGGTTATCGACGCCTCGATCTGCCGCTTCTTGGCCAGCGCCGCGGCCTCGAGGACCGATGCGTCTTGACCTTTGGCGACCAGGGCGTTCAATCCTTCCTGATGTCTCTTGATCTCGGCGTTGACTTCATCGACCTGGGTCTGGGTCTGGCGATCGCTTTCGCGTTCGATCTCGTCGATCAGGGTGAACGGTCTGAGGAACCGGCCCCTGGAGCGAATCGAGATCAGGTCCTCGGAGCCCGAGAGGTACTCAAGGGCGTTGAGGATGAACGGAATGTTCCCGCCGGACTGCGACATGCCGAAGAACGATCTGTCGTAGCACAGCATGTCGGTTATGATATCGACGTCGGAGACCACGAGAACGGTTCCCTTGTCGGTGCTCTTGATCGCGTCAAGGTGTTTGGTCCGTTCGGCCGGTTGGGTCGTCGCCGGCTGGCTGGCCGGAGGCGGGCTGTCGTCGGGAATGTCGATGCCGTTGGGGAATATGCTCCTCATATTGCCCGTCAGCAGACACGCCAGGGTCACCGCTTCCTTGCCGTCGACGACTTCCTTCTGGATCTTCTGCGGGTCAGGTGCGTTCAGCATCATCGGGTCCGACGGCGTCCAGGTGTTTCCGGTGTTCGTCGTCGAAACCAGCGGGGTGAACTCGGCGGTCCCGCCGTGCCTTCCGATCGCTCCGGCGAACAGCATCCTGAGGCCCTTGATGTCCTGGACAATCCTGTGTTCCTTGTTAACGCAGTTGTCGGTAAGCGAAAGGTACGGGATGAACGCCTGGGGCGGGCGCCCGGTCTTAGTAGCCAGGGTCCGGTCCACGGCGATCTTCTTGGTGTAGACCACGGCTCCCCAGTTGACCAGCAGGTTGTTCAGCTGCGAACCGGCTTTGTGGTTCATAGCCGCCATCGGGTTCCTGGGATCGCGCTGGGGTCGATCGGCGATGCAGTGCGGATCGACGAAGACCATCAGCTTTCCGCCCCTCATCACGAACTGGTCGATGGCGAACATCGCCTTCTGACCGAGATTCTTGGGGTGGATGACCATAAGGAAGTCTATATCGGCCGGCACTTCGTGCGCCTCGGGCGTCAGCGACTGGACTTCGTAGTCGGCCCGCAACTGCTGTACGATAGCCCACGGCGGGTCCGGCTGCCTGCCCTGCATGCGCATCATCTGGATCATGTAAGGCGACATGTTTCCCGATCCGGTCACCGGAAGCGAGGAAATGATGCCGATCTTGCTCTTCTTGCGCTGCACCAGGGAGGTGATCATTTTCGACACGTCGTATTCGACGAGTTCCTGGCGATTGGGCTCGAAGAACGGGATGATCTCGTCCTTGCCCTTTTCAGTGCTGGCCAGCAGGCCGAAGTAGAAGTTCTTGTCGTCGTCCAGCGGGAAACGCCTGATCCCGTTCCGGACGGCCTCTTCTTCTTCAAGACTGTAGGTTCGAGGATCGACCAGTTCGAGTTTGACCTTTCCGTCGGAAAGCGAGGCGTATTCTTCCAGCAGATCGCGAACGTAAAGATAGTAGTTGTTCCAGAAACGGATCTGGTCCGGTCCCTTCATAGCCGCGGTTCGCGAGTAATAGAGCTTGAGGGTGATCGGCTCGTTGAGTTTGCTCAGGATATTCTCGGTGCCTTCGGAAAGCGTGTAGAGGTTATCCTCAGTCAAGTCGATTCGCGATCCGCCGACGCCTTTTCGCATGAGCACCAATCCGGAGATTGTAATCGCGCCGACAAACAAAATAGCCAGTATGAGTCGTACATTCTTATGCATTATACAGCTCTCCTTTCTTCAAGGAGTATTATGTTCGCCCAGAGCCAACCGGCGATCAGCAGGATGAAGTACAGGAGGTTCCTCATCTCTATCACGCCCTGCAGCATCGACTCGAACCGGGTCTCTATCGACAGCGACGCCATAGCCTCGACGAAACCCATCGGGGCAATGCTCGATATCGTGCTCATGAGGCTCGGGGAATCTATGTATCGGGACGCAAAACAGACAAGCACGCCCAGGACTAATGCGATGACCTGGTTTCGCGCCAGCACTGAGAAGAAGCTGCCTATAGCCAGAAACGCTCCGGCCAGCAGCAGGCTGCCCACGTAGCCGGTGATGATCGGACCCAAGTCCGGCTCGCCGAGGTAGTTTACCGTTATGACCATCGGGAAAGTCAACGCCAACGCCAGGACCAACACGGTCCAGGCGGCGAAGAATTTGCCCAAAACGGCCTGCGTAGTCGTGATCGGAAGCGAAAACAGCAGTTCTATCGAGTTGCTGCGACGCTCTTCGGACCACAATCTCATAGCAATCGCCGGCACGAGGATGGAAAACAGCGTCGGGATGGTGCTGAAGAACACCTGCATCGACGCCTGTCTCATCTTGAAGAAATCTCTCTGGAACGTCTGGTATCCGCTGAACCACAGGAACACCACAATGAACACATACGCCATAGGCGTCGAGAAATAGGCCTTCAACTCACGTTTGAATACGCTTGTAAATCCGTTCATGCCGCACCTCCTTTGGCGCGGGCCTTGGCCTTGGAAGCCGGGTGCGTCAGGTCGCGGAAAGCCTGGTCCAGTGAATCGTTGTGTCTTGAAGTAAGCGACTCGGGCGTTTCGTCAATCAGGATCGCGCCCTCGTCGATTATGATTATCCGATTGCACAAGGCGTCGGCCTCTTCCAGGATGTGCGTGGAGATCACAATGCATTTCTCCGACGCCATCGACTTGATGAGGTTTCGCACATCGTATTTCTGGTTGGGGTCCAGGCCGTCAGTCGGCTCGTCGAGGATCAGGACATCCGGATCGTGGATCAGGGCCTGGGCCAGACCAAGGCGCCTGCGGTAGCCCTTGGACAGCGTACCGACCTGCTGGTGCATCACGCCGGTGATCGAGCAGCTTACCGCGACCTTGTCGATGGCCTGCCGCTTTGCCGCGCCCTTGATCCCGCGAGCGTCGCAGACGAACTTCAGCATACCCATGGCCGACATCTCATCGTACGCCGGAGCGTTTTCCGCCAGGTAGCCCAGCGAGCGACGCACGTTTATGACATCGGTGATGATATCGTGTCCGTTTACCAGAGCAGTTCCGCCGTCGGGAGGCAGGAAGCCGCTCAACATTTTCATTGTCGTGGACTTACCGGCGCCATTGGGCCCGAGAAAGCCCAGCACGTCGCCTTTGTCAACGGTAAACGATATGCCGTCGACGGCCACGATCGGCCCGAAAGCCTTTCGCAATTCCTTAATTTCGATCAGGTGCATCGTTTCCTTTTCCATATCTACGGAGGTTACTAACGAATGTCATCTCCAACCCCCGCCCGGCCGCCTAATCGGCTGTGCCGAACATACCGCCGCATCGCCCGGAGAACGTCACGACGCGGGTCGGATATAGTACGTGATTGGACCCCTGAGGTTCAAGGTCTGTAAGCCTTTTTTTTCGGTTCATGTCGGATTAGTGAGGAGAAGGGGTAAACGGCGAATATCCAACAGAACAACAAGGAACACCCAATATCCAAGTTAACGGCTGACGGCGAAAGGCCGAGGCGACATTCCCAATCCCCCCACATTGTCGTTGATGTTGGCTTTCACTTGAGCGCAGGCGATCGTCAATCCTTAACGGATTTCTTGGCCGCTCTTTGCGTCGTCGATTCGTTGGCGGGAGCCGATGGAGCTGAATCAGCCTGGAAGTCCCTTCCGCCCCGAGCGCGAAACGTTGCGTTTTGGGTCGCCGGGGTTCTGGCCTTCCTGATGCGTCGCCGGTTGATGTTGATCACCAGTGCTTGAACGTTAACTCCGTTGTCACGCTGGGATTGTACGTTGCGCATGACATCGTCATTGAATATCTGCTGACGTATGGCCATGTTGAGCTTACTGTACTGTACGTCCAGGTCCTTGCCCAACTTACCGGCTTTCTGCTCCTTGGCGATCTGCGAGGACATATCCTGGAGTTCTTCGCGCTGGTCGAATGCCTCGTATTTCTTACGATTGCGTCCGGCGCCGGCCAGGATATCACCAAACGGTCTGGCTGTCGCGTCGCTCTTGGCAAGCTCGGCCTCGGCCTGCCCAGGCACGGGCTCAGGTCCGGCGACCAGGGGTCTGGCCGACGGCGAGCGTTTGGGCTTGGCCTGGGGGGTTGACGGCTTGACTATCTTACCGACCCATCCGTCAGCTCCGGCAATGGCGTCAGTAGCCGAGCCGCCTGTGGCGACCCCGGAGCCGTTACCATTAACTACGGCCCCCGCGCTTTCGGTGTTGACGCGGGATTTAACGGCGGCGTTGGCGTCCTCCCCAGCCGTGGCGGCCTGGGAAGTATCGGGTTCGCTGGTTTTCTTGCTCGCCAGCGCCGACGAGCCGCGTGTCCGGGAGATCGCAGTTCCTGCGGGCGCAGGATCGGTTTCGCTGGTGGCGATTTGCGTATGTCCGCCTACGCCTGCAGACGGCTTGGGCCTGGGCGTTTTGGCGACGACCACTGGAGCAGCGGGCGCCTTGGCGGCAACAGGCGGGGTAACCGCCGCAGCCTTAACTGGAGCCGGAGCACTCTTGCCGACGTTCGTGGAATCATCCGATACGCCCTTGGCGGCGCCTTTGCTCTTGGCTCGCCTGCCAGCAGGCGAGTCGCTAGTCGGATCGGATGCGGGATCGGTAGCCCGAGCTATCGCAAGCTCTGCGGCGAGGCCTTCGCCGAGATCGCGTTTAGTCGGGCGGGCCGGTCCGGCTCGACGGGCCAGCACCGATCCCCTCTTGGCGTCATACCGATCACCCGGCCAAGGAGCCTGGGATACCATCTGTCGGTCGGCAAGCCGATTCACGGCGCCGTTAACCTTGTGGATCACGTCGGGGGTCGCCAGCACAACGATCTGCACCTGCTCTTCATCCTGCTTCTTGTTGTAGTAGAAGTTAAGTTCCCCGCGGGAAACGTTGGCTTTCTTATCGACGGCCTCTGGAGCATTTCCCGTCGCTTTCGCAACGCTGGAACCCGGATCCAACTGCAGCGGCTGAACGCTGTTGCTAAGAAGCGTCTCGTTTACAACATTAAGCGTATCGCTGACGTCATGGGTGTATATGGATGCGTTCGTCGCGTTGGTCATCGCCAGGTGAAACGCCTCGTCGTTGACAATAATTCTCTTGCCGCCGTCCAGCCCCATCGTAGTTCCATCAGTCCCGCGGCCTTTTTCGGCAACGCCGCCGAGATCAGTCACGTTCTTGCCCAGATCCGCAGCGGAGCCGGTATCCTTGGAGATATCCAGGTCGCGCCGATCGTCGTTCCCGCCGATAGCTATCTCGGGAGGCCGGCGATTATCGTTGAGTCTGTAGACTGCGATCAGGCCGATTCCCGCCGCCAGCAGCACAGTAGCGGCCACAGCCAGCGTAATCCATCTGGCCGCGGCGAATCTGCCGCCTGCGTGATGATCGCCCAGCAGGTGCTTTCGTTCGGCGCGCACCATTACTTTTCGCACGAATCCGCGCGGGGCGCGTTCTTTGGGGAGTCCAAGCAGAAGTTGTTTGGCGGTCTTGAGTTCGTGCAGTTCGATCGCCAGTTCGGGGTCCGTTGCGACGGCCTGCTTAATGGAGGCCGCCTGCTGGGGCGTGACCTCACCGTCAATGTAGGCCGACAGCAACTGTCTCATGTTGTCTCGGTCTTCACTCATAATCATCCAACAGGCCTTTGAGCCTGTCCCTTAACATCGCTCTGGCTCTGTGCAGGCGGCTTTTGACTGTACCTACCGGCACATTCATTACATCGGCCACTTGTGCATAGTCCATCTCTTCAATGTCACGTAAAACTATCACCAGGCGGAACTCGTCGTCGAGCTGTCCCAGCGCGTCCATCACACATTCGTTTGTCTCTACGGCCTCTGCGGCCTCTGCCGGTCCGATCTGGCGCCTCGACGCCAAAGGCGAGGTAAGCGCATCGGCTCCGCTGGAGTCGCCGTCTTCAGGTCCGCTGAGCGAATGGAACTTAATCCGTCCGCCTCGCCGTCTATGCGATATCGCTAAATTTGCCGCTATCCTGAATAGCCATGTATAGAACTTGCTCCTTCCATGAAACTGCCCTATACGTTCCATCGCTCGAAGGAACGCCTCCTGGGCCAATTCCTCAGCATCCGCGGCCCGGCCGCACATGCGAAGCAACATGTTGTAAATCCGATCCTGGTATTTGGCCACCAGCAGGGAAAACGATTCCATGTCTCCCTGGCGGAATCTCTTGACCAGCGTCAGGTCGTCGAAGGCGATGGGCTTGCGTCCGTCAGGACCGCCCGCGGCGCCTTTAGCGCCTCTTCGGCCTTCCATACTATTCGACGCTTTCTTGACCACTAATGTTCCCAGAAAATCGATAATTTCAAAAAGCCCCGATCGGGGCGTACGGATCATGGGGTTCGCAAGCGCGGACTAAAGCCGCTGTGCCGGATGACCCTGACAAGTCCGGAACGATACTATAACAACTCCTACGTACAAGAACACCATATGGTTCGACCTAATACGGATTTACCTTACTTGCGCTTCGAAGGCGCCTTGCCGGCAAGCACCGCCTGAGCGTGGCGAGCGTAGTGGCCTCGAAGGTCTTTGGCGTATTGTTTGAGGATCTTTTCGCCGAGTCCCTTGTGATCGCCGCAACGATAAAGTCCGCGCGCCAGGATCAACTCGCGGAGCGAATTGTTGCGAGTGCTCGTGTCTACCCGGCTGGCCGGGGTGCGGCCTCGAACGTC
>CAYMSH010000018.1:0-4156 GCA_964392945.1 uncultured Planctomycetaceae bacterium | reverse complement strand
GGGGGGGGGGGCCCCCCCCCGTATTTACCCCCCCGCCGGGGGGGCCCCCCCCCCCCGGGTTTGCCCAGCAGATCGGCAAGCGGTTTGGCCCCGCGCCGATCGCCGAGGGCCTCCAACGCCATGGCCACTGAACGGTAGTGAGAGAACTCGCTCTTGGCGTCCAACTGTTTGATCTTCTCGAGTATGGCGTCGATCCCGCTGGTCTGACCCGTTCGACCAAGAGCGACTATAAGGTTGTCAACCGGGCTGGTGGTGCGCCCGAACTGACCCATGCCGCGGAAGTTCCAACCCTTGTCCCACTTCATCGTCTTGATTGTGCTAGCGAGGGTCTCTGCGCCGGCGGGATCGTAGAGCATGCCGAGTATGTGAGCGTAGACGATTTTTTCCGGACCGGGGTCGGACTGCTTGTAGGCTTTCTTCAGCGGATCGAGCGCGGCCGCGGGGTGGGCCAGGATAACCGAGATGCCCTTGTAGCCCGACGTGACGGACTTGACGGCCTCGGCGATCTTGTCGCTGGACATCGGATACGAATCCCTGTCAGTCAAGACGCTCTTGGGCAGGTTGCCCTTGGCGACCAGTTGCTTCTGCAGCGCCTTGATGTCAACACTGCGAACGGTTGTGCCTTCCTTTGCGGCCATCGCTGCGGCCAGGCCGGCGGCGTAACCCTGGTTCTGGATATCCGGCTGCATGCGCAGCACGGGCATCGCGTCGCCGTGTGCGCTGATTCCCAGCCCGGTCACGAGTATCCCATCAAAGCCCTTCGGCAGCAGGCAGCGATACGGCACGTGGGCCACGAGCCCGGCGCGGTCCGGCGGCTTGATCATGAATATCGTATGGCTGGAGAATCCGTGATTATCGAAGTTGCTCTTGGAGACCACGATGGTGTCAGGGAAGGTTCGCTTGTTCTGGATGTCCATCGGCATGACGATCGCGTCGCCGACAATTCGCCGTCGGGCTCGGGTGTCTATGAGCTGGCCGAGGTCGAAGGCGGTTTTGTACTTGGCCTTGGCCACGACGAACATGCGCCACATGTCCAGCACGTCGTCGTCATCGTGGAAGGTCCAGTCGGTGTTGGTGTATCCGGCTCCCGGCTCCAGCGGCGGCAGGCCCGTGCCCTGGACGGAAATGTGTTCGGCGTCGATCACGGTGCATTCGGCGCCGGCGGCTGAGGCCATCGAAGCGTTGCCCGTGGCGTCGATAACCGTTCCGGCCAGGACCACGCCGCGACCGTGATGGGTGGCGACGACCACGCCGGTTATGCGATTGTTCTCGACGAGCATCCCGCATCCGAGCGTGCCGTACCATATGTCGGCTCCGGACTTGACTAATTGGCTGCGGTACCATTCCATTTTCTTTTCAACGTTCCACGCCCCGCCGCCGACGGCCTTGTCGATCTCCGTGGAGAAGCCCACGCGGTTTCCGTGGTAATACTTTGCGATCATGCCGAGCGTACCGACGCCGCCGAGTCCGTGCAACACTTCGACCACGAGCGTCTTGGCGCCCTTCCTGGCCGACGAGATGCCCGCCGGAGCCCCGCCGGTTCCGCCGCCGACGACCACTACGTCATACTTGCCGATGACCGGCAGACCGCGGGCCTGGCTGTGAATCGTCGGCAGGTCCTGCTTCGTCGAGCGAACGCCTTTGAGCACTTCGCGGACCTCGCCGCTTACCGGCGAAACCGCTTTGTCGGCGGCGACTTTGATCTCGCTGAACTTCGCCGGCGTGGAAATCTTCTTGGCGTCAGAAGCGGCCGAGCGACCTATTAAATCACCCAAATCCATGAGCGCCACGGGACGCATCAGCTTACCGGCCGCCTTCCGCGAAATATCGGCGCAACCGCCGAGTACGTAGAAACGATCGACGCCCGCGGGTCGAAAAGCGTCCAGGTCAGTCGCCATCGCGCCGGTCCAATCGCCGGCGAGGCTCTTGCGGCCGGTCATGGGATCGGGCGGAACCTGGAACAACAACTCCGCACCGCCGAGCTGACCGTCATGCCAGGTGAGGTTTCGCGCGGCCTGATCGGCCGCAGCGAACGAGGCGAATGACGAATCCTTCATCGGCAGCGTCAGCGAGTATTCGTAGAAGTCGCCCGAGCCCCTGCCCCGCTGCACGGACCCGACTTTTTTCGCCTGCGTGGTGATCTTGGCTGAAGGCGTCCCGCCGAACGTGATCCGCTTGAATTCCTGCTCGCCGGCTGGATATGGTTTGAATTTCGCGCCGGCGGCTCGCGCGGCGATCGCTCGATGAGTCGCGTCGATTATAACTTTGGCCCGCACGGCCTGGCGCCCGGCGCGATTGGCCATCACGATACCGGCCGGCTTGCCGCTTGCGTCGATCAGCACGTCGGTAGCGTAGCATCCGTAAAGGAACTTCACGCCGGCGTCGAGCAGCGCATCGTCGAGCGTGCGCTTAACGTGCATCGGCGTGGGCGTGGCGAATTCGAATTTCGGCTCGGATTTGTGTTCGACCGGAGCGGCGGTCTTTACAAGTCCGTCAACGTAGAACAAGCCGAACAACACCCGCTTGCACACCGACACTTTCTTGACAGCAATGCGAACCTAACGCACCTTACCGCTCAGATACGCCGACAGTTGAAGCGGAGTATCCGTGCCAGCCGATTTGCCGAGATGCTTGTTGGCGACGACAACCGGCTTGCTCCAGGTCTTGGAATCTTCGCTGAGCGAGACAGCGATACTGGCGACCTCGAATTCGCCAAGGCGATGGAACGCAACGAGGTGGACGCCGCTTACCGGCTGGGTCTTCAGCAGGTCGAGCGTCAACGTAACGTCGCCGTCATATTGCACGCTCTGCCTGGCGGCCTGTGCGTAGTACCCGTCAGTAAGCATCGGCCGACGGCGGCTGTCTTTGTGAACTCCCGCCGACGGAATATCGGCGCTGTACTTCAGCGGTATGGGATTCTTGCCAAGCTTCACTTTCGCAGCCTGCGCCGGCGGCGAGAACGTGAATATCTTTTTCGCCAGATCGGTCTTGGGCATTTCCCCGGTCTCCAGACCCAGGTGATACGTAGCGCACATGTCGTCGCCGAGATAGTGCCTCGGCGCGGCGAGAAACACCTTCGCGCCGTCTTTAGCCGCCTGGGCGGCCGCCGCCACAGCACCAGTCGATCCGCCGACAACTACGACATCAACATCGTAGGCGACAGGGATATCCCGAGCCGACTCCAGAACAACCGCCCCATCAGCACAAGCCAGCCCCAACGCCAGGCACGCAATAACTGCAATCCATCTCTTCATCTTGCCATCCTTTCAGTAGTTTACACACCGTATTCAACCAAAAGACTGGTTGATAGGCAAATGGCAATTGCAGCAGGGCAACCGCAAAGTCGCGCCGCCAAGGCTGCCGTAGTCGCAATTGGGAGCCTGTCTGCCGAACGGGCAGGTGCGGCGCTTCGGCATGAAATGGCGGCCGGGAGTTTTGATATCTCCCGGCCGCCGTGCTGAGTTAGAACAAACCGCACGTTCAGCGAGTCGAGTTTCTTTTCAGCGATCGATATGCGTTGTCCAGAGCGCGTCGCAGGGTCCAGGCGTTGCTGGTGGGATTGCTGGATTTCTCGATCCGAACCAGAGCTTCCCGGAGCCTCTTGCAGGCCGAGTCCCCCAGGGCCTGGGAGTGACCGGCCAGCAGGGACTGGGCCGTGATCTCGTATACCGCGGCGCAGGCTTCAGGTTTGCCGGAGTTAAACAGCGGCACGCCGCGCTGTATCGCCAGCTCGATCACGCCGGCGGCGTTGCTTTCCGGAGCCGGGGCCGGAAGCTTCGGCATGAGCACCTTGTCGATTACATGGATCACGCCGTTGGAGGCCTTGATGTCGGCCATGACAACCTGGGCTTTTCCAACGACCGCCGGCCCGGCCGACATTACGCTCAGGCTGTCGCCCTGCAGAGTTTTCAAGGCCTGACTGGTCAACCTGACCGATCCGGAGACGACATGATACTTCAGTATCGCCGCGAGCTTCTGTTTGTTCTCAGGTTTAAGCAGCGATTCGACAGTCCCGCTCGGCAGCTTTGCGAACGCCTCGTCAGTGGGTGCGAAGACCGTGAACGGCCCCTCGCCTTTAAGGGCGTCTACAAGGTCCGCGGCCTGGAGTGAATATATGAAAGGTGCGATTCCAAGCCGCCAGCGGTAAGCTGACGGT
>CAYMSH010000017.1:0-30480 GCA_964392945.1 uncultured Planctomycetaceae bacterium | reverse complement strand
TGACCGGATGGACGCCGATGCCGAAACTCTCAGAGGACACCATCGCAAGCCTGAGGCGATACCTGCTCGACGGCGGCACGCTCGTGGTCCACGCCCAGTGCGGCCGGCAGGAGTTCCGCGACACGGCGTTGAAGGAAATCAGGCGGATATTCCCCAACCGCCAACTGGCCGCGATCGACACCGACTCGCCGCTGTTCAGCGCCTATTACCCGATCAAGACGATGCGGGTCCGCAAAGACACCAACCCGTTCCAGGACATGAAACCGTACATCGAGGCGATCTACCTTGGCTGCCGCCCGGCGATTATCTACTCCCCTATCGACCTGAACTGCGGATGGGACGTGGCCAAGAAACCGATCGAAGGCGGAGTGCTCTACCACCAGGACGACGCGATCAAACTCGGCGTGAACATCATCACCAGCGTGCTGGCCAACATGCAGTACGCGCGTGCATGGGGCGTTTCGAAGATCTACCACCAGCAGGGCAAACCGAGCCGCGACCAACTCGTGATCGGACAAGTCATACACAACGGCGACTGGGACCCGACGAACCACGGACTGCCGAACCTGATGAAGTACATCGCCAAGAACACAACGCTCAAAGTCCAGTTCAAACGCCAAGTGGTCGAACTTGGATCCGGCAAGCTGTTCAAGTATCCGGTGCTCTACATGACAGGCCTGCGTGACTTCAAGCTGACAGACGCCGAAGTGGTCCAGTTGCGAAAGTACCTGTTAGGCGGCGGCGTTCTGATAGCCGACGCAGCAGCCGGACGAAAAGCGTTCGACGTGGCGTTCAAGCGCGAACTGAAACGAGCCCTGCCCAAACACAAACTGGCTCGAATCAAGGGCGACTCGCAACTCTACCAGATGCCTTATGCGGTGCGCACCGTCAACTACAGCGACATGGTCAAAGCAACGTCTCCAGACCTTAACGCCCCGACACTTGAAGGCGTAAAAATCGATGGACAGTTGGGCGTCATATACTCATCGCTTGGGCTCGGAAACGGCTGGGAACAGCTGGGATTCGCCTACAACCGGGGATACGCCGACGCCGATGCAATCCGGATCGGCGTTAACGCCCTGGCATATGCAATGACTCACTAATAAGTCCTTTATTCGAAAATGCGTAACGCACGACGGAATAGAGACTTCCTATTTTTCGCGTTTTCGTTCGGTTTTGGCTACTTCCAATTCACAGATCGGCGATGATTCTCCCCTAAACTGTGTATACCGGATAACCTGCAAAAAGCGGGTGAAAGACTTAGCTTCGGCTCCCATGGGAGTAACAGCGAGCTGGCAAACCGATATCACCTTACTTTATCAGGGGTTATAGTCAGCCGAACCTCCCTTTGGGCCATATAAAAACAAACCGGCCGACGAGGGAAAGGAGGGAGAAGACCTCGCCGGCCGGAAGGGGCTCCATTTGGGCAGCCCCACGCTCGCTCACTTATAGTATAGCCGTGACCTATCAGGAATACAAGGGCTATTCAGATTTTTATGAGTATTTTCTAACCGTTTAATTTGACGGCTGTTCGACGGGATTTCCGCCTGCGGGGTCCTGGCCGGGCTGCTGTCCGCTGAGGTGCTGAATGACCTGTACGAACATCATCTGCACCTGGTAGGCGGCCTGTTCCATGAGCTTGGCTTCCTCTTCGTCGAGGTTGCCTTTGGTCTTGGCTTCGAGAACCTTGAGGGTGTCGATGTGGTGTTTGGCCAGTTCGACGTCGACCATGACCTTCTCGCTTTTCGGATCGGCGAATCCGCCGAGAGCCATAATCGCCTGGGTTGCGATGGAGCTGACAAGAGTCGTGAAATTCGCCGGGGGCATCTGCCTGGGTTGCTGTCCGTCGGGGCCGGGAGCCGCATCGCCCGCCTGATCCGGGGTCGGGGCCTCGCCTTCGGAGGTCTTGTCGGCTTTGGCCTGCTCGGCGAGTTGTTCCTTCTCGGCCTGGGCCTGCTTCTTCCAGTCGTCGTCGATAATGATCTTGGACGGTTCGGGTGTCTGGTCGGGGGCCTGTTCGTCTGTCATGGGTATATTCCTTGTTTCGCGTGATGTCAGGTTGGTAACGTCTCTTCGGCTACAACAGGCCGGATGAGACTATCTCGTTTCGATCGCCGCTTTGACCAGTCCCCTGAACATCGGCTGGGGCCTGAGCGGTCGGCTCGTCAGTTCCGGATGGAACTGAGCGGCCACAAAGTACGGATGCACGTCTCGGGGCAGCTCGAGGATCTGCATGATCTCGTGCTTGCCGTGTCTTCCGGAGAAGATCAGTCCGCCGGCTTCAAGCTGGGCGATATAGTCGGGATCAACTTCGTATCGGTGCCTGAAGCGCTGTCGGATGTGCCGGGCTCCGTCGAAGAGCTCGCAAGCCATTGTCTCTGGAGCGATCACAACGTCCTGGCCGCCGAGCCTCATGTTCCCGCCGAGCCCCTCGATCTTCTTCTGTTCGGGGAGAATGCTTATCACGGGCGTCTTGGTATCTGGATCTATTTCAGTGCTGTCTGCGTCTTTGAGTCCGCATACGTTCCTGGCGTATTCGACGACGGCCATCTGGAAGCCCAGGCATATGCCGAGATACGGCATATTGTTCTCGCGTGCGTATTTGATGCACGCGATTTTCCCCGCGGTCCCGCGTACGCCGAATCCGCCGGGAACGATAATGCCATCGACCTTGGCGAGCACGTCAGCGACGTTTGCGTCGGTAACTGTCGTAGTGTCGATCCACTCGATATGGACTTTGGCGTCGTTGGCGACTTCCGAGTGCTCCAACGCCTTGATGATGCTGGCGTAGCTGTCGCGCAGCGCGGTGTACTTGCCGGTAATCCCGATCGTCACTTCGTGGGAGTATTTGTCGATCCGGGAGGAGAACTTCTCCCAGGCCTGTGCGTTGCGTGCGTCTTCAGCGGAGTTTATGAGTCCTCCGAGATTCAGCATCTGGACCACTTCGCTGTCGAGCCCCTCCTCGCGCATTATCTGAGGCAGGAGATAGATACTCGGCAGATCGTGCATGCTGAATACGCGGTTCAGCGGCACGTTGGTGTAGATGGATATCTTCTGGCGGACCTTGTCAGTAACCCGGTCCTCGGCGCGACAGGCGAGCAGGTGCGGATGTATGCCGAACTCCATCAGGCGTTTGATGCCGAGCTGTGCGGCTTTGGATTTCTGCTCGCCGAGAGCCGGAGGACTCAGAACGTACGTCAGGGCGACAAACAGGACCGAGCCTTCGCCTTCTTCGTAGCTAAGCTCTCGCAGAGCCTCGATATAGAAAGCGTTTTCGATATCGCCGACAGTGCCGCCGACCTCGATGAAGACCACGTCTGCCTGCGATTTCATCGCCAGTTCACGAAGTCGCATCTTAACTTCGCCGGTAACGTGGGGGATCATCTGCACGTCGCGTCCGAGATAGCTGCCGGCACGTTCTTTGCTCAGCACGGTGTCGAATATCTGCCCGCTGGTTGCAAAGTTGGCGCCTGTGAGGTCCTGATCGAGCATTCGCTCGTAAGTCCCGAGGTCCATGTCGGTTTCCATCCCGTCGTCCAGGACGAACACTTCGCCATGACGAAATGGATTCAGCGTGCCGGAGTCTATGTTCAAATAGCCTTCCAGCTTGATGGGCGCAACGCGTAAGCCCTTATCTTTGAGGAGTTTGGCGAGGCTAGAAGAGAATATCCCCTTCCCAAGACCGCTGATGACGGTCCCGAAGACCGCCACATATCGCGTCTGACCGAGTTTGTATCCCTCGGGCAGCGGGGTGTAGAATTCCGTTTCGTCGGTGGTGTCCTTTACGGACCTCAGTAAATCCATGGTGTCGCTCATGGAGTGGCACTTTATCCAATCAAGGCTCCAAAATCAACCCGCAACCGCAGGAAGTTGTTGTTTTCGTTCTGCAAAACAGCGAAAACTCACGCGTGAAATGCTTACCGAGCAGCGTGGCGAGCCAGGAACTCCTGGTAGTCTTCCGGGGTGTCTATGCCGCGTCCGTGGTAGTCGGTAACGCCGACTGCAATGTCGAACCCGCTTTCGAGAACCCTTAGCTGCTCGAGTTTCTCGGTCTGCTCGGCCGGCGTCGGCGCCTGAGAGGCATACCACTTGAGAAACTCGACCCGATAGGCGTATATCCCCAGATGCAGCAGATACTGAACGTTTCTCTCGGAATCCCGATCGAACGGAATGCGCGAACGCGAGAAATACAGCGCCCGCTTGTCACCGCGAAGCACGACTTTGACCTTGTTCGGATCGCCGGCCTCCTGGTATCCCAGCGGAGTGGCCAGAGTCGCCATCGGGCAGTTGGTTTCGGTCAGCAGCCCCACGAGTTGATCTACGCAAGCCCCGGGCATTTCCGGTTCGTCGCCCTGGACATTGACGACAATATCGTCGCCGTCCAGTTCGAGTATCTCCGCGGCCTCGGCCAGGCGATCGGTTCCGCTGACGTGATCGTCTCGCGTCATTACGCAGGCTCCGTCGAAAGCTTCGACGGCTGATGCGATCCTGGCGTCGTCAGTAGCCACAACTACGTCCTGTATGCCCTTGGCGGTTCGCACAGCCCGGACTACATGCTCGATGAGCGTCATCCCGGTCTGGTCCAGCAGCGGCTTGCCCCGCAGACGGGTCGATGCGTACCTGGCCGGGATTATGGCGATGGCTTTCATGGTTATCAGGGCCCCTCTAGCTGTCGAAGTCGTCGTTCTGGCACTGGATCGGAAGCGTGATGACAAATTGAGTCCCGGCCTGGGGCCTAGGGCTGACGGCGATTCGACCGCCCATTTCCAGGACAATGCCCTGTACGACTGAAAGCCCGAGCCCGGGGTTCATGCGCTGCCCGCCTGAGTGCAGTCCCTTCGTGGTGAAGAACGGGTCGAACACCAGGTCCAGGTGCTTTTCGTCTATTCCGGCTCCGTCGTCGGCGAAGGTCAGCATCGCGTGAGCGTCATCGTGGCCCGGGCCTATGTTCAGGAATATCGTCCCGCCCTCGGGCATCGCCTCTTCGGCGTTGGTCAGGAGGTTGCCGAGGATCTGGTGCATTCGATTGGCCTCGACTGCGACTACGGAAACCGGATGCAGGTCCAGCTCGAGATTGATGTTCTTCTCGCTGAGCGGTTTTTCGACAAGATGAGCAAAAGTCAGGATGACCTCAGTCAGGTCCGCCAGGTCAGCGCGGTAGGTATCGTGTTTGGCGAAGCTCAGTAGCGACTGGGTGAGCTTCGAGGCCCTGACCGACGCTTCGGCCGTCATCTGCAGAGCGCGTTTCATCGCCCCGGGGTCGCCGGATGTCAGCGCGAAGTCCACAAAAGTAGCCACGCCGCCGAGGATATTGTTGAAATGGTGCGCCACTCCGCTTGCCAGCGTGCCGAGGGAGGCCATTTTCTCGGCCTTGTTGAATTTGTGGACCAACTGGACGTGACGGGTCTGGTCGATAATCCACGCCGCGACGCCCTGGACTTCTCCGCCGGGATCCGAAAGAGGCGACAGGTAGACCGTTACATCCTTCGGATCGTCAACGTCCTCCTCAACTCGAACGTCGAACTGAGAAGCCGCCATTCGCCTTACCGTTCGCCTCAACAGCTTGTCGAGAAGCGCACGCCTGGACTCCGGCACAACTATCGACAGCGGCGCCGACTGCAACTGATCGGCCTGCAGCCCGAGCAGATCGACGGCGGCCTGGTTCCAGTACTTTATATTGAAATCCGCGTCAGTGGCGATCATCGCGATCGCGGCTTCCTGACACAGGAGACGGTAGAAGTCGCCCGGCAGATCGGACGGCGAATTATTGGTTTGGCTGTTCATTGCTTGGCGTTAAGGGTTATTCTGGTTCTTGTCGGGCAGCATTTCGGCTGTCGGGGTCAGGACCAGTACTATTTCAAACTCCATGCCCTGTTTCTTCTCTATGAAAAAGTGCCTTCCAACGCTGTGCGGCCGGCGCGACGCGGCTCCGGGTCCGATGACCAGGAATTCACCGGGCTTCATCGGCATCTGGAACATAAGGTCTTCGAATCCGAACATTGTAGGCTTGTTGACTATTCTAACGCCGTCTGGTTCGTTGCGGAATCGAGTTCTGATTTTCGTCGATCGCACCTGGGGCATTCCAGTCAGGATGATCCTCGTCGCATCGTCTTCATCGACGGTGCAGACTGTCGATAACACGTTGTCGCCCGGGGGCATGTCCTGTCCGCCGAGGGTTCGATCGGCGCGGAAGTTGAAGATCGTCTGCACGCCCTGGTTCCGCTTCAGCGCTATATGGTGAGGGGCCCCGGAGCGACCGACCATGAGTCTTCGGGCCAGGGCTTTGCCACTCATCCTCTTCAATACTCGAATGATGTCCGGCATGGACTTGGCGCGTCCCAGTCCTACGCGAATCCCATTTCGCCCCAGCGAGACTAATCGCTGCGAGCCGATCGGCTCCTCATCAAGATAGTCCCATATATCCTCGGACCCGCTGGCCTGACTGGCGGGAACTTCGATATAGATGATGTTCATCCGGATGATTTCCGGGAACCGCGGCGGCTTGCCGACCTCCGGCGCAGTGGGTTTCTGCTCAGGCGGTTTTGACGTAACGGGGCCCTGCCGGTCCGAGAATGAGCAACCGGACACGAGAAGCACGCCCGTCAGAAAAACAATGCGGCTGATACGATTCATCCAATAATGTCCCGGCAGAAGCCTCAGAACCTGCAATCGTGAGCTATAGATACTACACCTCCACGATAGGCATGTCAAAGCGCGTCGCGGGGTAACGAGCCAAAAAAGATAGCCGCGCCAGACAGTTCGCTTATAATACCGCACATCATCGATAGGCGACAACTACCCATGAAGATAACCTGCAAGTTCGGCGATATTGTCAACGAGGATGTCGACGTTCTGGTCATGGATCAGGCTGAACGATGACTGGTCGCACGTATCGGAAGACTGAACGCGGATATCGAATGAGAGTCCCCGGTTTCGAATCGTTGTCGTCGCCGGTCAGTTAAGCTGATCGGACAGCATCTCCAGCAGTCTTGAGGCCAGCATTGATTTGGCGCCCATCGGTCCGGTCCATTTCAGTTCGCCGGATGCGTCTAGGACCTTCTGCATTCTCTGGACCGCTAGAACCGCCGAGGAGTGGTTCTTGCCCATCGCCTGTGCGATCTCGGGATAACTCATCTGGGTATGGCCGCGAGCCAGGAAGAAGCAAAGCATCCGCGCGGTCGAAACCGTTCGCGTGCGTCGCGATGAATGGATGTCGGCCGGCGTGATTCCGAAGAACGCCGAAACAATCGCTTCGATGTGACCCAGCGTAACGGCGCTGTCGGTTCTGGCCAGGTGATCGGCCAGTATGCTGCGAGCAAGGTCCAGGTCCACAGGCGCCCCTTCCAGGGCTGAAAGAGCGGCCAGCTTGGTAAGGGCTCCTTCAAGTTCGCGGACCGATCCGTGGACGTGGTTGGCTACGTACTGGAGCACGTCCATGTCGGTCTGGAGTTTCATCTTGCGGGCTTTTCGCATGAGTATCGACAGACGCGTTTCAGTGTCGGGAGCTTCTACGCGAACGACCATACCGGAAACGAATCGGCTGACGAGCTGTTCGTTCAGGGCTCCGACCATGTGCGGATGGGCGTCGGAAGCCAGGACAATCCGCCTGCCGGCGGTTTCTATGGCGTTGAACGTGTGAAGGAATTCGTCCTGCGTGGCTTTTTTTCCGCTGAGGAAATGCACGTCGTCGATCGCCAGCAGATCCAGCTTCCTGTAGCGGGCCCGGAACTGGGCGATGTTCTTGGCCCGCAGCGACTGGATGAACTCGTTTGTGAACTGCTCGCAGGTCACGTACTTCCAGGTCAGCGGGTTTCCCTTGCGATGTATCCTGGCCGCCTGCATGCAGACGCCCTGGAGCAGGTGGGTCTTGCCAACGCCGCAGGCTCCGTGCACGAACAGGGGATTGAACGGAGGAGCCTTCACGCCGGCCATCGCCAATGCGGCCGAGTAGGCCAGCTTGTTGCTCTTGCCTACTACGAAATCATCGAGTTTGTGTCCCAGTAACTGCGGCTTCCTGACCGGAACCGGTCGTCGCGAGCGCCCGGTTCCTGATTTCTGGACCAGGTCGGCCTGCGCGTCCAGGTCGCCTCGCTTGGTTTCGCCGGCCAGCGCCGCGTCGATAGTCACTATCACCGCTCGCTTCACTCCGGTGTGCGCCTCGGCCACACGCGCCACGTCGCTGCGGTAGTGACCTTCGATCCAGTTGGCGACGAACGGGTTCGGCACGGCGATCTTCACGTGCCCGTCTTCGATAGTCAGACGGGTGCCGTGCTTGAACCAGGCGTTGTACTTGCGTGCGCCTATTTCTTCTCGCAGCGTCTGGTAAATCTGCTGCGCCGCGTGCTCCGCACACGAAGGCTCTGCCGCAGTTTCCATGGTAATTCCTTTACCCATCTATCAAGTAATCTCGAAACGATCAAACGCCCACGAACTATGGTCAAGCATCCCAATGATCACTTGAACCCAACCACTCTGACGCACCGACTTGGCTGGCCGAATGACCCTCGCCTTCGGCAAGCATGAGAAGAATTTAAGCACTCAGAGATGACTGGTCAATTGCAATTGACGCCCTATGTTATCCACAATGCTCAAGCCCTTGGGGACCCTGAAGTTGGGTGCGAAAAAAAACTTCTCTCCACACGTTGTGCACAATCGCTTCAAAACAAGAGTTTTACGAGCGTTTTTTCAGCCTGGCATATGCAAGCCGCCGGTTGGTTTCGATGAATCCGTTGTGCTGATAGAGGCTCATCGCAGGTGGGTTGCCGGTGTCTACGGCGACGGAAACTCCGCGGCGATCGCGATCGTCGGCTTGCCGGATCGCCCTGTTGAGCATAGCCTGGGCCAGCCCGCGCCGGCGATACTCCGGAGCCAGTCCCATGTAGATAATATCGGCCGAGGGGCCATAGGGCGAATCGTTAACGAGAATGCACCCCGCCGGCGGCTGATCGGGATAGCCGACGATCCACCAGGCATCGGGACAGAACATCCCGCTGGACTTGTGCCCCGTGATGACATCTTCAAGCCGGCGAACGCCTCGCAACGCCGGGCAATCCAGCGACTCGGCGTAGGTTCGCAGAATCACGTCGGCCAGCTGGGTTTCAGTGAACTGTTCGTAGCTCCGCCAGATGAGCCCGGCCGGCTCGGCGGAGCGATCCGGCGGGCATCTCAGCAGATCGAGCCCCAGATAGAGCAAATCGGCCAGTAGGAACATGCCGCTGTCGATCAGGACCTCGATTCTATCGAAGTGATGCGGTTCAATCAGCGACTGCACCATCGATACGCCGCGGTCCAGGGTATCTTCAGATATCGCTGCGATCAGTTCGACAAGCCGCTGTCGATCGACCCCAGGCGTATCGGGCCGGCTGAAGAAGAGCCCGGCGGTGTGTCCCGGGCTCTCGATGACCAGCGCGGCGGCCAGGATGTTGCGGCCGGACCGGGTCCACCAGAGCCGCGAAGCCGACGGACCGGCCCGCTCGATCATCTTCCGCATCGACTGCACAGCGGCTCGCGTTTTCAGATAGCCCCCGCTCGAACCGACTAGAAATCTCAGCGCCGCGGCTTGAGATCGTCCCGAAACGGGCTGTATTTCGACCTGGCTCATCGCCACATGTTACCAGCATGCCGGTCCAAAGCAAGCAACCCGGCGGTCATACAACCGCACAAGAGCCAAAACCGCACTTGACTTCGATCGAAAAAGGACCTATATTTTCCCTGTGTTTGCCGGCGCCTATTCTGCGTACATGCGTCAGGCAGCGATAAACCGGGAGTTAGAAAAATGAAACGTATTTTAGTCTGTGCAGCGCTGCTGATCGGTCTGGCCTCGATACTGCCCCAGGCGATGACAGCCCCAGAACCGTACGAAGTTCCCACGACATGGGAACTGAAGTTTGAGTCCCAGACTCCCATGCCGATCACGGTCATGCTGCCCGGCAAGAAGGCCCCGACAACATTCTGGTACATGCTGTACACCGTTACGAACATGACTAGAGATCCTGAGACCAGACTGGGCTCCGACCAGGACTTTATACCCGAATTCGTTCTGTATACCGACACCGGCAAGTCCTTGCTGGCCAATCGGCGCCTGCCCCTGGGCGTATACAACGCGATAAAGAAACGCCACAACAACCCGCTCCTCAAAGGTCACACCGACATCATGGGGAAGATACTCTACGGTCGCGACAACGCCAAAGACGGAGTGGCGATCTGGACGGATATCGGACACAAGACAAGCGCAATCGATGTTTTCGTCGGCGGTCTGAGCGGCGAGACGGCTGAACTGACACTGCCCAAGCCGGTAACGGTCAAAGAAGCCGACGCAAACGGCATAGTGACGGAAGTGAAAAAGGACAAGGTGATACTCCACAAATCGCTGCGTCTGAGCTTCACGATAAAGGGGCAAACCGGAACGACGGCGTATTCAAGGGCCAAACCGAGCGGGAAGAAGTGGGTGCTTCGCTAGAAGCCTGAGATCCACCGCTCGCCCAGACGAAGAAAACCGGCTTGCAAACCCTTGACATCCACGCCTCATGGCGGTATTATTCGGGGTTCGATCTACACGCAAAGAACAATAGCCGCAGCAAGGCGGCTAGACTGGAGCATTAAGATGGCGCATAAGAAGGGACAAGGTTCAACCCGTAACGGGCGTAATTCAAACCCGCAGTATCGCGGAGTGAAGCTCTACGGCGGTCAGTCTGTGGCCGTCGGCGGAATCATCGTACGCCAGTGCGGCACGCCGTTTAAGCCCGGTCACAACGTCGGACGCGGTCGCGACGACACGCTGTTCGCGCTGAAAGACGGTACGGTTTCGTTCCGCGGTCGTTTCGTAGACGTCGAAGTGGAAGCAAACTAAATTCGCGTCTCGGTCGGGCCCGCTAAACCGGAACAATCACCGGGCCGAACGAATAGGAATAACCAGAGGATGGCCCGATCAGGCGTCATCCTCTTTTTGTTAGACACATGGATCCCGCACCAGTAACAAAAGCGATGTTCGTTGACCAGGCCGAGATCGTTGTCACCGCAGGCAACGGCGGCAACGGGTGCATGGCGTTCAGGCGCGAGAAGTACATCCCTAAAGGCGGACCCGCCGGCGGCGACGGCGGCAAGGGCGGAAACGTCTTCCTCCAGGCCGACGATTCGTACAACACGCTGCAGCACCTGGCCGGACACCATCACTGGTCAGCCGAAGGCGGACATCAAGGCGAAGGCAAAAACAAACACGGACGCGGCGGAAAAGACATTACCGTACGCGTTCCGACGGGAACGATAATCTACGACGCCGATACCGGGATAATGCTCAAGGACCTCGGCGATTCGACTGAACCGGTATGCCTGGCCCACGGCGGAAAAGGCGGACGAGGCAACACGCGATTCAAGTCGGCGACCAACCAGGCCCCCCGCGAATGGGAGCCTGGAGAACCGGGCCAGGAACGAAAGCTGCGTCTCGAGCTGAAACTGATCGCCGACGCGGGAATGCTCGGCCTGCCCAACGCCGGCAAGAGCACGCTGACATCAAGAGTGTCTGCGGCCAGGCCGAAAATCGCCGCATATCCGTTCACCACGCTGCATCCGTGCCTGGGGATCGTGGAGTTGTCGCGTTTCAGGCGGTTCGTGCTGGCCGACATCCCGGGCATTATCGAAGGAGCCCATCACGGAGCCGGACTGGGCGACGACTTCCTGAGACATATCGAACGCACGCGAGTGCTGGTTCACATAGTAGACATATGCCCCATGACGGGAGACCCTGTCGAAAACTACCGCGCGATAAGGCGAGAGCTGGAGCAGTACTCGCCGGCACTGGCGGCGAAGACCGAGATTGTTGTAGCAAACAAGATGGACTTAACCGGAAGCGATGAGCGACTGGCCGAGTTCAGGAAAGCAGTAGACTCACCTGTAATCGCCATAAGCGCCGTAACCGGCAAGGGTCTGGAAGCACTCGGCGAGCGGATATGGCAAGAGGTCACTGACTGCGTTCAGCGCGAGGACGGCGGCAAGTCAGGCCCGCCGCCACTGGGCGTTTCCAAGACATTTGATCCGCAGGATGAAGACAATGATGACTGACGCCGATCAGACCATACCCAGCGTGCTGGCGTGCGACATCGGAAACACAAGCGTGCAGATCGCCTGTCTGCAGGGCACGAAAAGCAGCTCGATCATGAGCTTCGACAACAGCGATCTTTCGGGCCTGGGCGCCGGCCTGGCGACTATATGGTCCGAAGAAATGGGCTCTGTCGGGAAAGTCGCCGCATGTTCGGTCAACCCCGAATCGCTGGCGACGCTGGAAGCCGCCGCCGAAAGCACAATCGCACAGGACGTGCTGGTTATCGGGCGCGATCTTCCGCTCCCGATCGAAACAAACGTCCCGCACCCGGCGCAGATCGGAACCGATCGCCTGTGTGCAGCCGTCGCGGCGTTCGACCAGCTTGGCGTGGCTTGCGTCGTCGCGGATTTCGGATCGGCGATCACGATCGACTGCGTAAACTCTGACGGAGTATTCCAGGGCGGAGCAATTCTTCCCGGCCTGACGATGGGCGCCGCAGCGCTGGCCTCGCAGACCGCCCTGCTGCCGGAAGTGAAGATCACTGAGCCGGACTGGGTCTACGGCCAGGACACCAACCAGGCGATAATCGGCGGACTCGTTCACGGAGCCCGGGGAGCACTTCGCCAACTGGTCGAAGCCTACGCCACGGATATGGGTCAATGGCCCCTGGTGATACTGACCGGCGGCGATGCGCGTGTGATCTGCAAGGACGTCAACGAATCGGACATCGCACAAGCTATCGTCGATGATCTCGTCCTTCGCGGCGTGGCGATTGCGTACTACAAGTTCATGCTGCAGAAGTAAGTTTCATAACCGCTATCGAGGTCGTGCAAGTGACTCAAGAGCCCACAACAGCGGCCCTGTGCACCGCACCCGGACGAGGGGGAATCGCCGTTGTTACTCTCGTCGGACCGCGGGCCGAGGAGATCCTGTCCGACATTTTCACGCCGATCGGCGACAGGAAAGACGATCCGCAAAACAGACTCCAACTCGGTCGCCTCGCCGACAATCGAACCGGCGAATCCCTGGACAAGGTCATCGTCTGCAAAACTCCTCGCGGCGTCGAGATCAATATTCACGGCGGGCCGCACATCGCCAGGCGACTCATGTCGCTCCTGGCGGATCTCGGAGCCCAGCCGCGAAGCCCTGACGACCAGTCAGCCGATCCGCTTTGCGCGACGCACGCCAAATGGAACAACCCGGCGATCGGGGCCGAACTGCTTACCGCCCTGCCGCAAGCACGCAGCATGCTGACCACGGCGACCCTCAGCGCCCAGTGGTCCGGCGGGCTCAGCGAATTGGCGCGAGCGCATGAGCCGTCGCCCGATCAACTTCGCGCGGCCGCCGGCGGCCTGAAGGATATCGAGAAACTCCTCAACCCGATCGAGGTCGTACTCGCCGGTCCGCCCAACGCCGGCAAGAGCACACTGACCAACGCTCTAGTCGGACGCCAGGTCAGCATCGTGCATCAGACGGCCGGGACCACGCGCGACTGGGTCCGCGAACCGGCGGTTGTAAACGGCGTGCCGATATGGCTGACCGACACCGCCGGACTCTGGAAGGAAGCCCGCGGCGTAGACTCAGAAGCCGTCCGACGAGCCAGACACCGCGCCGCCGAGGCCGACATCCTGATACTGCTTGCCCCCGACGGCGCCGAGGAAGAACCCGACTGGCTGGACTCAGAACAGAAGCATCCGACGATCCTGTCTGCCAGGAGCAAGTGCGACAAAGAGTCCGACGCCGACTCGAACGATCATATAAGAATCTCGGCGATGACCGGACTGGGAATCGATAACCTGAAAGCTGCGATAGTAGCCGCCGCGGGCCTGAACGGTTTCGATGCGAAAACTCCGCGAGCATTCACCGCCCGCCAGGCCGACTGCCTGCTCGCAGCCGCCCAGGCGATCGAAGCCGGAGACCCTGCCGCATCCCAGCAGGCGATCGAAGAGCTTCTCGGCGGCCCAACAGCCTGAAAATATAACGGCGATCCGTCCGAGGGATTATGGTCTCGCAGTCGGATCGCCGCATGTTAGCCGTCTAAAGACTCAAGCGCCTGAGCCTACTCGTGGTTGATTTTGATTGTTCGCGGTTTGGCCTGATCGCTTTTGGGCACTGTTACCGTCAGCACTCCGTTGACGAATCCGGCCGTCACTTTTTCCGCGTCTACAGGGGTCGAGAAACGCACCTCTCGGCTGAACTTGCCGCTGCGCCGCTCGATGTGATGGCGCTTGTCATCGGGGTGCTCTTCGATTGTCTTCTCGCCGCTGATGGTCAGTACGTCGTCCATCACCGACAGTTCGATATCGGCCTCGCTCATGCCCGGCAGTTCGGCGACAACAGCGAAAACATCGTCGCTTTCAGTCAGATCGATCGCCGGAGCCGACATCTCCAGACGCTCGTCGCTTGCCGAGAAGTCGTCGAAAAAACGACCCAGAAGCGTGTCCATCGGCTCGAACATGCCCATACGATTGCGTGTGTCATTTTGTCTTTTCACCAGAAACATAACCATACTCCTTGTACGTCGTTATTGCGGTGTCATGTAATCCAGCAAACGTTTGCAACTTAGTTCGTCTTGGCCGCCATTCAAAATGCAAACCCCGTGCCACAACCGCAAATACATACCTAAGTGCCTGGATGGAATTGCCTTACAACACACGCGCGAATCCGGCGAAAGATGCGTGAGACTATCATACTGGCAGACGGGCTGCCCGATTGGCGCCTAATCGGCGTCTTTGTCAACGCGCTTGGCGAACTTGTCGAGGAACTTGACGATGTCGTCGTGATACCTGGCCTTTAGCCTGAGGCGCAGGTTAACCGAGTCGCTGACCTTGCGAACTTCCTCTTTAATCGCGTCGGTCTGATTCTTCGATGCGCCGAAGAAGTCGCGCATGTCTCGGAGCAGTTTCGGCGAATGTCCGTCGGCGATCCAGGGATAGTACGGCAACGCCTGGGCCGGCACTCGCTGGGTTATCGCATCGTAATTGGCGACGACCCAGTCAAAGAGTTTTCGGCGGGATGTGTCGTCCCACCCCTGACCGAAGATTAACTTGTACGCGCGGTTGGGCTTGACCGGCCCGTTCATCGCGTAGTCCAGCGCCTTGTCGGTGAGTTTCGGATTCCGGAAGTTCGACAGCGCCTCGAGGTAATGCATTCGCCGGGTCGGGTCTTTGGCGTTCTCAAACTCCTCGGCGTACGTATCGAACAGATCGGCGTCTCCGTTCATCGCCGAGAGTCTCAGGAACGTCTCGGCGAGGTTCGCATCAACCAGGCGCGGATCGCTGACATACCTGCTCGCCTGCCTGTCGGCCAGTTCCAGAATATCGGGGTCTCGACCTTTCTCGCCGAGCAGGCCTATCAGGTCGGCTCGCAGCGAGGCGATGTTGGCCGAATCGTCTGCGCTCCAGACAACGCCTATCTTCCGGAGCGCCGGGTCGAGCACGGCTCGAAGATACGCCGCGTAGCTGTCGGTCATGTCGTCTGTGACAAAGTCGTAGTGCGCCTGGCCCAGGAGTTCGACAACCTTGGCCACGACCTCCGGCGACGGGTCGAGATTAAACGAACTGACGATCGACAAGAACTCATCGGCGGGTATCTGTCCGGCGTAGAACATCGCCGCGGTGTTGCCCAGGAACCCGATCCGGCGGCGAGCGTCGAACTCGGTCTGCACGAAGTGAGTAAGTCTCCTCAGTTCGCCCCTCTCCATCGCCCAGCGGTAGTAGCCCTTCTCGTCGGCGTTGGGGTAGATCCAGCCCTTGGGTTTGCGGAGAATCGGGACGTGCAGTTTCACGATCTGCGTTCGTTCGGTCAGGAGCACCCTGTGGGTGTAGTCTTTCTCGCCGTCAGAGTACCGGAGCATTACCGGTATGGTCCAGGGCCGCGAGGTGCGGGCCGACTGTCCGTACAGGCTGTAGCGGCTTTGGGTCAGCCGCACCTTGTCTACGGCGGTGAACTCGACTTTCACCAGCGGAATCCCGGGCAGCGTGACGAAATCCTTGACGATCGCGTTTACGTTGCTGTCGTCAACTTTCGCCAGGGCGGCCGACAGGTCGAACGCATCGGCGTTGCCCCAGCGATGCTCGGTCATATAGCCGACCATGCCGGCCCGGAATCGATCCGGTCCCAGCCAGTCTTCAACCATAGTCAAAACGCTCATACCCTTGTGGTAAGGCAACGGGTTGAACAGTCGCGTCATGTCCTCTCCGACGGCGACTTTGCGGCGAATCGCACGCGTCGAAGCAGCCGAATCAAAACCCATCGCGCGCTCGCGGGAACTTATATCGCTACCGGCCTGGACAAACTCCGGATGCGCCTTCTCGACTGTCTTGAGAGCTATCCACGAGGCGAACGACTCGTTGAGCCATAGATCGTCCCACCATTTCGGAGTAACGAGGTTTCCGAACCACATGTGAGCCATCTCGTGGGCGATTATCAGCGCCTGCCTGCGGAGCGAGTTGACAGAAGCGCCCCTGGGGTCCTTCAGCAGGATCGAGTCGCGGTAGGTGATCGCCCCGACATTCTCCATCGCGCCGAAGTTGAACTCCGGCACCGCGATCTGGTCCAACTTGGCGTACGGATAAGGACACTCGAAGTACTCCTCGAGCGTCGCCAGCAGTTTCGGGCTTATACTCCGAGCGGTCCAGGCCAGATGCTTCCGGCCGCGAGCTGTGATGATGCGTCCTGGAACCGACATTCGGCGAACTTTGATCGCCTCGAGCGGACCGGCGGCCAGTGCAAGAAGATACGAAGGCATCGGCTTGGTCCGCGCGAACTGAACGGTCTTGACGGCCCCGGAGATGTCGGTCTTCTCAGGCGGCGTGTTTGACACGATCATGTGCTTCTTCGGAGCCGTCAGCGTCATCCGCCAGCGTATCTTGAACTCCGGCGCGTCGAAGCAGGGAAACGCCTTCCTGGCGAACTCCGGCTCGAACTGCGTGAACACGTAGCTTTCGCCGTCGTACTCGGTTTTGTACAGCGCCACGCCCTTGCGATTGAACTTGTTTTCGAACGCGATTCTCAGCGTGTAGGCCCCCGGTTCGAGCATCTCCGGAGCCAGAGCAGTCACGACTCCCTTTTGGCCTGTGGTGTAGTCCAGTTTGACGGTATCGCCGTCACCCTCGAGCATGACGGCTTTGAGATCCATTTCCAGAGCGTGGAACGTGATCGCACGAGTCGGTCTTTGCACGTCGAGCCGGATCGCAACCCGGCCGGAGTAATCATCCTTGCCCGCATCAATATTAAGAGTGATATCCTGGGATTGCGGCACGATCGCCGATCCGGCGCCCAGCAAGGGGTTAGACCCGCAGGCACCAACAAGCATCGCCGTGCAGACAAGACCAGCCGAAAGGACAGTATTCTTAAGCAGTCGATAGAATCCGGGCATATCAGTATCGCTCTCAGCAGGTACAGTGAGCGAGCATTCTACGTATTTGCGACAATGCGCGTCAAGTCGCATTGCCGCGGCGCGGAGCAACGGCTTTTAGCCACGGATGAACACGGATGAATCGGATACGGCGACGGAAACGGCGCGAGGATTGCTACGGCGACGGCAAGAAACACACGGCTTCTTAAGCCACGTTGCCGTTGGCCGTTACCATTTCGCGCCGTTCGTCGTTGCCGTATCCGATTCATCCGAGTTCATCCGTGGCTAAGAACGAGATGAAATACGCTGGCTGGGGGGCTATAATGGAACTTAACGTATATATACAGGTTTACACGATATGAATGAACGAATTACCAGACTTCGCCACCAGAGCGTAACTGCAGTACCGTCAATATCTTCCGAGAGAGCGGAACTGATCACGAACTTCTACGCCAGCGGTGCGGCAGACGCGGTTTCGCTGCCCGTGGCGCGGGCGTTGGCGCTGAAGTATGTTATCACTCACAGGTCAATCGGAATAAATGACGGCGAATTGATCGTCGGACAGCGCGGACCGCACCCCAAAGCCACGCCCACTTACCCCGAACTGTGCTGCCACTGCCTCGAAGATCTCGACATAGTCACCAGCCGCGAGAGGACCCCGTTCACCGTCAGCAGCGAGGTGAGAAAGGCCTACGAAGAACAGGTCATACCGTTCTGGTCCGGAAGGACCCTGCGAGAGAAGCTGTTCGCCGCGATGAGCCCGCAATGGCGCGACGCGTTCGACGCCGGAGTATTCACCGAGTTCATGGAGCAGCGAGCCCCGGGACACGCGATCCTCGACGACAAGATATATCACCAGGGCCTGCTGGACATCAAGACCCGCATCGAGAGCCATCTCGACCAGATCGATCCGCTGAACGATCCGCGAGCATTCGACAAACAGGAAGAACTCAAGGCGATGGCGATCTGCATCGATGCAGTCGTACTGCTGGCCGAGCGTCACGCGGATCTCGCCGAAGAAATGGCCGGCGAAGAATCCGACCCCGTTCGCAAAGCCGAACTCAAGAAGATCGCCGACATCTGCCGCAACGTGCCCGCCAACGCGCCGCGAACGTTCCAGGAGGCCCTGCAGAGCTACTGGTTCGTGCACCTCGGCGTGATAACCGAACTGAACACGTGGGACTCGTTCAATCCCGGCAGGCTCGATCAGCACCTCTGGCCCTTCTACCAGAAGGAACTCGCGGCCGGAACGCTCACGCGCGACGACGCCGAAGAGCTGCTGGGCTGCTTCTGGGTGAAATTCAACAATGAACCGGCCCCGCCGAAAGTAGGCGTGACCGAAGAACAGAGCGGAACGTACCAGGATTTCGCACTGATCAACGTTGGCGGACTCACGCCGGAAGGCGAAGACGCCGTAAACGACGTGTCGCACCTGATACTCGACGTTGTCGAGGACATGCAGCTCATCCAGCCGTCGGCGTGCATCCAGCTTGCCAGGAGCAATCCCGATGAGTTCCTGCAGCGAGCGGCGAAAGTCGCGCGCACCGGGCTGGGCCAGCCGTCGATGTTCAACATGGACCTGATCGTCCAGGAAATGATCAATGCAGGCAAGAGCCTCGCCGACGCACGCGCCGGCGGTCCCAGTGGATGTGTTACCGTAAGCGCGTTCGGAAAGGAAAGCTGCAGCCTTACCGGATACATGAACTGGCCTAAGGTTCTGGAGCTTGTCTGGAACAACGGCGTCGATCCTGCCAGCGGAAAGCAGATCGGACCCCAGAGCGGCGACCCGCTTGAGTTCAAAACGTTCGACGAGTTCTTCGGAGCCTACCAGACGCAATTGAAATACTTCGTTGACCTGAAGATCGCCGGCAACAACTACATCGAGCGATTGTACGCCACGACAATGCCGGCGCCGTTCATGTCGGTTGTGATGAACGACTGCGTTGACCAGGCCACCGACTACCACAACGGCGGAGCACGCTACAACCCGACGTACATCCAGGGAGTCGGGCTGGGAACGCTGACTGACGCACTGGCGGCGGTAAAGCTCCACGTGTTCGACGAAGGCGCCATCTCGATGAGCGACCTGATCGCCGCGATGAAGGACAACTTCGAGGGCAGCGAGAATCTCAGGCTCATGCTGGCCAATCGGACCCCGACGTATGGAAACGACGACGACTACGCCGATCAACTGGCAGAGCGATCGTTCGACGCATACTACGACGTCGTAAACGGACGCCCCAACACCAAGGGCGGTTACTACCGCGTTAACCTCCTTCCGACGACGGTCCACATATACTTCGGCCAGGTCACCGGAGCGCTGCCCAACGGTCGAAAAGCCGGAGCCTCGCTTTCAGAAGGCATCTCGCCGACGCAAGGCGCAGACACCCGCGGACCGACGGCCGTCATGAAATCGGCGGCGAAGATAGACCACGTACGAACCGGCGGCACGCTGCTGAACCTGAAGTTCACCCCGCAGATACTCCAGGGCGACGGATACCTCCACATAGGAAACCTCGCCAGGAGCTACTTCGACCTCGACGGACACCACGTCCAGTTCAACGTGGTCGATGTAGAAACACTGCGAAAGGCTCAAGCCAATCCCCAGGACTACAAAGACCTGATCGTACGAGTGGCCGGGTACAGCGACTACTTCGTCGATATCGGAAGCGAACTCCAGGAAGAGATCATCTCGCGAACCGAACACGAGAACTTCTAGAAACCGATCGAAAACTTGATTGACTGACTCGAACGAACCGACCGCCAGATAATCATGTCTGTGCGGTCTTTTCGTTTCTCCAGACCGATCCGCAGCGATTTGCCCGGCTTGATGAGCTTGTCGCCCTGGCGGAAACTCAGCGACGTCTTGTCGCAGTTCCTGATAATGATGCACGGATTAACGAGCGGGCGATTCTTCGTTGCTGCGATTTCGACGACCAGCGGACCGGCGGCGGCAAGCGTCTTCTCGATCACCCATGCCTTCTCCGTGCGATCGTATCCGAGCGATTTGTAGCCCTTCGATTCGGTCTTCAACTCCGGCGCCTTCAACCAGGACCGGGCCAGACCGAGCAGTTCGCGCTGCGTATCTGCAGTTGTCATGCCCAGCAGATACGTCCGCGTCAGAGTCTTGTCAGTTCGCTTGTGGAACTTCCAATCGATCACGTGACTCAGCGCGACTGTATAGCTCTTGCCCCACGCGGAGCCTCGCGGCCAGCCGACGAAAACGCGTTTATCAATGTGCTTGCGATCGATGTCCGGACCGTAGTACGGACTGATCGTCACGTCGTCGTCCTGGACGATCGTGAACGGTTTGAATCGCGACTTTGGGTTCACGATCTGTATGTTGGCGCCCTTGAGAAACGCACCAGCCTTGGGATACGGTTTGAAAGATACGGTTTTCGATCGACCGTCCATGGCCATCAGCGTGAGCGCCTCGGCGTGGATATCTTTTGTAGGCGCCCTGCCGGAGCCGCTCTGGATAATCGTTTCCTGGCACTCAAACGGGTGGCCCTTGCGCCCCCAGGAAGCGGCCGCTTTCTTCGCCATGCCGGTGTAGATCGTGACAGTTCGCGTGCAGGTCCCGTCGGGATATATCCTGAACCACTCATCGGCCCAGTCGCCCTTTCCGTACGGACTGCCGCTGTCCAGATCGCGATGGGCGATCTTGCCGTCGCGATCGCACAGCGCCCCGCGCGTGCGAACGACAATCCGAGCCGGTGACTTGTGGGCGATCCACATCCGAGCGTAACGGAACTCTGTATCCTGGCAGATCTCCGCACACCCCGTGCAGTTCTTCTTGTCGAACGTCTCGGAGTATCCCTGCAGACAAGCCACGCCATCGCCGGTAACATACCCCGCGACCCAGGGCAGCCTGAAGACCATCGTGTAGGGCTTACCATCAAAAGTAACAACCGCAGCGGTTCGCCCCTTGTCCGGAACACGGGGCGAATCGAGACCGCTGGCCGAGAACCGAGGCTCGGCTCCAATCCCAATAGCCCCGCACGCCAAGACCAACGCAGCAATCGCAGTAACAACCTTCATAAGTTTGTGCTCCAATACTCCAGCACAATCCTACCATCAGCCAGACCGCATGTCCCGCATCAACGCTGCGGTTTAACCTGTCCGAGCCCGTATACGGCGACCTCGACATACTTGTTCTGATCGTTTCTGCTGCTACCTTTGCTGTATAAGCGCAGATAGCGAGCCTGAACTCCGCCTGCGTCTATGATCTTTCCGTAACGAGTTTCCACATAGCCTTTGTACCGACCTTGGCCCAGGCCCGACGAGTTGTCGTGATCGTTGTTGAACAGTGTTCGGACACCACTGCAAAACTCAGGATCGTTCGACACCTGCAGGACCACGTCACGGTATACGGCATAGTTATGTCCATCATGCCATACTACAATCGCATAGAGCCGCGCGAGCTGTTCAAGATCGATTTGAATCCACTTTCGATCAAAACCTATATCCACATAATGCCCATCTTCACCACTGTTGTCGCCATCGGTAACCATTTCAAGCTCACCAACTACAGGGAGCAACTCGTTGCTGGTTACAGGACGATTGGCGGCCAGGTTTTTCGTACCGGATGGAACCATAAACACAGGGCGCTGACGCATAGCTTTGTAACTGAGTTTTTCAACATTCGGCTCATTGCCAATGAAATAGTGCGGGGTGCAACAAATCACACGCGGCACTTTGTATTTCAGCGGGACCATCGCCTGCGGTGATTTGGTTGGAACTTTGATTCTGTTCGCCGGACGGGTTGTTGGTGACTCGGCTGGCTCTTGCGTCTTGGCGACAGGCGGTTGGGTTTGCTCGCCGCGGCAGCCTTGCAGGATCAGGATGAATGCGACAGACGCCAAAGTTGCATATTTCTTCGCATGTGAGTATTTCATACCTTTACAACGATCAACACCAAGAACCGGCCAGTAGTTTTTCGGTTTGGCCCATCGTGGGTTAGTTTGCCGGGTTCAAAGGTCCTGCGGTGAGTTGGCGTTTCGCCAGGCGGCGGCGAGTTCCGGCGGGACCGGCGGTGTGGCGACTTCATCGTTTAGGGCAAGATCGTTGAGGCAGTTGTTCTCTGCGGCGGCCTGGGCTTCCAGGAGATTTCGGAAGCGGAAGTTGTAGTACGCCAGGAGCGGCTCTACGCCTTTGGCGTTTGCGGCCGCGAGTTTCGGCATTGTAGCCCACTTGCCAGGCGTGCGGGTTGATGCGAGCCACTGGAACGCTTCAGACGTGAGGTCCGGCATGTCGCATGCTGCTACTAACCATGAAACCCGCGGCGCCCAGCGCATCATCGAAAGAAGTCCCGACATCGGTCCGCGGGCGTCGGGCGCGTCGGGCAGCCGAATGTAGTCTGACAGATCGGGCGGTACTTCGCCCGGGCCGGAGATCACTATCTGCGAGACCGTCTGGGCCATGTATTCGATCGTCCGGGCCAGCCAGGTTTTTCCATCCCCGTCGGTTTCGATCAGGTGCTTGGGAGTCCCCATTCGCCGGGACTTGCCCCCTATCAGCACGCATCCGTACAGGGGTTCGGCCGCCAGGCGATCGGTCAGGAATTCCTCGATCAGCGGTTTGACCGCGGCCGGTCGGTCGGCGTCGCGCGACAGTACGATCAGCGGCTGGCCGACTTCGACCGGCGGCGGGTCATCGTCGGCGGCGAGCAGCCAGACCTTGGGGATATCGCTGCGTTTGTGTCCTTCGACCAGCACCAGATCGTATTCGGCGGCCAGCGGGGCCAGCAACGCGTCCAGTGCGACACCGCTCCTGTGGACTCGCTGAAACGTTTGATCGGGACCGTGGGCCAGCACGTCGGCGCCGGTCTTGAAGAACCTGTCGCTGTCCTTGCCCTCCCGGTCAACGTCCAGCCCGTGTGCGTCGTGCTTGAGAATCGCGACTTTCAGGCCGCTTGCCAGCAGTTCCGGAACGATCTGCTCGATGAGCGTGGTCTTGCCCGAACCGCTGAAGCCGGAGATACCGAGTATTGGCAAGTGATCAGCCATCGGCTTGCTCTCCTGTCTCGGGCCGGCCGCAATCGGACGGATCGCCGCGAAGTTTCTCAAGCCCGTGACCGAGCGCCGGCAGCAGGGCCTGGAGATTCTCGCTAGCGGCCCGCTCGGAGCCCGGAAGCGTGATTATCAGCGTTGATTTGGCGATTCCCGACACCGCCCGCGAGAGCATGGCGTGCGGAGTTTTTTTCGCCGAGGCCGCTCGCATGGCTTCGTCGAGACCCGGCGTCAGGCGGTCGATAACTTCGCGTGCGGCCTCGGGGGTCACGTCGCGGGGAGAAAAACCCGTCCCGCCGACGGCGAGCACCAGATCGATCGAATGCCCCTCGCTGTAGTGCTTCAATCGCTCGGCGATAACATCCTTTTCGTCGGGCAGGATCTCTGTGCGGTAGATATTCGCCCCGAGCGACTCGGCCAGTATTTTCGCCGTCGCTGGTCCGGCGGTGTCTTGGGCTTCGCCTCGCGAGCAGCGATCGCTTATTGTGAGCACTACGGCCTGGAAGGCTTGGCGCGGGACGATGTCGAAAGCTTCTGCCCGATCGCCCGGCCGCACTTGACCGCCGGATTCGACGCGTGCGAAGATACCCAGCCGCGGCATGATGCAGTCGCCGGCGAGGTAGAATATCCGGCAGCGAGTGTGGCAGACCTTGCCGATCTGCGATATCGACAGCACAACGTCGTCGCCGAGTCGCAGCTTCGTGCCGAGTCCATACGAGTTGAGGTCCACGCCTGACAGGATCACGTTCTCGGCGAACGCCCCGTCAGAAAGATCGTCGATCTTCTGGCGGATCGTCTCTACGTCGCTTTCGGCCAGCAGGCTCACCTGTCGATGCCAGTCGCCGGCGTGCGCGTCGGATTCGATACCGTGATCGGCTCGGAACATCGCCGACTCGAGCGGCGTTTTCTGCTCGCCGGTGTTTTCGCTGATGCAGAGGGCCTTAACCGTTCCCATGGTTGTTCTCCGCGGCCGTCCAGGAGCCTGACTTGCCGCCGGTTTTTTCGAGCAGTTTTATCGGGCCAATCGTTACGCCTTTTGACGCCGACTTGACCATATCGTACACGGTGAGCGATGCAACTGAAACCGCCGTCATCGCCTCCATCTCGACGCCGGTCTTTCCGGTGCAGACCGCGCGTGCGACTATGCGAACGCTATCGCCGTCCAGTTCGGCGTCGATCTCGACCACATCGAGCCCCAGCGGATGGCACATCGGTATAAGCTCTGCGGTTCGCTTGGCGGCGAGTATCCCGGCCACGCGTGCGGTCTCCAGGACGTTTCCCTTGGCCACCGCGCCGCTGGTCCTGAGCAGTTCTGCGATCTGTGGCCCGACATTCACCCAGGCCTCGGCCAGCGCCGTTCGCCTGGTGGGCTCCTTGGCTCCGACGTCAACCATGGAGGCCTTGCCGTCGTCGGTTACGTGAGACAACTTCGCGTCTTGCTGCGAATTTGAATCGTTCATTGTTCTCTCCGGTTGGTTAACCGCCTACCGACGCCATTGCGTGATCGGTGTCGAAGTCGCCGCGGTGAGCCTTGGCGTCCAGTTCGTCGCTTATGATTCTCTTGAGAGTCTCCCTGTCGCTGGGATTGTCGCTTCCCAGCAGGCCTGAGATATCGGGCCCGTGTCCGTGGGCCAGACAGGTGATCAGTTTGCCCGTGCTCGTCAACCGCAATCGCCTGCAGCTCGAGCAGAAGGGCTTGCTTTGCCCGGTGATCATACCGAGGCGGCCCTGGAGCCCGCCGGTAGATGAGGCCTTGAAATACCTCGTGCTGGCTCCGGGGTTGAACGGCTGGGGTTCGAGCTCAAAGGCGCCCCTGAGAGTTTGGAGTATTTCTTCAGACGGCACGTACAGTTTTTCGAAGTCGGGCTTTATGTACCCGATCGGCATGAGCTCCAGGAAGCGGATAATGCAGCCCCGCTCGATCGCCCAGCGGGCCATGTCGACCAGGTGCGAATCGTTATGTCCGCGGAGCACTACGGTGTTGAACTTAATCGGCCCGAGTCCGCCGGCCAGCGCCGCGTCAATACCTTTGATCACCTGGTCCAGTCCGCCGCCTCGGGTGAGAGTGGCGAAAGTATCGGGATCGAGTGAATCGAGGCTGACATTGACACGATTCAGCCCGGCGGCTTTGAGTTCGCCGGCCAGCACCGCCAGCTTGCACGCGTTAGTGGTAAGCGCCAGGTCTTCGACGCCTGTTTCGGCGATCATCCTGACCAGATCAACAACACCCTTGCGAACCAGCGGCTCGCCGCCGGTCAGGTGAACTTTGCGCAGATCGAACTCGGATTTCGCCAGGCTGATGAAATCGACGATCTGTTCGAAGGAGAGAATATCATCGTGCCTCAGCAGCGGCACGCCTTCAGAGGGCATGCAGTACAGGCATCGAAACTCGCATTTATCGATTATCGATATCCGCAGCGACAGCGATTGGTTTTGCCGATCGCGGTTACTCACAAGCTCGCCCTCCAGGGCAGGAACTCGACGATGGAACCGGCGGGGAGTTGGGTCTTTGACGCCGGAACGGCGAGAACGCCGTCGGCCGATGATGCGGCGTAAATGTCGGCCGAGCCCATCGAACCGACCGGTTCAACAGCCGGTCCGGATCGTCGGGACACCACTCGCCCCAGGGCCATGTAGGATCGACCCGAACGCGATTTAACCTTTTTGGTAAGGGGCAGTTTAAGCGAGGGCCTGGCCTCTTCGGGGCTCACGCCGGAGAGCATTCGCAGCGCAGGCAGCACAAAGACGTGCATGCTGGTCAGCACGCTTACCGGATTGCCCGGCAGGCCTATGATATGCGAGTTCGACCCGCGCGTCGCGTAAAGCACGGGTTTACCGGGCTTCATCTGTATCTTGTAGAACCGGAGTTTGGCTCCGATGGCCTTGACCGACTCAGGCACGTAGTCGTATTTCCCGACAGACACCCCGCCGGTCAGGACCGTCATGTCCGCGTTGTCCGACGCTCGCCTGAGGGCCTCTATGGTCAACTGCGGATCGTCAGGCACTATTTCGTGAGTGACATTGTCGAATCCCGAGCGGGCGAGAATCGCCTGCATGAGCGGACCGTTTGAGTTTCGCGTCTGGTGAGGCCCCGCCGATTGCGATACATCTCGCAGCTCCTCGCCGGTGCACAGCAGTGCGATCTTCGCTCGGCGGCGGACCTTGGGCCTGGCCAGTCCGACAGTAGCACACACCCCGACCGCCGCCGGGTCCAGAACAGTGCCCGCAGGCAGGAGCACATCGCCTTTGCGGGCCTCCTCGCCGCGTCTGCGAACGTTGGAAAGCGGTTTGACCGGCTTGTGGATCGTAACCACGCCGTCGTCGAGGCTGGTAAGTTCGATCTTGACGACAGTGTCTGACCCCGGAGGACTGTTGGCTCCGGTAAGTATGCTCGTGCAGCAGCCCGGCGTGACTTTCGGGCGCGCCGAACTACCGGCCGCAACTTCACCCACCAGGCGAAGACTGCAGGGGTATTGGCCCAGGTCCGCGGCGCGAACGGCGTAACCGTCCATCGCCGATCGATCGACGGGAGGCATATCGCGATCGGCCCGCACGTCCTGTGCAAGGCAGCATCCAAACGCGTCGTTAAGTGGTATTCGGACAGATCCCAGCGGTTTGACACAACTGCGGATTATCCCCCAGGCTTTACCGGGGCTAATCGCCATCAGGTGTCTCCTTTCCAAACACGGGAGGTATAGACGTTTCCATCCATGCCTATCGCCCGGACGCCATAGCTACGAGCCTTAGGCCGGCCGGGTCGGAGACTGTTAACTACCGTAGAAAGTCATTATAAGGCCCACGCAGGCGCGAAACACGAAAAATCCGTCCCCACAGAAAGACCGAGGCCGGAGCGAACTGTCTGCTCGCTCCGGCCTGCGGAGAAACTATCTGCTTGTGTGACTTGCTGCTAGAACTTCCAGATCAGGTCAAACTGCATGATGAAGTTGTTCTCGCTGGCATCGCCAACGATCGGCTTGACGAGGAAGACGTTTCCGCCGGCGGCCAGGAAGTCGGTCAGGTTGTACTTAACCTTGAACACGTGTCCCTTGACGTTTGTCGTCGCGCCGGGGAGAGGTCCGTCAGTACTGAAGTCAGCGTCGTTCAGGATAGCCGGGGTGCTGTTCATTTCGATGTACTTGAACTGATATCCCGCCGACCAGTCGCCTTTCTTCTTGTTCTTTCCGACTTTCACGCCCAGTGCGTATCCGTCGTCAGCGTTTTGGAAGTCATTGGCCTGGTCATGATCCTGAGTGTTATGGACCCAGTCAACGTATACCTGCCACGGAAGCCCGCAAGCCTGGAACTGCGCCTTGGCCAGGATATTCAGGATCTTCATGTCCCGATTCCAGCTATTGGCGGCGCCTCCGGGCGCCAGAGCCACTGCAGCATCTTCATAGTTCTCGAAGTCCCACCATGTGGCCGCCAGCGTACCCTTAATGCCGCAAGGCAGCGGGACGCGGACACCGGCCTGGTAAACATTCAGGATGGTGTCGTGACCAACATTAGCAACATTAGCCTGGTTGACTTCGTTGACCACGATGTGTGCGAAGTTTCCGAACACGTCGATTCCGCACAGTTCGCGATGATATGCTACTGCGAAACCTTCGGGATTCAGGTCGCTGTCGAACGTAAGGTCGGTGTGCTCAAGGATATTGGGAATCTTACCGCCGATAAGCGTAAGACCGGGAATCGCCTTGGGTGCGTAGATCGCGTAAGCCTGATCGAGCCAGATCGATTTCTTGGTGAATCCGCCGGTCATTGTCTGGTTCGTACTGCGTGCGGCGCTGTTGTCGCCGCTTGCAATCCTGAAGCCGACTTTAAACTGATCGTCAAGCCAGCTCTTGATGAAGCCGAAACGCAAACGAATGCGATAACGACTGCGATCTTTGCGCGATATTCCATCAGTACTGCGATGCTCGTAACGCAGGCGCAGATCGCCGAAGAACTGGAGGTTGTCCAACCACTCGGGAAGGGCGCTGCGCTGGCTGGCGTCTGCTCGCATATCCGTCATGATCTTGGCGATCTCTTCGGTGCGTGCGGCGTGCATGGCCTCGTCGGTCAGTTTTCCTTCGAGACTGGAGATCTTCTTGTCCTGGGCTTCGAGGCGTTCGGTCAACGCCTTGATCATCGCGGTGAGATCTTCTTGCGATTTCTCAGCCGCAGTTACCGCAGTAGCCGACAGGACAATCGCCCCAAGCATCATCAGAACGGTAGGCGCGAGCAAACGATTCTTCATATCCATCTTCCTTTCATTGCCCAATCCGTCAGGCAAGGCCTGTAAACGAAAAAAGCACTTCATTAAGACACGATCAAGACTCTTTAGTCGTGAACGTCTGGAACGTCGAGGGCGCCTTTACACATGCACCCGAACCGGGCGGGATAGTACTCGCGACCCGTCGGCGTGTCCAGTCTTTTTCTTGTTTTCTTATCATCGACAACCGTCGCAACGACAAACGCCAGGCATAGACTGTTCGCAGACGCCGAGCCGCTGCATCGGGGCGTCTGCAGCACTTTTCGGGTATCTGCGGGGTTTTTCTTGAGCCTTTATGTGTATTTGCGGCCAAGATATCCCCAGCGGCATCCCAAAAGATCAGTCCAGTCGAACGCAATCGGGCTTATCGCACATGCCGAGAATCCAGCGATAGACCTCCAGCATCTCTGCGGCGACGGGACCCCAGGAGTAGCGATCGACTGCCAGAGCAGCTCCGGCGCGGCCCATCTCCCGTCGGCGGGCCTGGGGCGTTTTCAGCATTTTCTCCAACGCTTCGCTCAGCGAGTCGACCTGCGAATCGGCGACAAAGCCGGCTCCGCATGATTCGGCTTCAGGGAAACTGCACGATCTGGTTATCACGACCGGGAGCCCGGCGCCCAGGGCCTCCAGCAGCGCCACGCTCATCCCTTCGGTGCGGCTGGGGAGCACGAACATGTCGGCCGCGGCCAGCAGCGAATCTTTGTCGGCTCGGTAGACCCCGCCGGGAAATGATACTCGAACGGCCAGGTTCGCATCGCTGACCTGTGATTCAAGCTTAGCCAGATATCCATCCTCGTCGGGTCCGGCCAGCACCAGACGCCAATCGGAGAACTGATCGGCCAGCCGCCGCCAGGATTCGACGAGAACATCCAGACCCTTTATAGGATGCAGCCTCCCGAGGAACACGATGAGTTTTTGCCCGCCGAACTCCGAGGCCCAGTCCCGCCCGGTCTCCGCCCCGCCGCACGGCGAGGGGTTCACTGCATTCGGAATCACGGCGATGGGGTTGTCCAGACCGAACCGTCGTATACAATCGGCCTCATGCCGGCCCAGAGCGTGAATGCACGAGGCGTAACGCAGTGCGCGATTCACGTACAGCCGCTTGAAAAGAGCCTTCTTCCACGCGGCTCGGGCCAGCGCTTCGGGGTCGAAAGATCCGCGGGGCGAGATTACCAGCGGCGTGCGGGCCCCGGCGGCTACCGTCGCGGCGATGGCGTTGGCCGGAGCCCAAAGACCGTGAGAGTGAAACAAATCGGCCGAGCGGGCCTTGGTCTTCAGCACGGCCCGCAGCCCTTTAGGGATATATAACCTCAGCGATTTCCAGATTCGGCACGGAACTTCCGTAAGTTCGACAAGTGATTCGTCGACGTCCAACAACGGACCGAAATCCGCGCCGAGATCCGCACAGCACAGGTCCAGGCGATCGACCAGCGGGGCCAGATGCTCGCAGAGGGCGACTATGGACCGCGGCGGGCCGCCCATGGCCTGGTTCAGCGAATCGGCGATATGGACAACGTTCATCAACTCTCGGTATCCTCGGGGTCATTGATCGCTGTGCGGGACCTGCGGAGAACAATATCCAGAACCCGCCGCAACGGAACAATGCCGGTAATGTGATACGTGATAATCAGCAGAACTGCGAACACCGGGGCCAGCACGCAGAGCCTGATCAGGTCCGAGCCGCCAAGAACGAGTCCCAGTAAGTAGACCGCGGCGCCCGGGATGCACGCGGCGGCGACTGTGCCAACGACTCGCCCGGGGCGGACAACATCGGTAAGCCGACACTTCAGGAGCGATCCTATCGCCACGAACGAGCATATGG